>BNZQ01000019.1 GCA_026001225.1 Clostridia bacterium
GAACAAACTGCGATGCCGAGTTCCCGTAATACATAAAAAACAGCCGGACGGACGCCATCTTCATAAATACCGTGACGTCCCTTTCGGAATTATGCATTTTGTCTGAATTGCTACTTGTCCACTCCTCCGATTCAACAAATCCTTGAAATTTTCCCGATTTTCTGTTATAATATATTGTGTAAAAGGTAGTTCGTACTTTTTATCTTTCACTTTTTACTTGAAAACCATGTTTTCTTCCTCCGAAAAAACGCGGGTTTGCCGCAATAAGTGCGTGTTTTGTTTCGTGGATCAGTTGCCGCCCGCTTTACGCGAAACGCTGTACGTTAAGGACGACGATTGGAAAATGTCGTTGCTGTTTTCCAATTATGTCACTTTCACAAACGTGTCGGCAAAGGAACTTGACGAAATTATCCGTCATAAATACAGCCCGCTTTACGTGTCCGTGCACGCCGCCGATACGGAAACGCGCGCGCGTATGCTCGGATTGAGCGGGGAGCGTGGAACAGGGAACGGAGAGCAAGGATTAAACGACAAAACGGCGCGGATTGCCGACGTGATGCGGGTGATCGACAAGCTGCACGCGGGCGGGATCGTCCTGCACGCGCAAATTGTGCTGTGCCCCGACCTGAACGACGGTAAGGTTTTGACCGATACGATCGAGGCCCTGCACGGCAAAACGCGTTCTCTTGCCGTCGTACCCGTCGGGACGACAAGGTACCAAAAAAATCCGCTCGTCAAGTCCGTGACGCCGAAGCTTGCGCGGGAAATTATAGAGACGGTAAACGAGCGCCAACGGCGGTATTTAAAAAAAAGCGGCAGCCGTTTCGTTTGGTGCTCCGATGAAATGTACCAACGGGCGGGCCTGCCGATCCCCGATTTCGATTCGTATGAGAATTTCCCGCAAGCAGGCAACGGCGTGGGTTTGCTCGCACAATTCGAATATGACTTTCAGGCGGTGTTTCATCTCAATGCACAATTAGAGGTCAGTGGTCGGTTAAAGGATAATACCGACAATTGTGAATTGAAAACGATTTCCCTCGCGACGGGCGAATCGGCGTACAACCTTTTATCCGCGCTGTGCGCAAGGGCCGAACGCGCCTTACCGAATCTGAAAATAAACCGTTATAAAATCGTCAATGATTTTTTCGGTCATACGGTTACGGTCGCGGGCCTTGTGACGGGCGGCGATCTCGCGGCGCAATTAAAGGGCAAAGATTTGGGCGAGCTTCTCTTGCTTCCGTCCGTCATGCTGCGTGCCGAGGGCGATTTGTTTTTGGACGGCATGAGCATCAAGGAGCTGTCCGAACGCCTAAACGTCAAAATCGAGGTTATAGATACGGACGGCGCGGCTTTTGCGGAAAAGCTGACAGAGTATGCAAAATCAAAAAAATCAAAAAAACCAAAAAAGAGAAAAGAAAAATGAAACCTATCATAGCTATTATCGGCCGGCCGAACGTCGGCAAATCCACGTTCTTCAATAAAATGACGGGCACGCGCATCGCGATCGTGCAGGACGAGCCGGGCGTCACGCGCGACCGCATCTACGCCGACGCGGAATGGCGCGGACGCAGGTTCACGTTGGTCGATACCGGCGGGATCGAGTTGAAATCCGGCGACGCCTTTTTCCCGAAAATGCTGAAAAGCACCGAGGAAGCGGTCAGAGGGGCGGATTTAGCGTTGCTGTTTACCGATTACAAGGACGGCGTGACGGCGGCGGACTTTGACGCGGCGCAGTTTTTGCGAAAAAGTGGCAAGCCCGCGATTTTGGTCGTCAACAAGGCGGACAACTTCGCGGGGCTCGACGTGTCGGATTTCTACGCGCTGAACCTCGGCGAGCCGTTTCCGATTTCCTCGGAGCACGGTTTGAACACGGGCGACCTTTTGGACAAAATTTTGGACATGTTGCCCGAAAGAGGTTTCGACGACGCGGAAAGCGGAGCTCTGAAAATCGCGGTCGTCGGCAAGCCCAACGCGGGTAAATCCTCGTTGGTCAACCGCATCTTAAAAAAGGATCGCGTGATCGTCAGCGAGATTCCGGGCACGACGCGCGACGCGGTCGACACGCTTTTTTCCTATAACGGCAAGGACTATGTGATCATCGACACGGCGGGCATCCGGCGAAAACGCAGCGTGGACGAGGGCACGGTGGAATCCTACGGCGTCCTGCGGGCGTTCGAGGCGATTCGGCGGTGCGATGTCGCCGTGCTCGTTTTGGACGCGGGCGAGCCGCTTTCCGAGCAGGATTTAAAAATCGCAGGCTTTATCGACGAGCAAGGCAAGCCCTCCGTGATCGCTCTCAACAAGTGGGATATCATCGAAAAGGACACGTTCACGATCGAGCGATACAATCAAACGTTGGAAGCCGACCTTGCGTTCATGAAGTATTATAAAGCTCTGACGATTTCCGCGCTGACGGGGCAGAGGACGGAGAAATTGATGGAGCTGATCGACGTCGTGCACGCCAACGCCTCTAAACGCGTCACGACGGGCCTTTTGAACGATATTATCAATAACGCGGTGGCGACGACCGAGCCGCCCTCGTTTAAGGGCCGCCGGTTAAAGATTTTGTACGCGTCGCAGACGGGCGTATGCCCGCCCGCGTTCGTTTTAAAGGTCAACGATTCCGGGTTGGTACATTTTTCTTACTTGCGGTATTTGGAAAACTCGATTCGCGCGGCGGTTGACTTTTCCGGCACGCCGATCAAAATCGTCGCAAGGAACGATTAAATGACTTGTGACATAAAAACAGTTGACAAAAAGAAATAAATAATCAATAATAAGATTATGCTCGTTTGGTGGAGAATCCTTATATTGGTCGTCGCGTCCTATTGTATGGGAAATATCAGCTTTGCTCGTACGATGGCTTCCTCGCGGCATATGGATATCACGACGAAAGGGAGCGGCAATCCCGGCACAATGAACGTGGTGCGCACAATGGGTTGGAAATTCGGCCTGTTCACCTTACTGCTGGACGTTGCGAAGGCCGTGATTCCCTGTGTTTTGGGCTGTCTGTTTTTGGAGTACCCGAATATGTCCTCCTTGCCGGGCGTGTATATCGCGGGGCTTTCGACCATCGTCGGACATATGTTTCCCGTTTTTCACCGTTTTAAGGGCGGCAAAAGCGTCGCGTCGGCCATCGGCGTTTTTCTCGCCGCGGATTGGCGGTTCGCGCTGGGCGCGATAGCGATCGCTTTGCTGATTTTTCTGCTGTTCCGTTACGGCAGCGTGGCGTCGCTGTGCTGTATCTTTATGATGACCGTCGTGGAATATCTTAAATTTTTCGTTTTTGACTTTGAGCCGAGCGACGCTCTTTTGCTTGCCGCACCCGCCACGAAGGATCAAATCCTGTTGGCAATTTTGTTGGGCGTTATGACCGCGTTGATTTTCTTCGCTCACCGCGAGAATTTAAAGCGTCTTTTCGAAGGGCGCGAACGCCGCATGGAGGACTTGCAATTCGATAAAACCGCGGACAGCGGTACGGAAAGCGGCGCGCGATCCGATAACGATTCCCCGGATAAGTGATTTTTCTCCTTTTTCCTTTGTATTCTCTCATTATTCGGCATCGCTTTTTTGTTATTCTGTTTTACGTGCGAATCGAAAGTAAAGTCCTCAATCAGACCTTGTATATCGGCTTGAACGGCGAGCTTGACGAGCATGCCGCCGAGTACACGAGGGCCGGATTGGACGGCCTCATGACGGCCGGTTCCGTGCAACGCGTGGTGATCGATCTGTCCGGCCTTTCCTTTATGGACAGTACGGGCGTGGGCGTCCTGATCGGTCGCTTTAAAAAGCTGAAAGCGCGGAATATACCGCTGTTTTTGGCGAATCCGACGTCCGGCGCCGATAAGGTGCTGACCATGTCGGGCATCTACCAAATCATGCCCAAAATTTGATTTGATGGCAGATATGCGTCGCAATACTTTGTCACACGGAAATTTTCTCGGAGTCATGTAGGTCTGACTACACTCCTCCTCGAAAATTTTGTGTTCCTCGTCTTGCTTGCATCTATGCCTTCAAATCGCCCGACAAATAGCGGCAATCGACTCTGACCGAATAAAAAGTTCTCTTAAAATAGAATTTATGAATAAGAATATGAAAGAAAGCAATGAAATGACCTTAACGGTTCCGGCGATCGGCGTCAACGAAGCGTTTGTGCGCGGCGCGGTCGCGGCCTTCGCAGTGCAGCTCGACCCGACGGTGGAGGAGATCAACGATATCAAAACGGCGGTGTCCGAAGCGGTCACGAATTGTATCGTACACGGCTACGAGGGCAAGGGGAGCGGCGATATCACCGTCAAATGCTCGGCCGGCGGCGGTCGGCTGCATATTGCGGTTTCCGACGCGGGCGTCGGTATTCCCGACGTGGCGCGGGCGCGCGAAATGTTTTACACCACAAAGCCCGAACAGGAGCGCAGCGGCATGGGCTTCGCGATCATGGAAACCTTTATGGACGCTTTGGAGGTGGAATCCGCGGCGGGGAGCGGGACGATCGTCAAAATGGAAAAACGCATCAAAGGCAAAGCCGATAAAGCCGATTAGGCAAAAGGCAAAAGTTTTCGTTCTCCTAAAATTTACATAATGTTAGATCACGAAACAACTCTAAAATACATCGCCCTCGCCAAAACCGACGACGAAACGGCGAAAGCGCAGCTGCTTGAACACAATTCGCCGCTTTTAAAGAGCATTGTCCGACGTTATAAAAACAAGGGCGTGGAATACGAGGACTTGTTTCAGCTGGCGTCGGTCGGCCTTTTAAAGGCGATCAGGAATTTCGACGCGTCTTTCAACGTGCGCTTTTCAACCTACGCGGTGCCGATGATTGCGGGCGAGATCAAACGGTATTTGCGGGACGACGGTTATATCAAAATTTCGCGCGCCTTGAAATCGCTGTCGGGCAAAATCGCGGGCTTCATCGAAAGCTACAAGAAGCAAAATTTCCGCGATCCCGATATCGACACAATCGCGGCGGAATTTCATATCGAGCCGCAGGAAGCCGTTTTCGCGATGGACTCGGGCCGCGCGCCGATTTCGCTGTTTGAAAAGACCGACGAGAGCGGCGACAACCATACCGGTCTGATCGACAGGATCGCCGCTTCGGACGGCGGCGAGGAAGTCATCAACAAATTGATCTTAAAGGACATGATCGGGAAATTAGACGACCGCGATAAAAAGATCATCATGCTCCGTTATTTTCGGGACAAAACGCAGAGCGAAATTTCGCGCATCATGGGCGTTTCACAGGTGCAAATCTCCCGCTTGGAAAACAAGATTATAGAGAAAATGAAAGCCGGCTTTACGGAATAAAAGGCATAGACATCGCCGGATACGGGCTACGTTTGTCAAGTCGGCTCGGTCATGTAGGTCTAACTACACTCCTTTCGCCGACGTTGACAACTGTTACCCGTCTGCGGCGCGTCTATGCCTTTTATTTCATTCCATTTAGCAGATAACGCAGCTCGAATCCGGCGACGGTATATGCCGTTAAAATTTATGCGGCTTGGCCGTTTAAAGGAGCCAAACCCTTGGGGTCGCTTTGCGTGGGGCGGTTTTGATCGGGCAGGCCCGCGGACATGGTTTGAGAATTCGGCGTGTAATTCGCGGTTCTGTTTCCCGTCGCCGCGCCGTTCTGCGTATTCACAATGCCCGTATTCGCATTACCCGTCGTGCCCGTCGTATTGCCGCGATATTCGACGACGCCGGTATTCGTGTTGTTATTTACGGTATTTGTATTTTGATTACCCGTATTGACATTCGTCGCGTTATTCATGCCGCTCGCGTTATTCGTATTGTTCGCGGTCAGGTTGTTCGCCGTATCGTTGCCAACGGATTCGCATTGCATTAAGATCAGCTCGGCGGCGTCAAGAGCGGTCTCGGTGTGGGCGCGGCGTTCTTTGATTTTGCCGTTGAGACGAATCATCGCTGCGCCGTCGAACGGAACGGCGGCGTTTGTATTGCCATTCGCGTTGCCGCCCGTCAGACCGCCGGAGCGGGCGTGCTTCATGTCGTTGACCGCGTTGACGATGCAGCCGCGCGAATCGCGCAGAGTGCGGGTATTTTCCTTGATGATTTCCACAAGGTCGTCGACCGCGCGGGCCTGTTCGTCGGTCAGTTGAAGCTCCTCGTTGCGGATTCTGTTCGCCAATTCGTCGATCCGCGTGCGGACGGCGGTCACGCGCTCGCGGTATTCGTTGCCCGCGAACATTTGATTGGTCGTTTCGGACATTTGTGTCAGCAAACCGCCGCGGTTTTGAGCGTTCATACCGCCGACATAGTTGTTCGTCGCCGTTTGACTGCCGTTCATTCCGGTTTGGCCGTAAACGTTGTCTGCTTGAGAACCGCCGTAACCGTTTTGAGCATTGCCGTTGTTGTTCCGGTTGCGGAAATAGGCGTTATCGGCGCGGCGGTTGAAGTTGTGAATGTTGTGTTGCGTGTTTGCGCCGTTGTAGCCCGCGTTCGTATTCGTATTCATCGTTCCGGTCGCGCTCTGTTGATTTAAATCATGGCGGTTGTTTTGAATATTCGCATATTGTCCGTTATTTGCGGTGTTCGCGCCCGCATAGGTATTGTTGTCGTTCGCGTTACCGGTTCCGGCATTGCTCGCCGTGCGGTTTGTCGCTGCAGCCGTCGCCGCGTTGCTATTCGTCATGTTCGTTCCGGCGGCGTTATTCGTCGTGTTCGTTCTTGCAAAGCCGTTGTTCATGCTCGTTCCCGCGTTATTGGCCGTCATATTCGTTCCCGTGGTGTTCGTATTCGTGACGTTCGCGGCGCCTGACATGCCGCCCATAGCCGTTCCCGCGGGGCTCATCGTATTGCCCGTGTAATTCGCCGGATACGTGCCGGTCACGGCGCCGGAGGTTCCCGTGCGGCTGCCGGCAGCGTTCTGCGTTCCGTTCATAGCGGTGTCCTGCGTCAGGCTATGCCTGCCCGTATCGCCGCGGTCGGGGCGATAACGGCCCGCGTAATCGTTTGCGCCGCCGTACCGCGTATGCGCGCCGCGGTACATATCGTTAAAGAACGACTGCTCCGAGGGAGCGTCGAGGTCGTTGACGGCGATTTGCAGCTCGCGCACGGCGGAGCTCATGCTCTCGGCGATCATCGAGCGGGCGTTGCCGTTGTTTACGGCGGCATTGCCGTTGACCTTGCCCAAGGCGGCATCTTTTCTGCCGCAAGCGATCAGCGCGATAGCAAAGATGCCGATAGCTAAAATGATAAGGGATCTTTTCATGTTCGGATTCCTCCTGTTGTTTAAAGCCGTTTTTAAATTTGGGCTTTCTACCCTTGCGGCTTCCTTCCGCGTATAGTTTTTGTTTGTTTGCAAAAAATATGCATCGGAGGTATTTAAAATGATCAAATTGCACGACGTATTCACTTTTTCCAATATCGAGGACAATGAAAGCATGTTCAAGGACGCTTTCTACGACGAATCTAAATACTTTTTTGACGAATAGCAAAATTTACAAAATACAATAAAATGTTGGCTAAAGAAATGAGCCGCATAGATTGGGCGTCAGGCGGACAACAGTCGGCAATGTCGGCGAGGGAGTGTATGAATGACATACATGACCGAGCCGACTTGACAAGCGTAGTCCGTACCACGCCCGAGATATGACGGCGTCGGAGGTAAAAAAATGCAAAACGAATTTGCGGAACGCAACAAACGCTATCTCGAATATGTCGAGATCAAAAGCCCCAAAACGTCGCCGTGGAAATCGCTGTTCTTCGCCTTTTTGATCGGCGGATTGATCTGCTGCATGTCGCAGGCATTCACCGATATCCTGCCGCTGATCTTTAAGGGCATGACCTTGGAGGACGCGAAAACGTGGTCGCTGATGCTCACGGTGACGTTGGCGATCCTGTTGACCGCGATCGGTGTGTTCGACGATATCGGGCATATCGCGGGCGCGGGTACGTTTCTGCCGATCACGGGCTTTGCGAATTCGATCGCCAGCCCCGCGATCGAATACAAGGCCGAGGGCCTGACGTTCGGCGTCGGTGCGAAAATGTTCTATGTCGCCGGCCCCGTCATCGTCAACGGCGTCGTCTATTCGATTTTGGGCGCGCTGTTGAATTATTTGATCTACGGCGTTATCTTTAAATAACTGAAAACTGAAAAGTGAAAACTGAAAATTAAGGATCTGCCGCGAAAGAACCTTTATTATGCTATAAGTTCCTTACCCGCCGACAAGCCGTCTTTACGGATATTCGACCGAAATTTTCACTTTTCAGTTTTCACTTTTCACTTTTCAGTTAAAAAGGAGCTAACTATGCGCGAACGTTTAAACCAAACGATTCAATTTCCCAACCGCCCCAAGGTGATCGGGCGCCACGCGGTCGTGGGGCCGAAGGAGGGCGGGGGGCCTTTAAAGGAATACTTTAAAGATGTTCTGAAAGACGACAAATGGGGTGAAAAGACCTTTGAAAAGGCCGAGAAAAAGATCATGGAGCACGCAGTCTTTGCGGCGATCGAGAACGCCAAGGTCAGCTTGGACGAGGTGGACGTGCTGTTTTCGGGCGATTTGCTGAACCAAATCATCAGCTCGTCCTTCGTGGCGCGCCGCTTCAACACGTCCTATATCGGGCTGTACGGCGCGTGCTCGACGATGGCCGAAAGTTTGGCGTTGGGCGCGTCGATCGTCAACGCGGGTTATTTCAAGACGGTCGCGTGTGCCACGGGCAGCCACTTTTCCACCGCGGAACGGCAGTACCGCGGCCCCTTGGAGCTTGGCAACCAACGCCCGCCCTACGCGCAATGGACAGTGACGGCGGCGGCTTGCACGGTGTTGTCCTCATCGGAGGAGAACGGAAATGCGAATAAAATCGGTAAAAACAGCGGCGCGAACGAAAAGAATACCGTCGGAAACGGGAAGCCGGCACAAATCGCCGTGACGGGCGCGACGTTCGGCAAGGTGGTCGATTACGGCGTGACCGATATCAACAACATGGGGGCGGCCATGGCGCCCGCGGCGATGAAAACATTGGTCGCGCACTTTGAGGACACGGGGCGGAACGCTGACGATTATGATTTAATTGCGACGGGAGACCTCGGCAAACTCGGTTCGGATATCTTGCGCGACCTGTGCGGCGAAAAGGGAATCAATCTCGGCCCGAACTATCATGACTGCGGCGCGATGATCTTTCCGTTTTCGGACAGCGTTTGTCAGGGCGGGAGCGGCTGCGGCTGCGGCGCGGCGATACTGAACACGTATATTATGGACAAAATGGAGGCGGGGGCGTTCAAAAAAGTGCTCTTTATCGCCACAGGCGCGTTGATGAGTCCCACGACCGCGTATCAGGGGGAGAGCATTCCGTCGATCGCCCACGCCGTCGTGCTTGAAGCATAGCGGCGGATATGCGCCGTTACGTTCCAAGTCTAAACCGTTAGAAATCAATTAAAATGAGGTAAAAGATATGGACACATTTTTTAAATACCTATTGGTCTTTGCGATCGGCGGCGCGTTCTGCCTGATCGCGCAAATCCTGATCATCCGCACCAAATTGACCAGCGCGCGGATATTGGTCATTTTTCTGATCGCGGGCATTCTGCTCGAATCCTTGGGCGTGTTTAAATATATCGGCGAGGTCGGCCGGGCGGGCGCGTCGATTCCGATCATCGGCTTCGGCAGCTCGCTGGCAAAGGGCGCGATCGAGGCGTTCAAGGAAAAAGGAATTTTGGGTCTCTTTACGGGCGGCCTGACGAAAACCTCGGCGGGCATCGCCGCGGCGGTGTTTTTTTCCTATATCGCCGCCCTGTTCGTTTCTCCGAAAACGAAGAAGTAAAGCGGACGCGGGAATAACGCGTTCGGCAAGGAAGTTCCTTGACAAAACGAATGAAAAAGTGTACAATGAAGGTGATGAGGAGAATTTTTTCATGAAAAAAACCATAAAAACAACCGTCGTCATTTTTTTCGTTTGTCTCGGATTATTTGTGTTTTCCGCTTGCGGCTTGTCCGAAATTTCACAGGATACCGGATTGGAGGATAAAATCAACGCCTTGCAGGAGCGCGTATCCGGTTTGGAAACCGAAAACGGGGAGCTGAACGACAAGGTAACCGGCTTGCAGACCGAGAACAAACAGCTGAAAGAGCGGATAGAGGTATTCCGTCATGACGGTTCGGCCGATTCGATCGTCTATAATTTAAACTATTCGACCGATGAGGATTATTTGATCGGCTTGACCGACAGTGTGATCGGCGCGTGTGTCGAAGTATACGGCTCGAATGCGACGGCCGCGGCGGCGGGTTCCGGCGTGATTATTCACACCGATAAAGATAGAAACGAGACCTATATTTTAACCAATAGCCACGTGGTGACCGCTAAAAACGGCACGGCCGGCAGGACGCAAGATACCGTATATACCAAAATCGAGGTTCGCTTTTTCGGAACGGCGACGACTCAAAGGTACGCGGCGTCGCTAGAAGCGCGCAGCGACTCATGGGACGATAAAAACGATCTCGCTCTCCTGAAAGTTGCCTATTACGGCGAGGATCATCATTCCGTACGGTTGTATACGGGCGCGCTGAAATACGCTCAACGCGTTTTGGCGATCGGCAACGGGCAGAATTTGGGCACGTCGGTGTGCGACGGGATTATCAGCAATCCTTCGGTCTTTTTTTCCGACAGCGGCAGCTTGACCGGCGAGCTGATTCAAATCACGGCGGGCGTCAACTCCGGCAACAGCGGCGGTGCGTTGTTCGATATGAACGGTTATCTGATCGGCATCAACACCTTAAAGCTGGTCGGGTCCGTCGCCCGCGGCGCAACGGGCAATGCATCCACGGTCAACGTGTTTGCCGACAATATCAGCTTTTCGTTGCCCGTTTCCAATCTAATTGCATTTACGTCCGATAAGGAATTTTTAGAATTGTTGGAAACCGTAAGTTAGGGCGCGTTTGGCACATCTTAAGAAAAAACGGATTTTTCTTCTCGTTTTAATTGTCTATTCTTTTAAAATGTGATATACTTTTTCCATTATGGAAATGGAAAAGGAAATCTCGGCCATCGTCACGGACGCGGAAAACGCCGTCCGCGCGGTGGATGTCAAGGACGTTGAAACGTTGCCCCATAGGGTGGACGATTTAAAAGCGAAGTATTTCGGCAAAAACAGCGAGATCAACAACATTTACCGCCTGATGAAGGACGTCGCACCCGTCGACCGGCCCGCTTTCGGGAAATTGGTCAACGACGCGAAACGGCAAATCGAGGACCGCATTCTTTCCTTTCAGGCGTCCTGCGACGAGCTCGTTTTGCGGTTCCGTTTGAGCGCGGAGCAAATCGATATCACCCTGCCGGGCAGGGGCGCGGTCAAGGGTGCGCTGCATCCGCTGACGTTGACGCGCAACCTGTTGACCGATTATTTTATTTCCTTGGGCTTCGAGGTGACGGACGGCCCCGAAATCGAAACCGATTATTACAATTTTGAGGCTCTTAACACGCCCGCCGACCATCCCGCGCGCGACGCGCAGGACACCTTTTATATCGAGGGCGGCGAAGGCAAATTTTTGTTGCGTTCGCAGACCAGCGCGGCGCAGATCCGCGTCATGGAAAATAAAAAGCCGCCGATCAAGATGATCTCGCCGGGCCGCGTGTACCGCGCCGACGAGGTGGACGCGACGCATTCGCCGGTCTTTCATCAGCTCGAAGGGCTTGTGGTGGACAAGGGGATCACCATGTGCGATTTGAAGGGGATTTTGGACGCCCTCGCAAAGCGTTTGTTCGGGGAAAGCGTTAAGACGCGGTTTCGCCCTTCATTTTTTCCGTTCACCGAGCCGAGCGTAGAGGTGGACGCGTCCTGCGTCAAGTGCGGCGGCGCGGGCTGTAAGGCGTGCCGCGGCGCGGGCTGGATCGAGGTTTTGGGCGCGGGCATGGTCAACCGCGCGGTGTTGCGCAATTGCGGCATCGATCCCGCCGTTTATTCGGGCTTCGCGTTCGGCGTCGGCATCGACCGCATCACGAATTTGCTGTACGGGATCAACGATATGCGCGTTCTGTTCGAAAACGACGTGCGTTTTTTAAAACAATTCAGATAGAAATCCGTAGGGGCTGACAGCGTGTGTCAGCCCCTGCAAGTGGCGGTCGGCAACCGTCCGAAAGAAACGGATAAAAGTTTTTAGAAAGGGTGCGGAAAAATCTTTTGTGCAAAAAAGTTTTTCCGCAAAATAAGAAAGAGAATATGAAATTACCTGTAAATTGGTTGCGCGAATACGTCGATATCGGCAGTATTACTCCCGAAACGCTTGCGGATAAGCTCCTCAACGCGGGCTTCGAGGCGGAGGGGATCGAACGTCTCGATAAGGGAATGCGCGGGATCGTCGTCGGGAAAATCCTGAAACTGACCCGCCACGAGAACGCGGCGCGCCTGCAAGTCTGCGAAATAGATATCGGGCGGAAAACGCCCGTTATCATCTGTACGGCGGCGACCAACGTGTTCGAGGGCGCGTCGGTACCCGTGGCGACCGACGATTCGGTTTTGGCCGACGGCGTCAATATCCGCGCGACCGATATGCGCGGCGTGCGATCGTGCGGAATGCTGTGTTCGGGGCACGAGCTGGGGATCGACGATTCGGTTTATCCGGGCGCGGAGGTCGACGGCATTATGATCCTGCAAGAGGAATATTTGCCCGGCTCGGACATATTGGAAATTTTGGGACTGAACGACGTTGTGTTGGATATCTCCGTGACCGCCAACCGTCCCGACTGCCAATGCGTCTACGGCATGGCGCGCGAAGTCGCCGCCTTACTTGAGCGGCCCCTGAAACCGCTTGCGTTGGATTTTGCCGTCGCGGATTCCGAAGGCGCGTCCGACGCGGCCGGAATCAATATATCGGTGGAAAATAAAACGCTCTGCCCGCGCTATATGGCGCAGGCCGCGCGGGATATCAAAATCGCTCCGTCGCCCGCGTATATCCGTCACCGCTTACACGCTTGCGGGATACGCCCGATTAACAATATCGTGGATATCACCAACTACGTTTTGTTGGAGGTCGGTCAGCCCTTGCACGCTTTCGATACCGCGCTGATCGGCGGCAAAAAAATTATTGTCCGCAACGCCGCGCCGGAAGAAACAATCACCGCGTTGGACGGTAAGGAATATACGTTGAAGCAATCCGTGTTGATAATCGCCGACGCCGAAAAGCCCGTGGCGATCGCAGGCGTGATGGGCGGCGAATACAGCGGTATCAACGAAAGCACCGTTGAAATTCTGATCGAGTCCGCGCGGTTCGACCGCGGCTCCGTCCGCGCCACAAGCCGCGCTTTGGGCCTGCGGAGCGATTCCTCGGCGCGTTACGAAAAGGGCGTGGATCAAGCCTCGCCCGAAATCGGCCTTTCCCGCGCGCTTCATTTGATCGGGGAACTGCAATGCGGCGCACTCTTGCCGCGTGTGGCGGATATCGGCGGCGCGCCCGCGAAAAGGACGGCCGTTTTCCCCGTCAATGAGATCGCCCGCGTGTTGGGAGTAGCGGTTTCCGCGAAGGTCGTTTCCGACGTCTTAAACCGCCTTTCCGTACCGCATAAAATCGCGGGAGGAGTTTTACGGGTCGAAATACCGCCTTACAGGGGCGATATTATTGACGGGGCGGATATAGCAGAGGAGGTAATTCGCGTTTGGGGCTATGATAAATTGAAGCCGAGGCTCATGAAAAAGGCGCGTCCTACGATCGGCGGCAAGCCCGAAATTCTGCGTTGCTCCGACCGTTTAAAATCGTTATTGACGGGACTCGGCGCGTTGGAAATTTCGACGTATTCGTTCATCCCGCCGTCGTCCAACCAACGCCTGATTTTAAAGAGCGCGGGCGACGCCTTCTATTCGCACATTCAAATCGCAAACCCTCTCGGCGAGGAATTCAGCGTCCTGCGCGCCAATCTCGCGCACGGTGTTCTGACCGCGGCGGAATACAATTTAAAGCACAAGAACGCCGCCTTCCGCCTGTTCGAATACGGACGCTCGTATAAAAAGGCCGACGGTAAAAACTCGTTTCGCGAAACGAACAAAATCGCGGTCGCCGTCACGGGGCAGGGCGAGGACTTTTTCACGCTGAAAGGGATCGTCGGGGAAATCGGCGCGGAATACAGAACGGTGTTTGAATACAAACGCTCGGCTTTGCCGTTCCTGCATCCGGGCAAGAGCGCGGTTGTTTTACTGAACGGTGAGCCGATCGGTTATATGGGCGAAATACACCCGATCGCGGCCAGGAATTACGGCCTGACACAAAATCTTTATTTGACGGAATTAGACTTCGACGCGGTCGCGGCGCAATACGACGGGAAATTCACGGCGCGCGAGCTGCCCAAATTCCCCGCGGTGGAACGCGATCTCGCGTTGGTGATGGATATGGATGTCGAGGTGGGCCGCCTGATCGCCGCCCTGAAAAAGGCCGACCCGCTGATTGAGGACATTCAACTTTTCGATCTCTATCAGGGGCCGCAAGTGGCGGACGGACAAAAGAGCGCGGCGATCCGCATCGTCTTACAGGACTATACGGCGACGCTGACCGACGAGCGCATCAACGCGGTGACGGCCGTCGTTTTACAGGCGGCGGAGAAAGGGTTCGGCGCGGTGTTGCGGAATTAAATTAAGAAGAAGCAAAAAGATTGCCTTTTACCTTTTACTTCAATAAAATGATGTCTAAAAATGATTTATTAGTTCTCATCGACGGCAACAGCCTGCTCAATCGGGCGTATTACGCGTTGCCGCCGCTCGTCACCAAAACGGGGGCGCACACCGGCGCGGTTTACGGCTTCTGCACCATGTTGGTCAAGGCCCTGACCGAATTGAAGCCCTCTCATTTAATCGTCACGTTCGACCTCGCCGCGCCGACGTTTCGCAAGCAGCTCTATCCCGACTACAAGGCGCAGCGCAAAAAGATGCCCGACGAATTGGCGTCCCAACTGCCGGTCTTAAAGAAACTGCTCGGCGACATGAAATTTAAAATAGCCGAGCGCGAGAGCTTCGAGGCGGACGACGTGATCGGAACGCTTGCGAAATCCATGGGCATGAAAAGCGTGATCGTGACGGGCGACCGCGACGCGTTTCAACTGATCGACGACAGGATTTCGGTTTGGCTGACGCGACGCGGCGTCACCGATATTGCGGTCTACGGCGAAGCCGCCCTGTTTGCGGAATACGGTTTAAAGCCCTCTCAAATCGTCGATTTAAAGAGTCTGATGGGAGACGCGTCCGACAATATTCCGGGTGTCTCCGGCGTGGGCGAAAAAACCGCTTTGTCCCTGATCCAAAAATACGGCTCGCTGGACGGCGTCTACGCGCACGTAGGAGAGATCGGCGGAAAATTGCGCGAACGCCTTGACGCCGAGCGCGGGGAGGCCTATTTATCCTATCGGTTGGCGACAATTAAAACCGACGTTGAACTCGGGGATTGCGCCTTGCCGGACTGCAGCGCGAATTTTCCGTTTGCGTCCGCCTTGCGCGAGCGGTTTCGCGAATTGGAATTTTCCAGCCTGATCAAACGTGACGCGCTGTTTACGGACGGCGGCGCGCCCGAACCTCCCGCGCCGAAGAAAGAAACCATACAGGTTTCGGTCACGATGCTTGAAAAACCGGAGGAATTGCGCGCTATCGCCGATTTGATTCTCAATCTCGGCGCGGATACCGCGTTTTGGTTCGGCGAGGACTTCGGTTTCGCCTTTGATCCGAACGTGGAATATAAGGTCAAATTGAACTACGATTTGCTGTCGACGGGATTGGATCTGGCTGAAGCGCTGCAAATTCTGCGGCCCGTTTTGGAGAATCCCGATATCGTCAAAACGGTTTTTTGTTTAAAGGACGCGCGGCATATGCTGGCGGGCTACGGCGCGGCTTTGGAAAACGGCTTTGACTTGCAGCTTGCGCAATACGTCATAGAGTACGGTGTGCCGCACGACGGCGCGGAAGCTCTTTTGGCGCATTACGGCGAAACGCCCGGCGCGGCGCGGCTTTTGCGCTTAAAGACCTCCTTACAAAATTCCTTGGCGGCGGGCAATTTCGGCGACCTTTACGCTATGGAATTAAAGCTTTCCGGCGTGCTGTTCGACATGGAGGTTCAAGGTTTTCAAATCGATTTGGCGGCGCTCGACGACCTATCGGGCAAATATTTATCGGAAATCAACCGTTTAACCGAAAAGATTTACGAATTGGCGGGGCAGAGGTTCAACCTTAATTCCCCGAAGCAGCTCGGCGAGGTGCTGTTCGACAAGCTGAAACTGACCGCGCAGGGTAAGACCAAGAGCGGCTATTCGACCGCCGCCGACGTGTTGGCCGAATTGGAAAACGAGCATCCGGTCGTCGAACAAATCCTGCGCTATCGCATAGTGTTCAAGCTGTATTCGACCTACGTCGAGGGCTTAAAGCGCGTCGCCGATCGGCAAGGCGTGGTGCGCACGTCCTTCAAACAGGCGGTGACCAGCACGGGCCGCCTGTCCAGCGCGGAGCCGAATTTGCAAAATATTCCCGTGCGCACGGATGAGGGCAGGGAGCTGCGCCGCTTGTTCCGCGCTCGCCCCGGCAATATTCTGCTCGCGGCGGACTACTCTCAGATCGAGCTGCGCCTGCTCGCGCATTTTTCGAACGAGCCGCGCTTGATCGAGGCTTATCGACACGGCGCGGATATTCACAAGGAGACGGCGGCGAAGATTTTCAACGTCAAGCTCGATTCGGTGACGGTGGAGATGCGCCGCGCGGCCAAGGCGGTCAATTTCGGCGTGATCTACGGGATCAGCGGTTTCGGCCTTGCTCAGGGTCTGTCGATCGGGCGCAAGAAGGCGCAGGCCTATATCGATACCTATTTTGAAACCTATCCGAAGGTCAGGGAGTATATGGACGCGAACGTGACCTACGCCAAAAAACACGGTTACATAACGACCTTTACGGGACGGATACGCCGTATTCCCGAATTGAATTCTCCGCGGGCGGCGGTGCGCAATTTCGGCGAACGCGCCGCGATGAACATGCCCTTACAGGGCAGCGCGGCCGACCTTATCAAGATCGCGATGATCAACGTTCACAAGGCCTATCGGGACGCCGGTCTGCAAGCGCGTCTGATTTTACAGGTACACGACGAATTGATCGTCGAGGCGCCGGAGGCCGAACGGGACGCCGCCGCCGAAATTTTAAAGCGCGAAATGGAAACTGCCGCTCTGTTTAACGTTCCGATGACGGCGGATCTCGGCATAGGTAAGACGTGGTATGACTGTTAAAAGGCCGACACAGACGCACCGGATTCGGGCTACGCTTGGCGCGCCGCCTCGGTCGTGTAGGTGGGTCTACACTCCCTCGGCAGTTTGTTAACTGTTGCCCGATTGCGGCGCGTCTGTGTCGGCCTTTCGAGATGCGCGTCGGATTTGTCTGTTTTTTTATACGCCGTTCAGGTCGCGTTCCTTTTGCAAATTCCCCTCCGCCGGATGGGTGGCTAAAAATAAAGATTAAAGCGCTTGAAAAGGATAAAGAAAAAGAAACCATGTTAATCGCGGTTACGGGCGGCATGGGCGGTGGGAAATCGCTGCTCGGCCAAATTTTAACGGACAAGGCGGCGGTGTACGACACCGACGAGATCGCGCGGCGTCTGCAACGGCCGGACGGCGCGGCGTACCGCTCGTTGGTCGACACGTTCGGTGCGGCATACTTCACGCCCGAATTGGACAGGGCGAAATTGGGGCGCGCGGTTTTCGCGGATAAAGCGATGCTCGCGAAATTGAACGGCATTATGCATCCGCTGATCCGGCGGGAAATCGAGATTTTGAGCCGCGCGCATCAAGGGCCGGTCTTTGTTTTGGTGCCGCTCTTGTTTGAGTCCGAATTATCCGATTTGTTCGACGCGGTTTGGCTTGTGACGGCGGGCGAGGCAGCGCGCAAAACGCGGACGGCCGCGCGCGATCCCCGCCTGTCGGGCGCGGAGATCGACGCGCGTTTAGCCGCACAGCTTTCGGAAGCCGCGCGTTTAGAACGGTTTCACCGTGCGGCTTCCCTTGTTAGATTCCCCTCTTATAACCGAATCGTCGAAAACGACGGCACCGCGGAGGAATTCCGAGAGAGGGTTTTATCGGTTTTTCACAGTTTGTTTTAACGTTTTATTTTCACGACTTTATTCGACGGCGATTCCCGCGCTCGCGTAGCCCGCGATGGTATTGATCGGAAACGCTCCGGCCGCCGTCGCCCGAAAGACCAAGAGCAAACGCGTTTGCGCGGCGACGGGTACGGCGAGGCCCGTCAGGATGCCGCGCACGCTCGTGCCGATCGGATTGAAGCCGGGGCCGAAAGCGGGAGAAAGCGTAACGTCGGTGCCGGGAACGGGCGAAAAAATGTTGCCTGCCGTCGCCGCGTACAGCTGCGCGTGAATCTCGGCGGTCGTGCCGATCAGTTGAATTTCCGCCGCCAAGCTGAAATATGCCGAAACCGACGTGATCACACCGTCCCTCGGCAGAGAAAACGCATAGTTGGTATTGGTGGTGGGCGAGCCGCTTAAATCGATGACCGCCCCAAGCGGCAGACCCGTGACCGCGCTGCCGAAGCCGATCAATCCCGGCGTGCCCGAAACGCCGCCCGCCAAGGTCGTCAAGACCACGGGCATTCCCGACGCGAACGGAATGATTGCGCCTTCGGCGGGGCCGGTCGGGCCCGTGGCTCCCGTCGCGCCGGCGGGGCCGATCGGCCCTATCGGGCCTGTCGCGCCCGTCAATCCAACGGGGCCTGTCGCGCCCGTCGGCCCGATAGGGCCCGTTGAGCCTGTCGCTCCCGTCGTTCCGGTTGCTCCTGTTGCTCCGGTCGTACCGGTTGCGCCCGTCGTTCCCGTCGGGCCGATCGGCCCTGTGGGTCCGACGGGACCGGTCGGGCCCGTGGGCCCGCGGAAACGACGGCAAGGGATCGTAACGACGACGTTGCCGCAGCAACAATCATCCACAAAGCAGAACCGGTTGCGCCTGTCGTCCTCATGATTAAATTCGCTCATAATAAATACACTCCTTTTAGGTTATGTATTTATTAAAGACCATTAAAGTACTATTAAATACGATGAAATTCAGAATACTTTTACAGGTAAACGCTATTTTTGCTTTAAACCTTTAAAATACTTTACGTTGTATAAATACGCGGGATCCTTGGGTTTGATTTTTCCGGCTTTTCGGTTCCAAAGCTCCGCGCCGACGCGGTCGCCCATACGGTCGTGGCATACGCATAGCTGTAAATACGGAATAAAATCGTAACAATCCGGCGAAGTGAAATTTTGCCTGTTGGCGCTTTTGTCGCAGGATAGAGCCGAACGATACCAATAAGCCGCTTGCTTGTATTTGCCTTCGTTCGTCAGAAATTTCCCGATCGCGCACAAAATTTCCGCGCGCGGTGCGTCGTAAATAAAGCTTTGCAGCAACGCGGCGAGAGCGTCCTCGCGGTCGCCCGCTTCGAGCAGGCATTTGGACAAATCCAAACACGCGCTGATTTTGTTTTCGACCCACGCGTCTTTTAATTGCAGAAACGCGCGGAACTCCCGGATCGCATTTTGTTTCTCGTCGGCGTACATTAATTCCCGCGCGTAATAAAACCGTTGGCGCGGTGAAAGCGTCCGGCCCGAACGGATCATTTTTTCATAGATCGCCAAATTTCGTCCGGGCAGCCCGCCGCCGGTTTTTCGGTGCTGCACCGCAATATCGCTGTAAACGATTTTGCCGGCGGGAACGATGACCTCGTGTACGGGGTCTTGCCACACAAAGCCATGCGCGCGGCGCAAGAGCCGCTCGCGGTAATAGGAAAACGTCGGGCGGCCCGCGCCGTCGAATGCGGTTTCGTATTTCATCATGACGATATCGGTAGCGGGCTGCAAACTCTCTTTTAGGGACGCGAATTTCCCGATATTTTCCTCTGTCAGAACGTCGTCGGCGTCTAACCACAGGATATAATCCATGACCGCTTGCGAAAAGGAATAGTTGCGCGCCGCCGAAAAATCGTCTATCCACTCAAAAAAACGCACTTTTTCAGAATACTTCCGTGCGATCTCTACGGTCTTATCGGTCGAACCGGTATCCACGACGATCAATTCGTCGCAAATCCGCGCGGCGCATTTCAAAACGCGTTCCAAAACCTTTTCCTCGTTTTTAACGATCATGCACAATGAAACGGTGATCATGATTATTTATTATATGTTTGCGCCGAGCCTCTTGGTGCAAGGGCGCCGTTGTCAGGGCGACAAGCATTTGCTTTATGGATTGAGGGGAGGTCGGTATCGGAGGAGTGCAACGCGCTGAAAGGGTGTCCTGCAGAGGGACGCGAAGCGGCCCGCGGAAGCGCAACCGATTCAAAAGGTTGAGATTACGACGCTTCACTATAAGTTCGGCGCCTGTACCCTGCGGGTACGCAATGACACAAAGGCGGGCCGACGCACGTTGCCCTGACCCTACGGCGTCCCTCTGAATAGACTTGTTGCGAAAAGCTCCGCAGTTTTTTAACGGGCCTTGTTGTGCCTGATATTTCGCGATAAAATGCGTACGTAGCGCTGCTACGCCCACATTTTATTGCGAAAAACATACACAAAAATCCCGAGCTAAAAATTCTGCGTTTCATTTCGCAACAAGTCTAATGACTTTCTTTACGCCGTCTTTCTCGTAACGACTTCTTTTCGTGTCCGCTAAAAAAGCAAAAGCCGCCGCCGTGACCTCGGTGCAAAAATAGTTGAAATATGAAAAGAAATGTGGTATAATAAATACAATGGCGCGGAAAAAAGTTAACGCAGTTAAAACCGACAACCTTTTCTACGGTCGCAACGTCGTGCGGAATATCATCGCTTTGGCGGCCAAGGAGATCGGCGGCGTAGCGTCCTTACAGGGGCGCGGTATCCGCGCGGAGTTGTTCGGAAAGAACATCAACGTGGATGTTTACCTTATCATCGAGTTCGACTATTCGATGCCCGACGTGGCATACAGGGTGCAAGAAAACATTAAGCGCTCGGTCGAAACGATGACCGAATACAAGATCGATACGGTCAACGTAAACGTCCTCGGCGTGCGGTTTCCCGGCGCGGAAGCGTCCTGAACGATCATGGTATCCCAAACAAACATATATAGACAATAAGGAGGTCAAAAAACAATGAGAAGGCTGTTGCTCGTAATCCATTTTCTGATCGGGTTGGTATTCATCGCTTTCGTTATCGTGGCGTTGAATCTGCTCGATGTCAAATTCCTGAATGATCTGATGCTCAAGGTCACGGAATTTGCCGCGGATAAGCCCGACATTTTCAAGATTGTCGTTTGGGCGGTCGCCGGGCTGTTCCTTTTATTGACGGTTATTCTGTTCATCACGTGCGGACGGCGCAGGCTGAACAAGGGCAAGTACAAAACCGACGCCGCGCCCGTTCGCGATTCCGCTGCGGTAGCGCCCGCATCTCCAAGCCGCGCTTCGTATCAGTATGCGCCGCCGGCGGAACCGGACGAGCCGCAAACCGCTTCTCGGGGCGAGGCATGGCCGGACGAGGCGTTTAAATCCGCGCCCGTTCAGGAACCGGCGTATACCGCGCCCGTCTATGCGACGCCCGAGCCGGAGGAAACCGCTTATACGGCTCCCGCAAGGGAGGAGGAAATTGTCGTGCCCGAACGCGCGGTGCGGCCTGTGGATCCCAACGAGCCTAAACTTCCGCCCAAGCAAGCGAAGCCCAAAACGGCAAAAACGACAAAAACGGCAAAAGCGGTTTTGACGGAAAAGCCGGCGCCCCAAACGGCGCCGGCCCCGAAAGCCGCTTCTAAGACGGCCGCGAAGCCCGCGGCTTCCAAAGCGAAGCCCGCGCCCGCGCCGAAAGCCTCGTCTTCCCGGTGGTGGAAGAATGATCCGACCGACAACGGAAAGCCGCCTTTCGCTCTTTAAACGGTTGTAAAAAATATGAGTCGTAAATACGCGCGCGAGTCGGCGTTCAGATTGTTATACGGTTTTTGTGTGGCGGAAAAGGCCGATCCTGTTTTGCGCGAGGCTTTTAAGTCCGCGCCAGACATGACGGCGGACGATGCGACGTATTTCGACCGATTGACGGACGGCGTCGCCGAAAAATATGACGAGCTTGCCGAGGCGGTCAAAAATGCGACGGAAGGATACGCGTTCGAACGCATCTATACAATCGACCGCGCGCTGTTGTTATTGGCGGCATACGAGCTAAAACATTGCCCCGACGTCGGCGCGGCGGTCATCGTGGACGAGGCCGTCGGCTTGGCGGATCAATATTCCGCCGAAAAGAGCGCGTCCTTTGTCAACGGCGTGTTGGCAAAGCTGATTCCCGTCTTACGGCCCGTCGGTACGGATACGTAGGTCTAACTATTCAGAGTTCAAATTTTTAAAGAGGTACGGGGAAACTTTTTATAAAAAGTTTCCCCGTAATAAAAAATGTCCGCAAAACTCATCGACGGAAAAGCGTTATCCGAAAAGCTCCGCGCCGGAATTGCGACGCGGGTTTCGGATTTAAAGCGGCGGGGCAAGGAAGTGACCTTGGCCGTCGTGATGGCGGGGAATAATCCCGCGAGCGAGGTTTACGTCCGCAACAAAATCAAGGCGTGCGGCGACCTCGGTATCCGTTCATTGTCCTATCGGTTCCCTGAAAACGTTTCCGAAAGGGAGTTGTCCGATTTGATCGGAAAGCTCAACGCCGATCCGAGTGTGGACGGGATTTTGGTTCAGCTGCCGCTGCCGCGCGGTTTGGACGAGCAAAAATTATTAGCGGCGATCCGGCCCGAAAAGGATGCGGACGGCTTTCACAGCGTCAACGCGGGCAACCTGTTTTTGGGGCGTCCCGCCGTGCCGGCCTGCACGCCCGCAGGCATCATGGAGTTGATCAAATCGACCGGCGTTCCGATCGCGGGCAAGCACGCCGTCGTGGTCGGCCGAAGCAATATCGTCGGCAAGCCCGTCGCGGTCATGCTGCTTGGCGAGAACGCGACGGTCACGGTCTGCCACAGCAAGACCGCCGATTTAAAGAGCTTTACGTTAAGCGCGGATATTTTGGTCGCCGCGATCGGGCGCGGCCGTTTCATTACGGGCGACATGGTCAAACCGGGGGCGGTTGTGATCGATGTGGGTATGAACCGCGAGGACGGGAAATTGTGCGGCGACGTGGATTTCGAATCCGCCTCGCGCGTCGCGGGATACATAACGCCCGTGCCCGGCGGCGTCGGCCCGATGACGATCACGATGCTGTTGAATAACACGGTCGGGATAGCGGAAAGCGGATAATGCCCAAAATTCTTTCGATCGGACAATTGAACGACTACCTCGGAGAGATATTCGAAAACGAGGAGCTTTTGCACGGCGTGAGCGTCAAAGGGGAATTGACCTCTTGGTCTTTGAGCCGCAAGACGCTCTTTTTTACGTTGCAGGACGAGGAAAACCGCCTGAACTGTATCTTTTTCGATTTTAGCGGCGCGTTGCCGGAGAACGGCGCGGTCATCGTTACAGGCACGCCCGTCTATTCCAAAAAATTCGGCGAGCTGCGGTTTCACGCGCGCTCCGTGAAACCGGCGGGGCCGGGCGAAATGCGGGAACGGTTCCGGCTTCTTGCGGAACGCCTTGAACGGGAGGGTTTGTTTTCCTCCGTCCGCAAAATTCCCGTACCCGCGGACTGCGCCGATATCGGCGTGGTTACAAGTAGGGGCGGCGCGGTCATTCACGATATCATCGTCACGGCGCGGAAGCGTAATCCCGGCGTCAATATCCGATTGTACCCCGTGCGGGTTCAGGGGATGGGCGCGGAGTTTGAAATCGAGGAGGCGATCGGAATTTTGGACAGGCCCGACGTGCGGGCGGACGCTTTGATCGTCGCGCGCGGCGGGGGCGGGCCGGAGGAATTGGAAATCTTCAATTCCGAAACCGTGGCCCGCGCGGTCGCCGCCTGTAAAAAGCCTGTCGTTTCGGCGGTGGGACACGAGACCGATTACACCTTGTGCGATTTGGCCGCGGATTTGCGCGTCCCCACGCCCACGGCGGCGGCCGTCGCTACCGTCGCGGACCGCGCGGGCGCGGCGGACGGGATAAAATTACAGGCGCGCCTGTTGCGGCGGCTGGCCCTGAACGCGTTAGCCGATAAAGCGTCCGCTCTGCAAAACGGATACGGCGCGCTGTCCGCCGCCTGCGAGGGGATTTTGAACGCGAGGGCTTACGAGGCCGCAAGGTACGCCCGCGCCGCTAAAGCCGCGTTGGAGGATATATACCGCGAACGGCTGTCCCGAACGGAAAATTTAAAAACGGCTCTAAAATCCAACGATCCGCTGGCCGTTTTGGAGCGCGGTTATGCGCGTCTGTTTAAAAACGGGCCGATCAGCGGCGTCGGACAGGTCGAAACGGGCGATGTTTTGGACGTTGTGTTGGCGGACGGAACGCTGAAAACGCAGGTGCTCTCGAAGCGCAAAAAAGGTAATAGGTAATAGATATCGGTTGAGATTGGCCACGCCTCATTATAAATTCGGCTCGCAATAGACTTGTTGCGAAATATCAGGCACAAAAATCCCGAGCTTATAATTTTGCGTTTCATTTCGAAACAAGTCTAATGACACACAAAGGCGTCAATTTTACCTGATATTTATTTTAGGTGGTGAATTATGTTAGAGGACAGTTTAAAGCAGCTTGCCGCGTTGGTCGAAAAGCTGGAAAACAAAAACAATACCTTGGAGGACGCTCTCGCGCTGTTCGAGCGCGGCGTCAAATTGACCCGCGAGTGCTTGGACGCCGTCAACGTTTCGCGCGGCAAGATCGTCGAATTGTCTAAAGAAATGGATAAGATTATCGAAAGGCCGATCGACGAATAGACTATTCAATTTTCAAGGTACGGTGAAGCGGTTTCTTACGGAAGCTCGGAACAGAGTCCTGATAAGAGTGTACAAGAAGACCGCACGTTGCCTGAACGACAGTTCAGCCCGAATTAAGCCCGCGTTGAAACGGTCGGAATACGGATGAGGTTGCGACGGCGGGCCGACGCACGCTGTCGGCCCCTACGGATTGCGGGTACGCAATGACATACAAAACGGATTCCTTACTTCCGAGCGGGTTTGCGAGGAGTTCGGGAGGGCATAAAGATTTATGCCGACGAACTGATTACCGAGATGCGGAGCGCGTTTGGGTCGGCCCGGCCCTTTCGGGTTATTCGGGAAACAAAAGGTCCCGCCCTGCGTCCGAGGTTCCTCCGACTTACTATATAGAACGTACGCGCGGGTTACCGAAGCGCGCACGCTAACGACCGTATAACACCAATGCGGCCACAAGCTTATCCTTTTTTAAAGGTAAGCTTGATTTGTCAGCCACCCCGCCCCTTTCAGGGGCACCCCTCCGAGGGAGGGGAATTATTAATAGGATGGCAACCGCAACTTCGACGCGCAATACGGCCGTTACTTGGCCCACGTCACTATTAACCTCCCATCGCTGCCGGTATCGCAAAAATGGTATGTCCGCATTGTAACACGGGAAATTGAAAAAGTCAATCCTTTGATGAACAGATTTTCGGGGAAAGTTTTCGACAAGGTTAGACAAAGGGAGGGCAGGTCGTTTTGGGAGTAAGAACCGATCAGAGATATACAATAAAACCGATTTAAGTCCGACCGATTTTTTACGGAGTTAAAAAATCGCGTTTGGTCGGAACAGAGCGCGGAGCGAGCGATCAAGCGAGGAAACGATTTATCGTTTTCGAGTATGAGCGAAGCGGAGCGCGTCAATATGGCGATTTTTGACTTTTTTTGTCACGGCGGCTTCATTCGGCCTTTTCCGAGGTATACTCTTAACTATGAACAATACGAATCTGACTCCGCGGGAAATCTCGTCCTTGGTCAAGAAGCTTCCTTATTTTGAAATTCAGGGTCAAAACGAAAAAATCACAAGCCTGGCTTGCGATTCCGCAAACGTCGAAACGGGCGGGCTGTTCTTTTGCTTGCCCGGAATGAAAACGGACGGACACGCTTTCGCCGCCGAGGCCGCGGAAGCGGGGGCGCGGGCCCTCGTCGTCGAGCGGTTTCTGCCGCTTCCCGTTACGCAAATTTTGGTCGGGGACGCCCGTTCCGCTATGGCGGTCATGGCGGGGAGCTTCTACGGCAGTCCGATCGAGAAAATGAGGCTGATCGGCGTGACGGGCACCAACGGCAAAACCACGACCACCTATATTTTACGCGAGATCGCCAAGGCCGCCGGCATCGAAACGGGCTTGATCGGCACGACCTGCAACAAAATCGGCGATACGGAGCTGCCCGCGCACATGACCACGCCCGATCCGATCGAATTGCACGCGCTGTTTGCCGACATGCTGTCGCGCGGCGTGCAATGGGTGATTACGGAGGTATCGGCGCACGCGATCGATTTGCGCAAAATGGACGGCACGCGCGCCGACGCCGCCGTCTTTACGAACTTGTCGCAGGATCATTTGGACTATTTCCAAACGCTCGAACGCTATAAAGAGGTAAAAAAATCCTATTTTACGCCCGAATACTGCAAGCGCGCCGTGGTCAACGCCGACGATCCCGCGGGCCGCGAGATCATCGGCGCCGCGCGCGTGCCGGTCACGACCTACGGGTGCGAAAATCCGAGCGACGTATTCGCGGTCAATTTCGAAACCGGAGTGACGGGCTTGAAATACGTCATCAACCTGTTCGACGACATTTACGATATCAAATTCCGTTTGTCAGGTCGGTACAATATGTACAACACGCTGGCCGCCGCCGCGGCGGCGCACGTTTTGGGTGCGGGCGTAAAAGACGTCGTGAAGGGAATCGGCGCGCTGAAAAGCGTTCCGGGTCGCTTTAACACGTTGCAAGCGCGCCCGTTTTCAATCGTTGTGGATTTTGCCCACACGCCCGAAGGGATCGCCAACGTCTGCAAGTGCGCGCGCGAGTTCACGAAGGGAAAATTGATCGTCGTGTTCGGCTGCGGCGGTAACCGCGACAAGACCAAACGCCCGTTGATGGGCAAGGCGGCGGGCGCGTCGGCCGATTATGCCGTCCTGACAAGCGATAATCCCCGTTTCGAGCCGCCCTTCGATATCATGCGGCAGGCGGAGCGGGGCCTGCAGGAAACCTCCTGCCGCTATATTGCGATCGAAAACCGACGGGAGGCGATCGCCCACGCCCTGAAAACGGCGCGCAAAAACGACGCCGTGCTGATTTTGGGCAAGGGCGACGAAAACTATCAGGATATCTGCGGCGTCAAGTATCCTTTTTCCGACGCCGACGTTGTATATGAGTTGCTCGGATTGAAGGCGGAGGTCGGCAATAAATGAAAAGTGAAAACTGAACAAGTGAAAACTGAAAATTAAATAAGTGAAATCTGAAAACTGAAAAATTCGGTCGAATAACTGTAAAAGAAAGTTTGTCGGCAGGTAAGGAGCTTATAGCATAATAAAAGTTACTTCTTCGACAAATCCTTAATTTTCAGTTTTCAGTTTTCAGTTAAGACCGAAGGTCGGCGGTTTTCAATTAAAAAAGGAGAAGATTTTGTCCCTATCGATTTTCGCGGGCCTGGCGGCGTTCGGCATCACGTTCGCCTTGTGCCCGCCCGTGATCTATTTGGTTAAACGCTTTAAGGCGCGGCAGGTCATTCTGCATTACGTCGAGGACCACAAGGGCAAAAGCGGCACGCCGACCATGGGCGGTATCGCCTTTATTTTGGGGATCGGCGCGGGGTGCCTGCTGTTTTTGCGCGGGGAAAAGCGGTTGGCCGTCGTCGCCCTCGCGGTCATGGCGGGCTACGGCATAATCGGCTTTTTGGACGACTTCTTAAAGATCAAATACAAGCGCAACCTCGGTTTGCGCGCCTATCAAAAGCTGATCACGCAAACGCTTCTCGCCGTCATCGTGGCGGTATTCGCCTATAACTCGGCCTATGTCGGCGGCGAAATTTTCCTACCGTTCACCTATAAAACCGTGAACCTTGGAATTTTTGCGATTCCGTTTGCCGCGTTGGTGTTCATCGCGCTGACCAACTGCGTCAATTTGACCGACGGGCTGGACGGGCTGGCGGCTTCCGTGACCGCGGTCTACTGCGCGGGCTTCGCCGCGATTTTGGTTTTGACCTGCCGATACATGGCGCGGGAAGGGGCGGGCCCCGCGATCTTGGCCGAATACACGAACTTGGTCACGGTGTGCGCAAGCGTAACGGGCGGCCTGCTGGCCTATCTGTGCTTTAACTGCTATCCCGCCAAGGTCTTTATGGGGGATTGCGGCAGTCTGGCGTTGGGAGGCGCGGCGGGCGCGTTGGCGGTCTTTTCCCGCCTGTCCCTGCTGGTGCCGATTTTGGGGATCGTGTTCGTCGCGTCGGGCGCGTCGGTGATCCTGCAAGTCGTCTGGTTCAAGGCGACAAAGGGGAAGCGCATATTTTTAATGGCGCCGCTTCATCATCACTTTCAGAGAAAGGGCATATTCGAGGCGCGGATCGTGTTTTTCTATTTCGCGGTCACATTGGTTGCGGCGGCGGTCTGCGTCGCGGTCTATATGAGTATTTAAGCGGAAATTGAAAACGGAAAGATGAAGGTTACGGATAAGATTACGAAGGTCACGGCTTTCCTGCTGTCCCTGAAATTCAATCCGAAAGCCAAGGGCTTTCAATACATACGGCAGGCGGTCCTGCTTGTCGCGGAGTCGGGAAACGGCGTTTACAGCTTGAAACGGGACGTTTATCCGAAATTGGTTTCCCTCTTTCAAACGGGCGCGCAGAATTTGGAGCGCGATATGTCGAATTGTATCGAAGCCGCCTTTTTGAACGCGGGCATCGACGATATCGAGCGCGTGTTCGGCAACACAATCAACGCTAAATCGGGCAAACCGACGGTAAAGGAGTTCATTGCGGCCGCCGCGATACATATAATAGGTAACGGGTAAAAAGTAAAAGGTGAAAGGTGTCGGTTGCGATTCTTCACTGCGTTTAGAATAGACTTGTTGCGAAATGAAACGCAGAATTATAAGCTCGGGATTTTTGTGTATGTTTTTCGCGATAAAATGTAGGCGTAGCAGCGCTACGTACGCATTTTATCGCGAAATATCAGGCACAAACAAGACCCGTTAAAAAACTGCGGAGCTTTTCGTAACAAGTCTAATGACACAAGTCGCGCAAAATAACTTTATCCGAACTTTTTACCTTTTACTTTTTAATTGCGTATGCGTCGCCGCTATAATCTCTACAACGTCGGTTTTTCCGCGCGGGGGCATTTACGCCGCCACGCGTTGCACTATTGCTTTTTGGCCGTTTGTTTCGCCGTCGGTATCGCAGTCGGCTGTACGACGGCGGGAAAGCTGGCTAAAACGATGACCGTTCTCGACGTGAATTATTTGGGCATGATCCGCGTTTTGAACGTCAACGCGCGGTTCGGCACGATCTTTTGGAACCGGATTTTCGGCGCGGCTCTTTTTTTTCTGGCCGTGGCCTTTTTCGGAAATTTTCTCCTGACTCTGCCGCTTTGCCACGCGCTGATGATTTGGCGGGGGTACGTCGTCGGCCTCAACTGCGCCGTGTCGATTCTTTTCTACGGCGCGGGAGGTCTCGTCAGCGCGCTCGTGTGGGTTGTGCCGCACCAGCTGATTTTGGCGGCGGCGTTATGCCCCTTGATCGCGCTGTCCTGCTCCTTGCGGATTGGGCGGCGGGGATACCGCGGCGGCTTCGATTTGCTGTTTTGTTTGCGGGAGCTGTACCCGCAATTTTTGTGCGCGTATTTGATTGTGGTCGTTTTGGCGCTCGTCGAAGGGCTGCTGCTGCCGATGTTCGGCGTGATCGCTTAACGGGTTTTTTTCTTTCAAGGATGAGCGATGATAAATTTTTCGGCCGCAAGGACCGCTCTTTGGCGGTCACCCCGCCGTCTTGTGTCATTCTGAACGAAGTGAGGAAGCTCAACCGAATCAGCAAATGCCGTCGCCCGGCGAAACGACGCGAAAAACCGCGTTAAAACACTTGACAAATCTTAAACGATCCTATATAATATACGCATAATTTAAACATACCCGTCGGGGGTACCGATGTTTTCGGTTGAGATCCGGCAATTGAGCCGGGGACCCTTTGAACCTGTGAGTTCACACTCGCGTAGGAAAGACGAAATATCATTTCGGGCTCTTTTCTGTCGTTCAAAAAGCGGGGAAAGGAGTCTTTTCTTATGTCCAATCTGTTGTCTGCGGCGTTCTCCACCTTGTCGGTTTACGACAAAGCCCCGTTGGTCTTGCTCTATCTGACGGCCGGTTTCATCGGGCTTCTTTTGATTATCGGAATGATCGTGTATTTTTCCGACAAAACGAAATTGGCCGCGTTTACCAAAAACGCGCTTTGTATCTCGTTCGGCTATGCGATCGCGGCGATCGGCTTGATGCTGTTCCTGACCTTCGATAAGATGGTTTCGAAGGGCAGGTTCAAGCCGGCTTTGTTTTATCCTATCTTTTCGTTTATCCTGCTTGCCGTGGTTTGCGCGGCGGTGTGGTTGCTTCTTTCCCTGACGAAGCGCGGCGCGTTGGTGAAATTCGGCAAGCTCGCTCTGATCGTTTTGGGCGGGGCAGCCGTCGTGGTTACGGTTCTTTATATGACCGTATTCAGGACGGAGATGCTCGAACTGATTCGCGGCGACGGCGCGCCGGATTTTGGCGTGAGCGCCGAGGTTTGGTCGTTCGTGTGGCTGTTCGTTCTCGCCGCGATTCCCGTCGTTCTGTATGTCCTGTTCGGCAAAAAAACGCCCGACGCGATAGCGACAAAGTCCGTCGTGTACGCGGCGGTGGCGATCGCGCTCGGCTTCGCGCTGTCGTATATGCGGATATTCTCATTACCGCAGGGCGGCTCGGTCACGTTCGCGTCGCTCCTGCCACTGATGTTCTATTCCTATCAATTCGGTATCCGCAAGGGCCTCCTCGCGGGGCTTGTGTACGGCCTGCTGCAAGCGGTTCAAGACCCGTGGATCGTACATCCCGCGCAGTTTATTTTGGATTATCCCGTGGCGTTCACGATGATCGGGCTGACGGGACTGTTCCGGTATCTCCCTGTTTTCAAGGACAACGCACAGTTGAAATTTGTGGCGGGCGCGGTTCTCGCCCTGCTCCTGCGGTATGCCGCGCACGTCGTCAGCGGCGTCATTTTCTTCGCGACGTACGGGTCGGAATTCGGCTACGGCGCGATCGCGTGGGGCTTTTTGTACAACCTCTTTGTGTTCGCGGACGGCGCGATAGCGATTGCGGCGGGCGCGGCTATGTTGAGCTTGAAGAGCTTCCGCGCGCAATTCTTGAAGGTCGGCGCGGACCTCGATCAGAAGTTCTCGGAGAAGGAAGCCGCCGCGGCGGATATGGAGAAGGAATAGCCGCGTGAAAAGGGCCGCCATCGTTTTAAACGGCGATTCGATTCCCGATAAAATTCCCGCGCCGTACATCGTATGCGCGGACGGCGGGTACAACCTTTTGCGTGCGCGGGGGATTACGCCCGATCTTTTGATCGGGGACATGGACTCGGTCGGGGGCGCGGCCTTGCGCGAAGCGACGGACGGAAAAATCCGTATCCTGAAGTACGACGCCGTGAAAAACGAGAGCGACGGCGAGCTTGCCCTGCTCTGCGTGGCAAGGGAACAATTTACTCATATCGACATCTACGGCGCGTTCGGCGGCCGTCCCGACCACGAAGCCGCCAACCTCGCCTTGCTGATCAGGGCGCGGGAATTGGGGCTGTGCGCGCGGATTTGCGGCGCGGCTTGCGACGTGTATTATGTGAATGCGGATGATGGAATGAAATGCGGGGAAAGCGGTCGGGGAGTCTTTTATAAAAAGATCCCCGAAGAATCCTCGAAAATTTCCGATCAAATCCTGGTCTCGATCGTACCCTTGATCGCCATGACCTTTCGGGATTCGTTCGGCCTGCGGTACGATTTATCGGGCTTGACGATCAGGCCCGGTTCAGGCCGAGGCATATCCAATATCGCGACGACAAGCGAAATCGGTTTTACCCTGCTTTCCGGCTCCGGTTACGTATATATTATCGGAGTGGCCAAATAGCACTGTTGACACGGGCTACGTTTGTCTTGCCTCCTCGTCATGTATGTCGGTATACACTTAAACAGTGCGGCTTGGCCGCTCGCTATATTACGGGGAAACAGCATTGTCAAACGACATAAGAAATCGGCGTAAAAAAGTCGTTACGAGCCGAACATATAGTGAGGCGCCGTAAGCCCAACCGATAAAATTTTCCCTCCGATTTAAAGCGGTTGAGATTCCGCGGGCCGCTTTCGTCCCTCTGAATGACAGCTTTTAGCGCGTTGCATTTCCCCGATACGGGCTTTCCATCAATCCATAAAGGTTATGCGTTCATGAAAGGTGAAATGACGGCAGGGCGGCCGCTTTTTTGTCATCTTGAACAAAGTGAAGAATAGCAACCGATAGACACTCCCGTCCGCTGCGCGTCCACCCCTCGAAAAGGGGAATTTTTAAATTTAAAATGACAAAGTAAAACCGATAACGGAATTCTGTTTGTGCAAGGGGAACGAATATGGTATAATAATCACGGTGACTATCCTTAAACTCAAAAGGATTCTTGCGCTAAAAGGAATCGAAAAATGCCAAAACCGACGGTTTTAATCATCATGGACGGATTCGGGTTAAGTCCCGAAACGCGGGGCAACGCGATCGCCGCACAGGGAACGCCCGGGCTCGACGCGTTAAAGCAGGTTTATCCGCACACGCAAATTTCGGCAAGCGGTTTGGACGTCGGGCTGCCCGACGGACAGATGGGCAACAGCGAGGTCGGACATTTGAATATCGGCGCGGGCAGGGTCGTCTATCAGGACATCACGCGTATCGATAAGGCGATCGACGACGGGGATTTTTTCGGTGTGTCCGAATTTACGGACGCGATCAAAACTGCCGCCGAAAGGGGGAAGCGGTTGCATTTGATGGGCTTGCTGTCGGACGGCGGCGTGCACAGCAGTTTAAAGCACCTGTTCGCGCTGATCGAAGCGGCGAAAAGGCGGAATTTTCCGGGCGACCGCTTGTTTATCCATTGCTTTACAGACGGGCGGGACGTGTCGCCGACGAGCGGCGCGGGCTTTATTCGGACGCTGGAAGAATATTTGGAAAAGGTCGGCAAGAGCATGGGCGGCGCGGGCAAACCGTACGGCAGGATCGCCACGGTTATGGGGCGTTATTACGCGATGGACCGCGACAATCGGTGGGACCGCGTTGCCGAGGCTTTCAACTGCATGACGGCGCGGACGGGAACGCACACACAAACGCCGTCGGCGGCCGCGTACGTGGAGTCGAACTATCCGCGGGAAAGAATGCCGCGCCGTGAAAGCGACAGAACCGACGAATTTATTTTGCCCGCGCAGGTCGTCGACGAGAAGAATCAGCCGATCGGGTTGATCGGCGACGGCGACAGCGTCATCTTTTACAATTTCCGTTCCGACCGCGCGCGGGAAATTTCGCAGGCGTTTTTGTATGCGGACTTTGATAAATTTACGCGCGCAAGCGGGTATATCGACGTGCATTATACGGGCATGACGCAGTACGACGAAACGTTCAAGACGATTCATACCGCGTTCAAGCCGCAAAGCATGAAGAACACGTTAGGCGAATATGTCGCTTCCCTGCATAAAAAACAGCTTCGGATCGCCGAAACCGAGAAGTACGCGCACGTGACGTTCTTTTTCAACGGTGGAGCGGAGCGGCCCAATCCCGGCGAGGACCGCGCATTGATTCCAAGCCCCAAGGTCGCGACCTATGATTTACAGCCCGAAATGAGCGCGCGCGAGGTCACCGAACGCGTGATCGCGGAAATCCGCAAAAACGTCTATGATTTGATCGTTTTGAATTTCGCCAACTGCGATATGGTGGGGCATACGGGGATCACGGACGCGGCCCAAAAGGCCGTCGGCGTCGTGGACGAATGCGTTTCGCTTGTCGTCCGCGCCGTTCTGTCGGCGGGCGGCGCCGCGCTGATCACCGCCGATCACGGCAACGCCGAACGCATGGTTCAGCCCGACGGTTCGCCCAATACCGCGCACACGACCAATCCCGTGCCCTTTATTTTGGCGGGCGACGCGTTCCGCGGCGCGCGCCTGCGGGACGGCGGCCGCCTTTGCGACCTCGCACCCACGATCCTGCACGTGATGGGCTTGGCGGTTCCCGCCGAAATGACGGGACAGAGCTTGATTGTCGGTCGGACTTAAATCGGTTTTACTTTGTAATTTACAATCGGTGATTATTTTTAAAACGCCAAACCGTCTTTGTTGTCATTCAGAGGACGCGTCAGCGTCCGTGGAATCTCAACCTTATAAAGGAATGGATTCTTCACTTCGTTCAGAATGACATACTTTACACGGCACGTTGTACGTCAAGGGATAATTCCGTCATAGAAATACGAGCAAAGAATATAAAAAGCCCGAAAACCAAAATCTGCCCGTAAAAACGGGTTGGCTTTCGGGCTTTTTGATTGCCGTTTAAATTACTTCGTGAGAAACGATTTCAATTCGGCAAGCAATGCGTCGGCTTTGTCGCTGTGGACTTCCAACGTGAGGGGTTTGGACAGATCCAAGCTGAAAATGCCCAAAATGGACTTGGCGTCCACGACGAAGCGCCCGCTGCGCAGGTCTATCTCGCAATCGTACTTGTTGACGATATTGACAAATTCCTTGACATTTTCCGCTAATTTCAGTGTAATGACGGCTGATTTCATAAATCCCGCCCTCCTTTTAATTTGTTTTATAACAGTATACCATGTTTTTTACAATTTGTAAACGATTTTCAATCGGCCTTTCGAAAGGTTAGGTTGTCGCTGTAAATTGCAAGTAAAAGCGCAACGGTAGGTACGTAGGATTGAGAAAGAGATGATATTGTCCTTTGTATTTCTTGTGTCAGCCCGGAGGGGTGACACAAGAAATAGAAAGTTCGGTTTGAAATACGGAATGGGCGGATTTGTAGTTAAGGCGTTTACGTGGCAGGGAATTGATGCTGTAAACGATACGGTTCAGAATGTCTTGGCTCATACCCG
>BNZQ01000020.1 GCA_026001225.1 Clostridia bacterium
AGAACAAACTGCGATGCCGAGTTCCCGTAATACATAAAAAACAGCCGGACGGACGCCATCTTCATAAATACCGTGACGTCCCTTTCGGAATTATGCATTTTGTCTGAATTGCTACTTGTCCACTCCTTCCTGTTATTGAACCGTTTACAAACCCGAATAAAAATGATATACTATATCGGAATATAACTGTATCGAGACGACAGTCGGGACAAAAAAGGATTGACGAGCATGGCAAATATTTTAGCGTTTGATTTTGGAGCGAGCAGCGGCCGCGCGATCGTGGGAACGCTCGGCGGGGACGGCAAGCTTTCTTTGGCGGAAGTATACCGCTTCAAAAACGAGCCCGTTACGGTCGGGCGCGATTTCTTTTGGGACGTATTGTCCCTGTTTAAGCACTGCAAAAACGGCTTGGCAAAGGCGAGCATGAGCGGTCCGCCGACAGGCCTCGCGTTCGACACGTGGGGCGTGGATTTCGGCTTATTGGGAAAAAACGGCGAGCTTTTAAATAACCCTTTCCATTACCGCCATCCGCACACCGCCGACGCGATTGCGGAATTGGACGGGCTGTACGGGGGCAATTACAATCTCTTCCGGGCGACGGGAATCTCGATGCAACCCTTTAATTCGCTGTGTCAGCTGTACGCGATGAGGCGCGACGGCAACGTTGCTCTGAAAAACGCCGCGAAATTGCTGTTCATGCCCGACCTGTTTAATTATTTTTTGACAGGGGAGACCTTTGCGGAGGCGACGATCGCGTCCACAAGCCAACTTGCGAAGCCGTCGGGCTTGCAATGGTGTCCCGAAGTTTTCAAACCGGCGGGCGTTTCCGAAAGGATTCTTTCACCGATCGTGCGCCCCGGCTTCAAGGTGGGGAAGGTGATGGCGGCGGTCAAGAGCGAGATCAATCTGCATCGGGACGTGGACGTTTATGCCGCGGCTTCGCACGACACGGCGAGCGCGGTCGCGGCGGTGCCCTCGCGGGAACAGGATTTCCTGTATGTCAGCAGCGGCACATGGAGCCTGCTCGGCACCGTGCTGGACAAACCTATTCTGACGGAGGAAGCGTTTTTAGGCGGCTACACCAACGAGGGCGCGGCGGACGGGCGTATCCGTTTCCTGAAAAATATCATGGGTCTATGGATCATTCAGGAATGCAAGCGCGACTATGAATTGTCGGGGGAAGCGATCGGCTTCGACCAAATCGCGGCGCGGGCGGCGGCGGCTCCGGCGTTTAAATGCTTTATCGATCCCGATGACAAGCGGTTCTTCGTTCCCTACAAGATGAACGACAAAATCCGCGACTATTGCCGCGAAACCGATCAAGCCGCGCCGGACGGCATCGCGGAAATCGGCCGTTGCGTGTTCGAGAGTTTGGCCCTCGCCTATCGCGAGGCGGTGGAAAATTTGGAGAGGATCGCGGGTAGGAAATACAAATGCATTTATATCGTTGGCGGTGGCTCGGGGAATACCCTGCTGAACCAACTGACCGCCGACGCTTTGGGCCGGCCGGTTTACGCGGGCGTGCCCGAAGCGACGAGCGTGGGCAATATTTTGTGTCAGGCCGCGGGGATCGGATTGATTGCGAATTTGGACGAGGGGCGGGAGGTTGCGCGGCGTTCCTTTGAGATCAAGGAGTACGAGCCGAGGGACAAAGAGAAATGGGACGAGCAGTATGCGAGATATAAAAAAGTAACGGGAACGAGGGACAGGTGACAAGTGACGGGTAGCGGGCGGAGGAATTATTGACCGTAGGAAAATTTCTCTCCGGCGAAAGGGTGGCTTATGAAAAAAATACTGATGTTTTACTTATCCGATTGTCCGCATTGCCACGGAGCGATGCGGTACGAGGAGGAATTGCGAGCGGAAAATCCCGCCTATCAAGCGTTGCAAATCGAACGGATCGAGGAATCGGACAATCCCGAAACCGCCGAAAAATACGATTATTATTACGTGCCCACTTATTATGCGGACGGCGTGAAAATACACGAGGGACGCAATTCCAAAGCGGAGATACGGAAGGTTTTTGACGCCGCCCTAAAATAACGACATAGATACGAGCGATACCGTGTCACGCTAAAAATTTTCTCGGGTCATGTATATCGGTATACACTCCCCGTCGAAAATTTTTGCGTTCCTCGTCTCGCTCGTATCTATATCGTTATTTCGAGTCGCTATCAGCTTTTTTATCGATTCGGTTTTAATCTTTGTAAATGAAAAAATTTGGCGAGCGTTTAAGAGAGTTCCGGAAAGAAAAAGGATTGTCGGCAATGGCTTTGGGCAAAATAATCGGCGTCAGTAACGCCGCGATTGTGAATTGGGAAAATAACGTCAATGATATTATAGGCGAAAATTTGGTAAAACTCGCGCAATATTTCGGCGTTTCGACCGATTACTTTTTGGGATTGGAAAATTGAATCGGTTGAGATTCCACGGACGCTTCGCGTCCTCTGAATGACAACAAAGACGGCGAGGGGGATTCTTCACTTTGTTCAGAATGACACAAAGGCGACCCACCCCGCCCCTTTCAGGGGCACCCCTCGAAGAGGGGAATAAAGCGGTTGAGATTGCCGCGCGTCACTTTGTTCCGCTCGCAATGACCGTACAAAAACGGCGAATTAAAGCGCGATACATGATGCCCGACGGATTTGGGCAATCTAACTATATGCGTATATTTTTACTGATATCGGCCGGCGTTTTGGGCGGAATATTCGGCGGCATGGGCATGGGCGGGGGGACGTTGCTGATTCCTCTTTTATTGTACATGTGCGGTCTCAGTCAGCTTGCCGCGCAAAGTATCAACATGGTTGCGTTTATTCCGATGGCGGCCGCCGCGCTCGCGATTCACGCAAGAAAAGGCTTGGTCGAACATAAATATATGTGGCCGCTGATTCTCGCGGCCGCGGCGGCGGGGGCGGGCGGCGCGTTTTTGGCCGTCCGAGTGCAGCCGGGGCTTTTGACCAAATTGTTCGGCGGCTTTATCGCGATCCTGGGCGCGTATCAGCTGATCGGGGCGGTCAAGAAGGAAAAACCGCATTCGTGCAATATCGTTTGACAACGGGGCGATAAAGTTATACAATATAAACACGTATCTTTGACAATAATCGACGAAAAATCCGATACCCGTCATCTGTCACCCGATACCTGTTACCCGGTACCCGTCACCTAATTATAGCGAGGTTGGATTTTGAAAAGTTTCACAAGGTTTTTTGTCGCGGGCGTGCATCCGCACGGTATGAAGTCTTTAAGCGCGGAAACGCCGATAGAGCGGTGTCCCGCGCCCAAACGGGTTTACATAGCGTTGTCCCAAGGCGTCGGCAAACCGTCTCATCCCGTCGTCGAGGTCGGCGACACCGTAAAAATGGGCCGGTTGATCGCCAAAGCCGACGGGCCCGTCAGCGCGAACCTTTTTGCGTCCGTCAGCGGCAAGGTCGCCGAGATCGCGCCCTACACCGATACGGCCGGCAATCAATCCCGTCATATCGTCATTGATAACGATGGCCTCGATACGGCGGAGAAGCCGTTTACGCCGCTTCTCAATCCGCAACCGGAGGAAATCGTCAAACGGGTCTCCGACGCCGGAATCGTCGGCATGGGCGGCGCGGGCTTTCCGACGCACGTCAAGCTTACCCCGAAAAAACGCATCGACGTTTATATCGTCAACGCCGCCGAATGCGAGCCCTATATCACTTGCGATTACCGCCTTTTGACGGAGTACGCCGAACAGGTTGTCGAAGGCGCGTTTTTATTGGCCGCCGCCGTGGGCGTCACGAAGGTCTGCTTCGGGATCGAGGCCGACAAGCTCCGTGCGATCGAAGCCCTCAAAAGGTACAAAGCCGAAAAAAATCTGCACAATTTGACCGTCGTCCCCTTGAAAACGCGGTATCCGCAGGGTGCGGAAAAGCAGCTGATTTACGCGGTCACGCGGCGGCGGGTGCCCTCCGGCGGCTTGCCGATGGACTGCGGCGCGATCGTCGGCAACACGCATACCGCTTTGTCGGCATATTACGCCGTACGCGAGGGAAAACCGCTCTATGAGCGCGTTATGACCGTCAGCGGCAAGGGTATCCGCAAGCCGTCCAATTTATGGGTGCGCAACGGCACGCGGTACGGCGATATCGCGGAGGCTTGCGGCGGCGAGTTGAACAATACTGCGAAGATCTTGAACGGCGGGCCGATGATGGGCGCGTCCCAAATTTCGCGCGATATCGCCGTCACCAAAACGACAGGTTCCCTGCTGTTTCTCACAAAGGACGAGTTCGTCGTCGCGACGTCCTCGCCCTGTATCAACTGCGGCAAGTGCGGCCGCGCTTGTCCGATGCGTTTAATGCCGATGTATATCGATTCGTTCGCTTTGGCGGGCGATTATTCGGGCAGTAAAAAGTACGGCGCGCTGGAATGTATCGAATGCGGTTGCTGTTCCTATATTTGTCCCGCGAACCGGTATCTGGTGCAGAGCGTGAAGCTGGCGAAGAAGAAGATCAAGGAGCTTGGGCTTTAAAATGCCACGGAGGTAATAGCACACATGGCTGACAATCTCGTAGTATCCGTGTCCCCGCATATTCGGGCCAAGCATACGACGCGCTCGATCATGGCGCACGTGCTGATCGCGCTCGCGCCCGCGTTTGCCGCCGCCGTCGTGTTCTTCGGCGTATCGGTCATCGCGCAGGCGGTTCTGTGCGTGGCGGTTTGCGCCGCGTCGGAGTTTCTGTTCGGCCTGTGCCGCGCGTTGGCCGCGAAAAGAAAATTTACCAAACACGACGCGAAAACAAGCAGTATTTGGGATTTGTCCTGTGTCGTCACGGGACTTTTGCTCGCGTTGAACCTGCCGGTGTTTTTGAAACCGGAAACGGCGGGCGGCGCGGCGCATAACCTGACGGGGATCTTCGATTTACAATACATAGATTGGGGCCGCATGGTCTTTTTGTGCGTGGTCGGCGGCGTTGTCGCGATCGTCCTCGTTAAAATGGCGTTCGGAGGAATCGGCAAGAACTTTGCGAATCCCGCGCTGACCGCCCGCATATTTTTGGCGCTGTGCTTCGCGTCCTTTATGGGCGCGGCTACGCGGAATATTCTGGCGCCCGCCGACATAACGACAGGCGCGACTTTTTTAGGCGGCGCGGAATCCGAAGCCTTTAGAACCGATTACCTGAACATGTTCCTCGGCGTCAAGAACGCCGCCGCCGTCGGGGAGGTCAGCGCGGCCGCTTTGCTGTTGGGCGGCATCTATCTTTGCGTGATGAGGATTATCGATTGGAAACTGCCGTTGGCCGTTCTCCTGTCCGCCGCGCTGTTTATCTTTCTGTTTTCCGGTTTTAAGCTTGAATTGACGTTGACGCATATTCTAAGCGGCGGCCTGTTTTTAGGCGCGATCTTCATGGCGACCGATTATTCCACAAGCCCGAATACGTTCGCCGGCTCGATGATCTATGCGGCGGGGATCGGCTTTTTGGTCGCGTTGATCCGCTTTAAGGGCGGCTATCCCGAAGGCGTTTCCTTCGCGATCGTCATGATGAACGTCGTGACGCCGCTGATCGATAAGTACGTCGTGCCCATACCGTTCGGCGGGCGGGCGAGAAAGAAACTGAAAACTGAAAACTGAAAAATCAAGGTATTGCTATGGAAAAAAAGATAAAGAAAGAATCCGCATTGGAACGCTTTATGCGGCAAAAGCCGATCCTGTACGGCGTGATCGTCATGACCGCGTTGGCTGTTTTGTGCGGGGCGATTTTGGGCGTGGCGGGCGTGTATTTGCGCCCGCTTGCAACAGAGGGAATCGGGGACAGGGAAAAAGCGATTCTTGCGGCCGTCATGCCCTCGGAAGCCTATGAGCTTTTTGAGAACGACGGCAAGGATTACGCCGCGGATAAAGCGGCGAACAGGGTTGAACGGGTCTATATCGCGACGGGGGCGCAAAACAAAAACAACGTCGCGATCATGGCGAGCGGAATGGGATACAACAGCGGCGCGATCAAATCGATCGTCGCGTTCAATAAGGCCGACGATAAAATTCTCGGTTTAAAGGTTTACTCGACCAAGACCGAATCGGGCCAGACATTTGATCAAGGCTTTCGGGAGGCTTATTGGGACAGCTTTGCGGGCAAGAGCGCGGACGATTTGGCAAAAAGCGGCTCTTCCAAAGCGGATATTACCTCGCTCGGCTTGTCCGACGTTTACACGGGCGCGACGCTGACGGCGGGCGGCATCGTGCAGGGCGCGTCCAACGCCGCTAAATTCTATTTGAAATACAAGAGCGTGTTCGCAGGCGGTGCGCTGACCGTCGATAAAACGGTCGAAGCGATCCGCAAGCTGTACCCGTCCGCGCCCGACGCACCGAATTACGACGGCTATAAGCAGATCGGCACGCCCGACGGAATCACCGTCTACACGATCAACCGCATACCTTTTATCGAGGCCGCGATCGGCGGTACGGACGATTCGGTGATGATTTACTGTACGAACCTTGAAAACGCCGCCGCTTCCGTGACCGAAACGCACGAGGTCGTGCAAAGAGGAACGGTTGCGCCCGACGCGGCGGCGGTGAATACGGCCGTCGAAGCGGGCAAGGCGTTTTGGGCGGACAATCACGGAACGTATGTCAAAATTGCGGGCGCCGATCCCGAAAAAGCGCATTACGATAAAATCATGGCGCAATATAAAGCGGATTCGGGCGCGACGGCGGCATATTCCTATGAGCCGGCTCTCGGTTCCAAAATCGGCGGTGCGTTCGACGCCGTACTGCGGAATGGGGCTTCCTATGTTTACCGCATTGTAAAGGCGGCGCCCGATAATTCCGCGAACGGGAATACCTGCTATATCGCGGCGGCGTCCGCGACGAGCTTTGCGGGAACGTTGGTTTCGTTCACGCTGATCGAACACGATGCGGACGGTGCGGGTCATACCGGAGTTTCGGGATATTATGTCCGCGACGTACTCGTGCCGGAGTTCGATGCCAATCAGGAACACGGGTTGTTGGATTGCTATTTGAATTCCGAGCGTTTTTATTTATACAAACAGAAATTTTCCGAACCGATCAAAGCCGACACCTATACTGCGTCCGCGCTCGTGAAAGATCCCGGCAACGAAACGAGCGTTACCTTTACGGATCCGTATGAGGGAGAGCAATCGGGCGCGACGATGAGCTTCAACGGCATAACGGGCGGCGCGCTTGCGGCGATCAAAAACTTTAAGGAGACATTTATGTAACGGGCTTTTGTCTTTAAGGAAGCCCGTCAAGGCTTGTCCGTCAAAAGAAAACCGCCCGACGGAACAAGAAAGAAGCGGATGACAGACTGTTCGGATTAAGGAGATTTGATAAAAGCATGGATAACAACAAACTGAAATCCACCGCGTTAGGGGGCATTGCGCACAATCCCACGTTCGTGCTGGTGTTGGGCATGTGTCCCACGATCGCGATGTCCACCTCGTTGATGAGCTCGCTCGGCATGGGACTTGCCACGACCGCCGTGCTGATTCTGACGAACACCCTGATCAGCTTGTGCCGCAAATTGATCTCCGATAAGGTGCGCATACCCTGTTATATCCTGATCATCGCGACGATGGTTACGATCGTCGATATGGCGATCAACCGCTTTCTGCCCGATTTGTATCAGGTTTTGGGGCTGTTTATTCCGCTGATCGTCGTCAACTGTATCATCTTCGCCCGCGCCGAAAGCTTCGCCTCGTCCAATAAGGTCGGATACGCCGCGCTCGACGGGCTGTCGATGGGGCTGGGCTTCACACTCTCGTTGTCGATTTTGGGGCTGATCCGCGAGTTGCTTTCCTACGGGAATGTCGCGTTTACGTTCGGAGCGACGGAGCGCGTCCGCGAGATCCTGCCCGTTTTCCAAAAGCCCGTCGGCGGCTTTATCATGCTGGCGGTTTTAATGGCGGCGTTCAACGCGATCTATAAGGCCGTCAAGCGCACGGCGATCGACCGGCAAAATGAGTTGATGCAAACGGCGACCAACGCGCGGCCCGAAAATGCGAATAAGGGGGTGGGCGCATAATGGCGATTATAGCGATTATCGTAGCGGCGGTGCTTTCCAACAACGTTGTATTTTCGCAGACCTTGGGGATTTGCCCCTATATGGGCGTGTCCAAAAAGACGAATACCGCCGTCGGCATGGGGATCGCCGTCATCTTCGTCATGGCGATCACGTCGCTGTTGACGTATGCCCTGTACGCGTGGGTACTCGTACCGCTGGGGATTGAGTTTTTAAAGACGATCGTCTTTATCTTCGTCATCGCGGCGTTCGTTCAGCTGGTCGAAATGTCCTTGAAAAAATTTCTGCCTACGTTGTACAACGCGCTCGGCATTTATTTGCCGCTGATCACCACGAATTGCTGCGTGTTAGGGATAGCGATCGTCAACGTTACGAGCGCGGATATCCACAATATTTTCGAGGCGTTTATCAACGGCGCGTTCATCGGCGTGGGTTTTTTATTGGCATTGGTGCTGATGAGCGGCGTGCGCGAACGGATCGTCAAAAACGATGTGCCCGCGCCGTTTAAGGGCTTCCCGATCGCTTTGCTGTCGGCGGGGATTATCGCGATGGCGTTTTTAGCGTTTAGCGGGATAGCGTTTTGAGGCGCCGTCCTATATCGGGTGTGGGGCTACGCTTGTCAAGTCGGCGCAGTCATGTAGGAAGGACTACACTCCTGCGCCGATGTTGCCAACTGTTGCTCGTTTGACGCCCAATCTACGACGGCTGAGCCGTAGCGGGCGAAAGTGAACTGACATACAAATTTTGTAGCGGATAAAAAAGATAAAAGTTTTTGAAAGGGTGCGGGGAAACTTTTTATAAAAAGTTTCCCCGCATAGAAAGAAAAAATGATCATACTGTATTCAATCCTCATATTGGGTGGGGTCGGCGCGTTGCTCGGGCTTGGTTTGAGCTGGTGTTCCAAAATCTTCAACGTCGAACGCGATCCGAGAATCGACGATGTGTTCGCGTGCTTGGCGGGGATCAACTGCGGCGGGTGCGGATACGCGGGGTGCGATCAGTTCGCGGCCGCGCTGGTCAGGGGCGAAACAAAGGCGGAGAACTGCCGCCCTACTTCCGCGGCCAAAAAAGAGGAAATCAACGAGATTTTGGGCGCGGCGGGCGGGGACGCGGAGGAAACCGCCGCGGCGGTGCTGTGCAACGGCGGCAACAACGCGAAAGACAAGTATTCGTATCAAGGCTATGGCAACTGCCGCAGCTCCGAAATGCTGGCGCGGGGCTCTAAATTTTGCCCGGTCGGCTGTATGGGATTAAAGGACTGCTCGGTCGTCTGCAATTACAACGCGGTGGACGTGTCCTCGGAAACCAACTATTCGGTCGTCAAAAAACACCGGTGCACGTCGTGCGGCGCGTGCGTGTCGGCTTGCCCCAAAAAGCTGATCGCCCGTATTCCCAGAAAAGCCAAGTATTATGTCGCCTGCAGCAATCATGCGGCCGCCAAGGAATTGCGCTCCTATTGCACGGCGGGCTGTATCGGCTGCGGCAAGTGCGGCGCCGCCTGCAAGTTCGGCGCGATCCGCACGATCGACCAATTGGCGGTCATCGATTACAAAAAGTGTGTCAACTGCGGGGCGTGTTTTAAGGTGTGTCCTACCAAGGTCATCAAATACAGACCATAGGGCGGCATATATCGGGCGTGGTACGGGCAACCGTTGCTCTTTTATGGAAGATGTAAGAGGGAAGAAGGAAGAAGGAAGATGGTCGGATAATCATAAAAATTGTGCATTGTGAATTGAAAAAAGATGATAATTTTAGGGATTGACCCGGGCCTTGCCACGGTGGGCTATGGGGTCATTGAAAAAAACGGCGCAATGTTGCGGCCGATCGATTACGGCGTGATTTTGACCCCGAAGGAGGAAAGCACGGCGGTGCGGCTGGCTATGCTGAACGAACAGCTGACCGCGCTGATCCAAAAATTCCGTCCCGATTGCGTCGCGGTGGAGGAGCTTTTCTTTAACGACAACGCGAAAACCGCGATCATGGTTGCCGAAGGGCGCGGTGTGATTTTGCTGACCGCCGTCAAGGAATGCGGGCGGCTGTACGAATACACGCCGTTGCAAATCAAATCGGCTTTGACCGGAAACGGGCGCGCCGATAAGAATCAGGTGCAATACATGGTGCGCGCGATTTTAAAGATACAGACGCCGATCCGCCCCGACGACGCCGCCGACGCTTTGGCCGCCGCGATCTGCCACGCGAACACGAATCAGATCCTTAAGGACAACAAAATTTAATTTAACAGAGTCGGCATCGGCGGATACGGGCTACGTTTGCCGCTTCTCCTCGGTCATGTATAGCATACATTCCCTTCGGCGGCGCGGCAACTGTTGCCCGTCTGCGCCGCGCCGACTCTGTTAAATTGAGTAACCTTGCGGTCGGGAAAAAAGGAATCAGATTTTAAAAGGCAACAGAACAACTTTTGATTAAAGGATAGATAATGTTTAATTTTATTATAGGCAAAATAGCCGAAAAGACGCAATCCTCCGTCACTCTCTCGTGCAGCGGGATCGGGTACGATATTGCCGTCACGCCGGGGACGTTGTTCAATATCCGCGAGGGCGCGGAGGTTAAATTGTACACGTACTTGCAAGTGCGCGAGGACGGCTTGTCATTGTTCGGCTTTTTAACGAAAGAGGAAAAAGCGACGTTTTTAAAGCTGATTTCGATCAGCAACGTCGGACCGAAACTGGCCATGGCGGTGCTGTCGGGGATCTCGCCGCGTGACCTCGCGCTGTGCGTAATCCATAGCGACGTCAAAATTTTGAGCGGGATCAAGGGTGTGGGCAAAAAGACCGCCGAGCGCATCATTTTGGAACTCAAGGAAAAGGTGAGCGCGGAGGATGACGGCGTAATAGGCGCGGACGCGGGCGCGGCGGCGGGGGGGACGGCGCAAAGCGACGCGGTTCTTGCGTTGGCCGCCCTCGGGTTTACCCGCTTCGAGGCCGCCAAACTGGTCGGCGCGGTCGCAAAGCCCGGCATGAGCGTGGAGGAAATCATCACGCTTGCACTGAAAGGGAACAAATAAACGAAGATTAGAAATTGAAAATCGCCGTATTATCTAGTTATAATTTAATAAGCGGTTTGCCGTTTCGGTTCGGATTGTTCCCGTTAGACGGTTTCATTCAAAAAGTTTTCCCCGCAGCATTCTACTCTTTCACTTTTCACTTTTCACTTTTCACTTTGTATGGTATACTATTCCCGTGGAAATCACCGACGAAAGATTTATTACCTCCTCTAAAACGGCGGCGGACGCGGACATTGAAACCTTGCGCCCTAAATCGATGGAGGACTATATCGGGCAGGCCAAGGTCAAGGACAATTTGACCGTTTTTATCGGCGCGGCTAAAAAGCGCGGCGAGCCGCTCGATCATGTGCTGCTGTACGGGCCGCCCGGTTTGGGCAAAACCACGCTTTCGCACATCATCGCGAGCGAAATGGGCGTGCAGGTGCGGATTACGAGCGGCCCCGCGATCGAACGGGCGGGGGATTTGGCCGCCATTTTGACCAATCTGGCCGAAAACGACGTGCTGTTCATCGACGAGATTCACCGTTTGAACCGCGCGGTGGAGGAGATTTTGTACCCCGCGATGGAGGACTACGCGCTGGATATCGTGATCGGCAAGGGGCCGGCCGCGCGGAGTATGCGCTTGCCGCTGCCGCGCTTTACCTTGATCGGCGCGACCACCCGCGCGGGGATGCTGACCGGGCCGCTGCGCGACCGGTTCGGCGTTATTTGCCGGCTCGAATTGTACTCGCCCGAGGAGCTGTTTCAAATCATACGGCGGTCGGCCCGCATTTTGGGGATCGAAACCGACGGGGAAGCGGGCCTAGAAATCGCAAGCCGAAGCCGCGGCACGCCGCGTATCGCCAACCGTCTGTTAAAACGCGTGCGCGACTTTTCCGAGGTGCGCGGCGAAAAAAGGATTACCTTAAAGGCCGCGCGGGACGCCTTAAAGCAATTGGAAGTGGACGAGCTTGGGCTTGACTTTACCGACCGCAATATCTTGTACGCCCTCGCGGTCAAGTTCGGCGGCCGCCCCGTCGGGTTGGACACCTTAAGCGCGGCGACGAACGAGGAAAGCGTCACGATCGAGGACGTGATCGAGCCGTATTTGATTCAGCTCGGCTTTATCTCCCGCACGCCGCGCGGCCGCGTCGCCTTGCCTCCCGCCTATAAGCATTTGGACTTGCCGATGAGCGACGAGGTAAAGCGGCAGTTAAGCATATTCGAGTGAAATACCGAGCGAGGACTTTTTGTAAAAAGTCCTCGCTCGCGCGCTTTCTCAAAAACTTTTATCTTTAACACGCATGAAAAAAAACGACTTCTTTTACAGCCTCCCCCCCGAGCGGATCGCGCAAACGCCCGCCGAGCCGCGCGATTCGTCGCGGCTGCTCGTGTACGACCGCAAAACGGGAAAAACCGAACACCGGATTTTCCGCGATTTACCGGAATACTTGCGGGCGGGAGATTTGCTCGTGCGCAACGACACCCGCGTTTTGAATATGCGCTTGGACGGGCGGAAAGCTACGGGCGGCAGGGTCGAATTGTTGTTGCTCAAACGCCGCGATTTAAGGACGTGGGAGGTCTTGGTCAAGCCCGGCAAAAACGCCTTGCCGGGGACACGGGCTTTTTTCTTTAAGGCTGCCCGGCCGGAAAGCCCGTCAAAAGAAAACCGCCCGACTGAAAAAGAAAATAAGGACAGGGATTGTGAGCTTCAAGCGACCGTCCTTGACAAACTTCCGGGCGGTTGCCGCCTCGTTCGGTTCGAGTACGAGGGCGTGTTCGAGGACATTTTAAAGCGCGTCGGCGGTGTGCCGTTGCCGCATTATATCAAAAAGGCGGCCGATCCCGAACGGTACAACACGGTCTATGCGAAAACGGACGGAAGCGCGGCCGCGCCGACGGCGGGCTTGCACTTTACGCCCGAGCTCTTGCAGAGCATCACCGATATAGGCGCGCGGTTTGCCGATATCACGTTAAACGTCGGCCTCGGGACATTCCGGCCCGTCAAGGCGGAAAATATCGAGGAACACGAAATGCACGCCGAATTTTTCACGCTCGACGGGGAAACGGCGCGGGCGGTCAATACCGCCAAAGCGGACGGGCGGCGCGTGATCGCCGTGGGGACGACCTCGGTGCGCGCGCTGGAAAGCGCGGCAAAGAATGGAAGACGGAAGACAGAAGATGGAAAATGTGCGGATAATTTATTAGAACCGTTCGAGGGCGACACGAGCATTTTCATCTATCCGCCCTACGAATTTAAGATTCCCGACGCGCTGATCACCAATTTCCATTTGCCGGAGTCCACATTATTGATGCTCGTGTCGGCGTTTCTTTCGCAAGGCGGCGAGGACGGGCGGCGGATCGCGTTGGACTTATACGAAACCGCTGTGCGGGAAGGGTATCGGTTTTTTTCGTTCGGGGACGCGATGCTGATTTTATAAGGTAAAAGGTATTAAAAACTGAAAACTGAAAACTGAAAACTGAAAACTGAAAATTTCGGTCGGTATCCGTAAAGACGGCGGCGTCGGCGGGTAAGGAACTTATTTAGGCAAAAGGCGGAAAGTGAAACGATAAACAACACAACGGCAAAACAAAACGGTAAACAATAAAATGGAGAAATTCAAATTCGAGATAAAGAAAACCTGCAAGCAGTCCGGCGCGAGGATCGGCGAGCTGACCACGCCGCACGGCGTGATCGAAACGCCCGTGTTTATGCCCGTAGGGACGCTGGCCACCGTGAAGGCGCTGTCGCCCGAGGAGGTCAAAGCGGCGGGGGCGCAGATTATTCTGTCCAACGCCTACCATTTGTATATGCGGCCGGGACACGAATTGGTGGCGCGGGCGGGCGGCTTGCATACATTCATGGCGTGGGATCGGCCGATCTTGACCGACAGCGGCGGCTTTCAAGTGTTTTCATTGGCGGGCTTGCGGAAAATCGGCGACGACGGCGTGCGGTTTCATTCGCATTTGGACGGCTCCGCGCACTTCATTACGCCCGAAAAATCCATGGAAATTCAAAACGCCCTCGGCGCGGATATCATCATGGCGTTCGACGAATGCAGCGAATACGGCGCGGACTATGCGACGGCGGCGGCGGCGGTTCGGCGCACGTTGGACTGGCTCGACCGCTGCAAAAAGGCGCACGGCAACCCCGCGCAAATGCTGTTTCCGATCGTGCAAGGCAACATGTACAAGGATTTGCGGCTGCTGTCCCTCAAGGAAAGCGCGGCGCGGGCCGGAGCCGGGATAGCGGTCGGCGGCTTGTCGGTCGGTGAGCCGAAAGAAATCATGTACGAAATGCTGGATCACATGCGCCCGCATATGCCGGAGGATAAAGCGCGGTATTTGATGGGCGTGGGCAGTCCCGACTGTATCATCGAGGGCGTGTCGCGGGGGATTGACATGTTCGACTGCGTGCTGCCGACGCGCGTCGCGCGCAACGGCACCGCGATGACGTGGCGCGGCAAGTTGGTCATCCGCAACAACGAATACGCCGAGGACTTCCGGCCGATCGACGAAAATTGCGGGTGTTACGCTTGCCGGCATTTCAGCCGCGCCTATATACGGCATTTGATCAACGTCAACGAAATCATGGGCGGACGGCTTTTGAGTTTGCACAATATCAGCTTTCTGATCGAGTTGACCGAAAGGATCAAGGACGCGATTCGGGAGGATCGGCTGCTGGATTTTGCAAGGGAGCACGGGGATATTTATTGAGGGGATAAGGTGAAAAATATGAATGTTAAACTTAAAAGGAATTTAAGAGTATGGACGGGATTGTCTTTGCTGATCATAGGGATAGCCGCTATCTCTGCCGCATATCTCATTATCGGTAAATACGGCGGACCGGGAATAAATCTTAATAAAACAAACCCGCGCGCCGTTTCGTTAAGCTGGTTCCATACGGGTATCGGATTAGGATTGTTGCTTTTCGGGGCTATGCGGGGAATTTTCGGTTTTATCAACAGATCGGTTTATTCTGTTTGTGTCGATCATAAAAAAGTGAAGCGGATCGGAGCGATTCGGCTCGCCGAGAAACAATCGGCGGCATTGGATTGCGACGCGATAAAAAACAATCTTATGCAATGCGGTTATTCAAAACTGAAAGAAAGCGTTTATTTTTATATAGCTAAAAATATAGCCACGGTTATTATTTTTAACGATGGGATTTGGGAAGGCGGAGATTTAAAAGCAGTATTGCCGGAATATATTGCGGCTATGAAAAAAACGGAATATTTTTCAGGCGTTTCCGTCTTGTATTTAAACTTCAAGAACGGTGTTGACGGAAACGATATCTTGTTGCTTTCCGATTATACGAAAAACATGTTGTTCGCCGCTGACAACGGTATTTGTCTGCTTTTTGGAATCATAGATTTAAACACAAACATTTTATATACGGATTCCAATATTTATATAAGAAATATAAATTTCAATTTGAGCGGATTTTATACGGGCAAAATGATTCGTCATTTGACAGGCGAAACGAAAAAAGCGCCCGTAAAACGCGCCGCCGTTTCTAAAACGATTCCCGAAAAGAATCAGTATAAACTTTCAACGTTCAAAGCGGTTTTTGTAATGTTCCTAATATCTTCTTTGGCAGGTTTATGGTTGTGCGCTTTTGCGGGCGGGGCGTTTATAAGCGGTCAGACGGAGGCCGGCGAAGCTCTTATTTCTATGGGAGTTGTTTTGCTGTTAGGGTTTGGGATTCCGGCCTTATTGATGAAAAGAAGTGTTATCGCTTCAAAAAGGACTATCACGGAAAAGAGGTTGCTTCGCAAACCGTTTACAATAGATTGTGCGAAAGCGAAATGGTATATAGTAGGTTCATTTACGGGCAACGGGATTGCTGCGACTATTGCGATTACATCGGATTATGTTTTTGCGGAGAATGAGCTTGTCACCTATAAAAACGCCAAGGGGAGGTACATAATCGTAAAAAGCAATGAGACCAATATAAGTATTTTGAAAAAAGCAATCGGGGAGGAAACTAAAGTATGATAGTCTTTGAAGGGGAAAATTCTTTCGAATGCAAGCAAAAAGCAGTTAAAAAAAATACCAGGACATTGGCTTTGGCTTATTTTCCTATGTTTTTTCTTGTTGTCCTTTTTTCTGTTGTTATGTATTTAACGAAAGTTTTGGAAATAGAGGTAGCCGCGACGTTTTTTGTTCTGGGAGTTTTGATGTTGCTTCTCGGCTTTTTGCAACTGTTTATGACCGCGAGACAGGCCGGTAAAATTTTTTGGAAGCGGAGATATGAATTTAACGAGAATAAAGTGATATTCATCAATTATCTCAACGGTATCAACATGATAAAGACCGATTGGGATATAGACCGAATCAAAACGATAAAGGACGAGGGCTTATATTACGAGATTTTTGTTAAACGCAACAAATTGATTTGTGAAAAAAGTCTCATAAAGGAAGGAACAATCGAGGAGTTTGAGCAGAGATTCGGGGATAAAATAAAGAAGAGGAAAAAGGAATGTCAATGAGCATTTGCGCGCTCCGATTTTCCGTTCGGAGCGAACAAAACAATTCACAAAGTATTGACAATGCGAATATTTTAGGATATACTGTACATAGTAGAAAAGGCAAGGAGGCGCGAAGCTATGAGAAGTCAAAACCTTAACATGAGAATTGATCCGCAAACCAAGAGCCGAGCCGAAAAAATCTATTCACAATTCGGCATTACTCTTTCCGACGCTGTAAATATGTTTTTCAACAAATCAATTATGGTCGGCGGTTTACCATTTGAACTTACAGAACCCCTATACGACAAAGAAACAGACGAAGCAATCCGCCAAGCGGATGAGGACTATAAAAATGGCACAATCTACACGCATGAACAAGTATTTGCGGAATTAAGAGCAGAAGCAAAAAAAATCATAGACGGTGCCAGCAAATGAAATATGCCCTCCTATACAACGAAAGAGCAAAAGAAAATTTGCGCGGGATACTTCGCTATATTTCCAAAGACAATCCCAAAAGAGCGCTAACATACGTAGAGGAAATCGAAACGGCAATCAACAACCTTGCCTATTTTCCGTTTATGGGAACACCGTTAAAACGCAAAAACAACAGAATGCTACTATACGGCAACTATAAAATCACATATGAAATCAAAGAAAACAAAAACCAAGTTTACATTAAAAGAGTTAAACACTGCGCCCAAGATGACAGAGAAAACACTCCCGTTCATTTGGAAGAATCTCCTTGAAAAAATTCTGATAAAGTGGTATACTATTCCCACATGGAAAACACTTCCCTAAAAGGTAAATGTATCGTCGTCGGGGTGACGGGCGGGATCGCGGCGTATAAGATTTGTACGCTCGTATCCCTCTTGAAAAAGAGCGGCGCGGAGGCGCGGGTCGTCATGACCGAAAACGCCCGCCGCTTTGTCGCGCCGCTGACCTTTGAAACGCTGTCGGGCAATCCCGTTATCACCGATACCTTTGCCGAAAAGCCGGAATGGGAAGTCGAACATATAGCCCTTGCCAAACGCGCCGACCTTGTGATCGTCGCGCCCGCCACGGCGAACTTTATCGGAAAATACGCCAACGGAATCGCGGACGATTTTTTGACAACCACGATACTGGCAATGACTTGCCCCGTGTTGGTCGCGCCCGCGATGAATACCGCGATGCTGAACCATACCGCCGTGCGGGCGAATTTGAACGTTTTGCGCGGACGCGGCGTGCATGTCGTCAAGCCCGAAACGGGCCGTTTGGCTTGCGGGGACGAGGGGGAAGGGCGTTGCCCCGAACCGGAAACGCTGGTTCAAGCAATCATAAATTGCTTGAATAAGGCACAATTAGGGGATAGTGGCCAGTGGTCAGCGGTCAGTGGTCAGTTAAATGCACAAGTAAAGGATAAGGACGATTACGACGGAAAAACCGTGCTGATCACGGCGGGCGGCACGCGCGAGGATATCGACCGCGTGCGCTATATCGGCAATTATTCAAGCGGCAAAATGGGGGCGGCTCTTGCGGAAGCGGCGATAAAACGCGGGGCGCGCGTCATTTATATTTACGGGGCGGTCAACGTGATGCCGCGCGCAGACAATAATTGTGACTTGTGCTGTGAATTGATTCCGGTCAAGTCCACGGTCGAAATGCGCGACGCGGTGATGAAAAATTTGGAGCGCGCGGATTATATCGTCATGGCCGCCGCGCCCGCCGATTACCGTGTGGAAAGGCCTTACGATACCAAGATCAAATCCGAAAGCTTGACCTTAAAATTGATCAAAAATCCCGATATCGCCGCCGAGGCCGGGGCAAAAAAGGGCGGCCGGAAATTGGCGATATTCGCCGCCGAAACCGGCGATCCCGTGCCGGCCGCCGTTGAAAAGTTAAACAAGAAGAACGCCGATTTATGCGTGGCCAACGACGTGACACGGGAGGGCGCGGGCTTTGGGACGGACACGAATATCGCGACGTTCGTTTTTCGGGACGGGCGGAACGAGCCGTTGCCGATGATGACAAAAAGAGAATTGGCGGATATCCTATTGGACAGAGTGCATGAAAAGTGAAAAGTATGGATTTGTCGCAAAAGAAACTTTGCTGCTGCTGTGTTTCTTTACTGCTGACGGCGGGCCGGCGCACGCTGTCGGCTCTTGCGATTTGCAACCGAAAAAAATTTTCAGGCCTTTCAGTTTTCAGTGAATGAAATGTTTGCAGAGGTAATCGTTGACATAACCAACGGCGAGGTGGATCGGATATTCGATTATCGCGTGCCGCCGGAATCGGCGTTCTTGACGCCGGGCTATCGCGTACTCGCGCCGTTCGGGAACCGGAGCGTCGAGGGCTATGTGATCGGGCTGAAAGAGAAATCCGAATTGGACGACGCCAAAATCAAGTCTATTTTAAAGACGCTGGACGAATCGCCCGTGATTCTGCCCGAAATGATGCGGCTGTCGGACTTTATGCGGGAAAAATACAACTTGCGCCGCGCCGATACCTTGCGCTTGTTTTTGCCCAGCGAGATGCGCAAAAGCCGCGTCAAGGAGTTAAAACAATATTATGTGACCCTCGCGCCGGACTATAAAGACCGCGACCCGGCCGGATATCTGAAAAAGGCCGCCAAAAGCCAGTACGACGCCGTCGTTTACTTGCAAGAGAGCGGCGGCGCGTTCTTAAACGAATTGAACCGGAACTGTTCGGCGGCGGCGGTGCGCCAGCTGCGCGCCAAAGGAATCCTGACCGCCGAGGAAACCGCCGTGCGCCGGACGCCGTATAAGCGGCTGGCCGGAGCGGAAAACAAAGAGGTCGAGCTCACCGCCGCGCAAACCGCCGCCGCCGAACGCATAAGGAACGGCGGGAACGCGACCTACGTTTTACACGGCGTGACGGGCAGCGGCAAAACCGAGGTGTATCTAAATTGCATCTCGGCCGCGCTCGGGGCGGGCAAAACCGCGATCATGCTGGTGCCCGAGATATCGCTGACGCCGCAAATGTTCCGCGCGTTCCGCGCCCGTTTCGGCGAGGGGGCGGCGATCCTGCACAGCGGACTGTCGGCGGGCGAGCGGTTCGACGAATGGCGGCGGCTCTTGACGGGAGAGGCGAGGGTGGCGATCGGGGCGCGCAGCGCGGTGTTCGCGCCCTTGCAGAATTTGGGCTTGATCGTGATCGACGAGGAGCACGACTCGAGCTATATATCCGAAAACAATCCGCGCTATTTCACCCGCGAGGTTGCGGCGTTCCGGGCCAAGGAGAACGGCTGCCCGCTCGTATTGGGAAGCGCGACGCCCTCGGTGGAAAGCTATTACCGCGTTCAAACGGGCGAATTTCAGTTGCTGAATTTGCCCGAGCGGATCAACAAGAAGCCTTTGCCCGAAATCTTGATGATCGACATGCGCAAGGAAGCGCGGGCGGGCAATTACGGGATTTTCTCGGGGGCTTTTTTGCGTGAGCTGGACATATGTATGCAAGCGGGGCGGCAAGCGATGGTGTTTATCAACCGGCGCGGGCATTCCTCGTTCGTCATGTGCCGCGCGTGCGGTTACACGGCCAAATGCGATTCCTGCGACGTGTCTCTCGTCTACCACAGCGAGGAGGAAATCTTAAAATGCCATTATTGCGACTCGCAATACCATATGCTGTCCGCGTGCCCCGAATGCGGCAGCCCGCATATCCGGCTGGGGAATACCGGCACGCAAAAGGCGGAGGCCGAATTAAAGAAGCTGTATCCGGGCGTCGGTATCCTGCGCATGGACAACGACACGACGCGCACCAAGGACGCGCATCTGGATATATTAGAGCGGTTTGCGCGCGGTGAGGCCCGCATCTTGGTGGGCACGCAGATGATCGCCAAAGGCCACGACTTTCCCGCCGTGACATTGGTGGGGATTCTGGACGCAGATCTGTCCTTGCACTTTACCGATTACAAGGCCGCCGAACGGACCTTTCAGCTGGTGACGCAGAGCGCGGGCCGCGCGGGACGGCAGGATTATGCGGGGCGCGTCGTATTGCAGACCTACTCGCCGCATCACTATGTGTACACGTTCGCACGCAACAACGACTATGAAAGCTTCTTTAAAAAGGAGCTGAATATCCGCGAAACGACGGGCTTTCCGCCGTTTACGACGATCGTCCGCGCGGTGTATTCGGGCCCGGACGAGAGCGGGATCGGCAAGTGCTTTTTGCCCGCCTTTCATGAGATCGAGGCGTACGCGAAGGAGCGTAAGGACGATTTTCTGTTTTTGCGGGGCACGCGCTGTCCCGTGAAAAAGATCAAGGACGATTTCCGTTTTCAGATTTTAATGCGGATACGCGGCGCGGGAACGGAGGAAACCGTTCAAGCGGTATACGCGATTACGGGCAAATACAAGAGCCGGGGCGTGGGGGCGTATGTGGAGTTAAACCCGCCGAACTTGCATTAAATCGCGTTTGGTCGGAACAAAGCGCGAAGCGGGCAATTCAGCGGGGAATCCATCGGATTCCGAGAAGGACGAAGCGGAGCGCGTAAAGGAGTAGACGAATATGAATGACGACGGACAAAAACCGAAAACATGGATGAAAATCCTCGGCTTTTTCGTGATAGGCGCGGCGATCGTATTGATTATCGTCGCGGCCGTGGATTTTTTTACGGCTATTGCGGACTTCGGAATCGGGGGCCGGGGGCCGCGCTTGTTTTGGATGTTCTTCATCGCGTTTCCGATGCTGGTCGCCGGCAGTCTTTTAATCAAGTTGGGGAGCGCGCGCAAAAATATCGACGGCGCGGGCGGCAATATCGTACATACGGGCAGCCTTTCCGAACCGCCGAACGCGGCCCCGAAGAAGTGTCCGTATTGCGGCAGGCTCAATCCCTCCGACGCGTTGGCTTGCGCGGGGTGCGGGGCGAACCTCGATAAGTGATAAGTGACGAGTGAAAAACAAGGTTTTATAAGTACGGAAATTTTTTGAAAAGAGCGCGCGAGAAGCTTTTTTGTAAAAAGTTTCTCTCGCAAGGATAAAAAAGAAGATGGCGATACGAACGGTATTTAAATTGGGCGATCCGATGCTGCGGCAAACGTCGCGGCCCGTGGAGGCCTTTGACGCGAGGCTGGCGCAGCTGATGGACGACCTTGCCGACACGATGAGGAAGGAGGGCGGGATCGGCCTTGCCGCCGCGCAGGTCGGTATTTTGAGGCGCGCCGCCGTCGTGGAAAACGAAGGGAAATTTTACGAGCTGATCAACCCCGTTGTCGTAAACACATCGGGCGAATGCGCCGACAGCGAGGGCTGTTTGTCCGTGCCCGACCGCCGCGAAAGGATCACGCGCCCCGAGCTCGTTACCGTCCGCGCCTATAACCGCAAGGGCGAGGCTTCCGAGATCACCGTCCGGGGCTATACCGCGCGGGCCTTTCTGCACGAGATCGACCACATGGACGGCGTGCTGTTCATTGACAGAGCGACGGAAAGGGCGGGGAAGCGGAGAAATAAGTGAAAACTGTCAGTTGAGCAATAAGGGTATGGTTAAGAACTTGAAAGTAATTTTTTTAGGTACGCCCGCGTTCGCGCTGCCGAGCCTTGCCGCTTTGATCGAAAACGGATATGGGGTCGCGGCGGTTGTGACACAGCCCGACAGGCCGGGAAACCGCAATAAAACGACGCCGCCGCCCGTCAAGGAGGCCGCGATTGCCGCCGGTGTGCCGGTCTTGCAGTATGAAAAAATACGGCGGGACGGGGCGGCGGAATTGCGCGGCTTGAAGCCCGACGTTATGATTACGGCGGCTTACGGGCAAATCTTGTCCAAAGAGATTTTGGATATTCCGAAATACGGCGTGATCAACGTGCACGCTTCCTTGTTGCCCGCTTACCGCGGCCCCGCGCCGATCAATTGGGCGGTCGCCCGGGGGGAAACGCGGACGGGCGTCACGATCATGCGCACCGATATCGGCGTGGATACCGGCGACATGCTTTTGAAAAGGGAAACCGATATTTTGCCGGACGAGAACGCCGCCGCCTTGACGGAGCGGCTGGCCCGTCTGGGCGCGGACGCGCTGATCGAAGCGTTAGAACGGATCAAGGCGGGCAAGGCAAGCTATGAAAAACAAGACGAGTCCAAGGCGTCCTATTTCCCTATGCTGCGCAAAACCGACGGCGAGATCGCGTGGAATAAATCCGCGCGGGACATAGGGAATCTGATACGGGGCTTGGACGCGTATACCTATTGCGGCGAAGGGATTTTGAAAATCAAAAAAGCGGCGGCCGTTTCGGAAACGGGGAGCGCGGGCACGCCCGGCGAGGTGACCGTATCGTCCCCGAAAGAGGGCTTGCGGGTCGCTTGCGGCGCGGGCGTTTTGGAGCTTCTGACGATACAGACGGCGGGCGGCAAGGCTATGGACGCGCGGGAATATTTGCGGGGACGGGGTATTCCCGTCGGAACGATACTCTGCGGGCAGTTATGAATTTAGCCCACCTTTACAAAACGGAAAATAAATGGAGAATAAATTGATAAAACAGAATCTGCTCGACTTTACGCCCGAGGAGCTGCAAACGCTGATGGCCGCCAAGGGGCAGAAGCCTTACCGCGCCGCCGTGCTGTTTAAATGGCTGCATTCCGGCGCGGAGTTTAGCGAGATGTCCGATTTTCCGCTGCCCTTGCGGGAGGAATTGGACGGGGAATACTTTGCCCAAAGCGTGAAAATCCGAGAAAAATTTTTGTCGAAAGACGGCACCGCGAAGTATCTGTTCGGGCTGAACGGCGGCCAGCTGATCGAAAGCGTGCTGATGTCCTACACTGCGGGGAATACCTTGTGCGTGTCCAGCCAGGCCGGCTGCCGCATGGGCTGCGTGTTCTGCGCGAGCGGGGCGGACGGCCTTTTCCGTAGCTTGTCGGCGGGAGAAATCCTCGGGCAGATCGCGGCGGTCAACCGCGAATTGGGAGGCACGGCGCGCGACCGTAAAATTCAAAACGTCGTGCTGATGGGCAGCGGGGAGCCTCTGGACAACTACGAGGCCGTGACCAAATTTTTGCGCCTTGTAATGGACAACAGGGGCCTTAATTTGGGGCAGCGCTGCATTTCGCTCTCGACTTGCGGGATCGCGCCCAAAATCCGGCGGCTTGCCGACGACGGTTTCACAATCAATTTAACGGTGTCCCTGCACTCCGGCTTTAACGAGGAGCGGAACGCGATGATGCCTATCAATAAGTCGTATCCCGTCGAGGACGTCATGAGCGCGGCGCGGTACTATTTCGACAAGACCGGCCGCCGCGTCATGTTAGAGTACACCCTGATTAAGGGAAAGAATATGCGCCCCGCCGACGTACTGAAATTGAAGAATTTGAGCCGCGGTTTTCCGTGCCATATCAATTTAATTCTGCTCAATCCGATCGAGGGCTCTGACATGAAAGCGCCGACGCGCGACGAGGCCGAGAAGTTTAAAGGTTCGCTGGAGGCCTTGGGGGTGTTGTGCACGGTCAGGAGGGCGTTGGGATCGGATATAGGGGGCGCGTGCGGGCAGCTGAGAAGTCATTACATGACTTCTCAGAATGAAGTGCCTAACGGCATGAAGAAATGAAGGCGCTGACGCTTATGAAGAGCAAACAAGTTTGCATGAAGGATAAGCTGAAAGGCACTTCACTTTATGTTGCGCAGCAACACTTCATAAGTGCAACGGCTTCATACAGAATGAAGTGCCTAACGACATGAAGAAATGAAGGCGCTGATGCTTATGAAGAGCAAACAAGTTTGCATGAAGGATAACAACCAATTTGCATGAAGGATAACAACAAGTTTGCGTTAAGGATAACAAGATGAAAGAGAATAAATTGGCAGAATTATCCATGAACTTTTCGATTCGGATTATTGAGTTGGTTAAAGAATTGAAGGGTAAAAAAGAAAGTATAATTTCTAACCAAATCGGAAGAAGCGGAACTTCTATTGGCGCTAATATCCGTGAAGCGAATTATGCTCATAGCAAAGCCGATTTTATTGCCAAACTTCAGATTGCATTGAAGGAAGCGAATGAGACGGGATATTGGATAGAATTGCTGTATAAAACAGATTACATAACCAAAACAGAATTTGAAACATTCGATAAGTTTTGTATTGAAATCAGAGTTATTTTGATTAAGAGTATCAATACGGCAAAAGGAAACTAAAAAACCGGAAAACACACACAAGCGCCTTGTATGTGACAAAAAGGAGAGATATCCAATGGATAGAAAAATAGAAACAACGTCCATGAAAAAAAGCGGCAAAATTGCATTGATTTATATTTCAGCGGTAGTTGTGTTTTTAATTCTTGGAACGATCTTTTGGATTATCGATTCGCCGAAGGATGAGATTATTGATATTGAGGTTCAGATTGACCGAATTGAAAGGCAAGACGCGTCAACTACTATAGTGCCGCTTTGGTATTACACGCTTCATTCCTCCGATGGTCAATATCGTTTCTATTTATGCGGCGAAACATCAGCTTTTAATAAAGGTGCGTTTGATGCGAATGTGCTGAAAAACGATACGCTGAAATTAAAGGTTTCTAAAAATCAGTACGAGAAAAACGATAAAAGGAAAGCGGGTATATGGACATTCGCCGTGCAAAAAGACGGTGTAGATTATCTGGAGTATGACAAAGCGGTTAATGCTTCCGGCATCAATACGGAGAAAGACATTAATACTTTATGGGCCGGGATAATTTTCTTTATTCTTGGCGGCATTGGATTGGCATTCGGATTGATTTATTTTTTTATTTTATACCGGCAGGGAAAGCTGTTCCGCAATAACCGCATTTAGAGGCTTTTTGCTTTAACTTAGGCCGGAAAAGATCGTCCCTACAAATTATACGTACAGACCAAAATGTGACTTATTATACATTGGAAACCGTGACAAGGTTTGCAAGGAGTTCAAAATGAAAGAACCGGATTATCAATGGCAAGGCGCGCAAGGATATCAATGGTGGGATATCGATATTGTTCGAGATAAATTTTCAAGTAGTGAAAATGAACTATTAGTAAAAATAAATGATAGTTTTATTGTTCGTGCTTTTACAACAAGAAGATCGCACGATTATTATGACTCGGAAATTCATATTAACAATGCGTATTATCAAACAAGTTGTGAACATGTCGATGAGGATTTATATTGGTTGTTCGAAAATTTGGAAAAACTTATTTTCCTCCAAAATATTAAAAAGAATAAAGTAAAAGCAATAAACCAAAAAAGATTTGAGAAAAGAAAAGATAAGTTACTATCAAAGTTGAATATTAAAGTCTTTACTGTCTTTGGGGAAATTAATTATAGAGACAGAGCATGCCCGGTTTGCGGGAAGATGGAATTCCCACAAGAAATATGTCGTTTCTGTGGTTGGGAGGATGAAAGTGTCGATGATCCAAATGTCGGCGGTGATGGCAGCGGACCAAATTATATGTCGCTTAATGCATATAAGGAGAAGCATGCCCAACGCATTTCGATTGACCCTAATTATATTTGGGAAAAGGCGTTTAAGAGGGGGAAATTTGATGACCCATTAATTGTGAGCGAGATTTATCGAAAAAAATAGTTACATACATGGCGGCGCCTTTATTGCCTTTGGGTGTTATTCTGTCAATAGGTAGCGAGAAGGCGAAAAGAAAGAAAATAGGATTTTATACGGAGAGGTAACATGAGAAATATAAAAAAAACAGTTATCATTGTATTAGCTTTTGTTTTAGCAGCTATGCTTTCCGGTTGTCCGCCCACTAAAACTGAACCGGCGCCCCCTACGGATCTTTATCAGGATCATCAAGCGATGTCCTTTGCGAAATACGATAATAAAATATATTTTATGAATGCCCTGAGAGGGAATATTTTAAATATTTATGACTTAAATACCGGTAAATTAAGTGAAAACTCTACTATCCGTATCGGTCACCATATGGCGGGATATACTTTTAACTCTATTTGCGTTGCAAACAATAAAATATTTTTTGTTTCGGACACATCGGTATTCTCTGCCGATTTAAACGGGGAAAATATTATAAAGCTCTATGAAAGCGAATATGCGTGGGCGTCGTTATCTCAATTGGAATATAAAAATTCTATGTTGTATTTTTCAGAAACCGTCACCGTCGATACTTACGAGGTGAAAGCGAAATTTATCGAATTTAATCTTCAATATCTCACGACAAGAATTTTGTTTGAAGGAACAAATACTTTTGGATCGGGCTATGAACAATGGGCACTACCGTGCCCGTTCACTTATTTTATTTCAGAAGATAAAATATATGTAGCTTTCGGTAAGGTGTACTCTTTAGACATGCAATCCCTGAATCACGAAATTTTCTATGAAAACGACGGCGACATTTTTTCCGTCCGCACGGTAGACAACAACTTGTTTTTTGTCTCTATGGATTCTCAAGGCGCTAAAATTTACAACAAATATAATACCGTGACTCAAGAATTATTTTACTCGCCCGCAAAGGGCGCGGGGGAGGACAACTATCCGTATAACTATAAAAAAAGCGGGATTTTGTTCTTAAACGACAAGGAAGAAACAATTTATACGGATACAAGTAAGACTGGTTATGACACACATTTTATTGCGGTTGAATCGGTTTTTGATGAATCGACGATATGGAAAGAGTTTTGGAACGAAACAAACTATTCTGTCACAAGAAGGCTTTTAGACGGCTTTGCGTTTGACGGCGCGCTTGCCTTTTTAGACGAGAATCTGGGAATCTTTTTATATTATGAGGGCGGTTTAATTTCAATTTATGAACCCGATTATGTGCGCTTTAGATATAGCCCGCAAAACATATATGACCTTAAGAAGTATCTTGAAAGGGATATCTATCTCTTTTCAAACAGCCTTTTAAACGAATTAATATTAGAGAGTTTTTATCGCTTGTACGTCGAGGCTAATAGGGCTAAGTTAAGCGGGTATATTGGCGTGATCGGCTATTATAATTATAGGACTTCGGGAACGGTTTACAGATGTGAGGTGGCGTATCGTGTCAATATCGGCGTCGCGAAGAAGGATGTTTTTAAAGAGAGCATATCGTCTGACACGGAAGTAATCAGCAAGCTTAATCATAACGGCAATAAGTATCTTATAACGCTGTTTTATAATACTCCCGATAAAAGTTTTTACACATACAGTATCTACTTTTATACGGATAACTGTTTTTATTCAATTTCCATTCATGCGCCGATAGGAGAAACTCTGTCAAAAGCCGACCTGAAAAAAATGGCAAAAGCGATTAGCGTCTTAGAGTAAAGAAATTATGATATATAAAATATTACAAGCGAAACGCGGCGGTTTCCTGTTGCGCGGTTCCGACGGCACGGAACGGTTTTGTCCCGCGCGGGGCAAGATGCGGACGGACGGTTTGCACGCGGGCGACGACGTGGAATTAGACGGGTCGGGCGGGATCGTCAAGATCGGCCCGCGCAAAAACCTGCTGATCCGGCCGCCGCTTGCCAACGTCGCCGCGTGTGCGATTGTGCTGTCGCCCGCGCCCGCGCCCGATTTTCATTTGGTCGATAAGCTGCTGATTCAATGCTTTCGGAATCAAATCGAGCCGATCCTGTGCGTCAACAAAAGCGATGCCGCGGGTGCGGAAAGCCTTTTCGAGCGGGCGCGGAAAAATTACGCGGCGGCGGTTGCGCGTATCCTGCTTGTTTCGGCGGCGGACGGGACGGGGGCGGAGGAATTGCGCGCCGCGTTGCCCGAAACGGGGATCACGTGCCTTGCGGGGCAGTCGGCGGTCGGCAAAAGCAGTTTATTGAACCGTTTACTGCCGGATTTGCATTTAGAGGTGGGGGAGCTGTCGGCAAAGATCGAGCGCGGCAAGAACACGACGCGCGCCTGCCGCTTGTACCCGATCGGGAGCTGCCGGGAGGGCGTCGTACCCGACAACCGATATATCGCGGACACGGCCGGCTTTTCCCTATTGGACGCGGGTGAATTCTTTTTTGAGGAATTGAAATACTTCTATCCCGAATTTGCCGTTTTGGCGGGAGAGTGCAAGATGCGGGGGTGCAATCATATCGACGAGCCGGGCTGCGCGGTCGTTAAATGGGTAACGGGTAAAGGCAATGCACAATTCAAGGAAACAGGTATTTGTCGGGAACGGTGGGAACGGTACGTCGAGATTTTTCGCGAATTGGAGGAGTTCCATAAAAACAGATATAAGTAAGGTTGAGCTTGCGACGCATTATGAGCGAAACGCGGCGTAAAAGGCTTGCCTTATGTTTTTAAAAGTGATACAATATATAGAGAAAACGACAAAATCCGTCAATATATAGTGTGCCGCGGCGTAAGCTGTCAACATGGGATACGGGAATTATGCGTTGAGATTGCCGCGTCTCACTTTGTTCGGCTCGTAATGACGACAGGACGGCATAGCGTTTTGGAATAAAACTGATTGAAGTCAGGCCGATTCGGAGCGAGATTAAAAAAACGCGTACGGTCGGCACGCGGGAGGTAGTATGCCCAAACTGATAAACGGCGAATCCGTGACTTTCGCGGAAGTCGAGGCGATGAGCCGCAAGAAATGGGACGCACGTTTTATGGAGATCGCGCGCACCGTGGGGAAATGGTCCAGTTGCTTCAAGGAGGACAGACAGGTCGGCGCGGTCATCGCGAAGGACAAGCGTATCTTGACGACGGGCTATAACGGCGCGGGCAGCGGGATTATCTCGTGCAAGGAGCGCGGGGAATGCCTGCGGCAAAAAATGAATATCCCCAGCGGCACGCGGCAGGAGATTTGTTACGCCGTGCACGCCGAGCAGAACGCCGTGATCCAAGCCGCTAAAATGGGAATTTCGATCGACGGCGCGACGATTTATTGTACGCATCAGCCTTGCGTGATTTGCTCTAAAATCATCATCAACAGCGGCATCAAACGCATCGTCTATTGCGAGGACTATCCCGACGATTTTTCGATCCGTCTTTGCAGAGAAGCGGGGGTGGAACTGGAAAGGTTTAAGGATAAATGATGAATTACGGTCGGTCATTCTTACTATGCGGTATATTCATTTGACTTTTTCATACGGAAAAGGGTATACTTTATAGGAAGTTCCGCTTGTACCGGACTTCGGAAAAAAATCAGCGGATAATAAGTTAAAAGATATCGGATAAATGATACGTAACGAATCCTCTATATTAGATTTCGGGTCGGGTAAAATCACCGTCCTGGTCGGCGAACGCGGCGTCAACCGTTCCATCAATCTGCTCGGAACCGGCGAAGCGCATTACGGCGGCTTTGCGGACGGCGAATGGCTCGAACCCGAAAAGCTGGCCGACGCGGTTTCCTATGCGATCAACAACGCCGAAACCAACAGCCGAACCAAAATCGGCCGCTTGTTCGTCGGCGTGCCCGGCGAATTTACGGTCGCCGTCGCCGAGGACGCCAACCTCAACTTTACCAAAAAGCGGCGCGTGTTGCCGAGCGACGTTCGGGAGTTGTTCGATATCGGTCGGGAAAAATACGAGGACAGGCCCGATTACGAGGTGATTAACCAAGGCGCGGTTTGGTTTCAGACCGACGACAACCGGCGCGTGGCGGCTCCCGAGGGCTTGCTCACCGCCAAGCTGTCGGCGCGGCTGTCCTATACCCTGTGCGAATACCGTTTCGTCGAATTCGTCAAAAAGATTCTGGCCGATGCGGGGATTACGGACATAGAATTCGTGTCCGCGCCGCTGGCCGAGGCGTTGTATTTGTTCCCGCCGGAGACCCGCGACCAGTCGGTCGTTTTGTTGGATATCGGATACATATCGAGTACGCTGGCTTTCGCCCAAGGCGACGGCGTCGTGAATATGAAGAGCTTTTCGGTCGGGGGCGGCCATATCACGGGCGACTTGTCGCAAGTACTGAATATCCGCTTTAACGACGCCGAAAATTTGAAACGCAAGGTCATTCTGTCGCTGGACGTATCCGAGGACGACAAATATGAGATCGTGATCGGCGAAGAAGTCAAGGCGTTTCCCGCCAAGCAGATCAACGAGATCGTGGAGGCCCGCGTCCAATATATAGCCGATTTGGCCGCCAAATGCCTGAACGCCGAGGATAACAACGGCTTTCCGAAATACGCGCCGGTGCAGTTGACCGGCGGCGGTTTGGCTTATTTGAAGGGCGGCAAGGAGTTGCTTGCCAAGCATATGAACCGCGGTGTGGAGTTGGCCGTCCCGAAACAGGCGATGTTGAACCGGCCCTATATGTCGGCGGCTCTCGGCGTATTGGACATGGCGATCAACGAGACCGGAGAACCTGTCAAGCAGAGTTTATTGGTCAAGTTGCTGAATAAGATTAAAAAGAAATAGAGTATAGATAAAAGTTTTTGAAAGAGAGCGCGCGAACTTTTTTCAAAAAGCTCTCGCGTAAAGGAGCAAAATATGCAATACGACGCAAAAAACGCCATTCAACCGGTCGCCCAAATCAAGGTCATCGGCGTGGGCGGGGGCGGCGGGAACGCCGTCAACCGCATGATCGCGGTCAATTTAAAGAGCGCGCAGTTTATCGCGGTTAACACCGATAAACAGGCGCTTCTCATGTCGCGCGCCACGCATCGGATACAGATCGGCGAGAAATTGACGCGCGGACTCGGGGCGGGCGGCAATCCCGAAATCGGGCAAAAGGCCGCCGAGGAAAGCAAAGCGGCGATCGCCGAGGCGCTGAGCGGCACCGACCTTGTGTTCGTCACGGCGGGCATGGGCGGCGGCACGGGCACAGGCGCGGCGCCGGTCGTGGCGCAGATCGCAAAGGAAATGGGTATTTTGACCGTCGCGGTCGTGACCAAACCCTTCGAGTTCGAGGGCCGGCCGCGTATGCACAACGCCGAAATCGGTATCGCCGCATTGCGCAAGGTAGTGGATACGCTGGTCATCATTCCCAACGACAAGCTCTCGCAGGTTGTTCCGAAGACCACTTCGATGGTGGATGCGTTCCGTTTTGCCGACGACGTGCTGCGGCAAGGTATACAGGGTATTTCGGATTTGATCGTAACGCCCGCGATGATCAACCTCGATTTTGCGGATGTGTGCACGATCATGAAAAACAAGGGCCTGGCCCACATGGGCATCGGGCGCGGCGTGGGGGACAACCGCACGATCGACGCGGTGCGTCAAGCCGTTTCCAGCCCTCTTTTGGAAACTACGATCGAGGGCGCGACCGGCATTCTATTGAATATTACCGGCGGTTTGGATATCACGTTGGCCGAGGTGAAGGAAGCCTCCGAGTTAATCAAGGACGTGGTGGATTCCTCCTGCAACATCATCTTCGGCGCGGGCGTGGACGAATCTCTGAACGAGGAGGTCATCGTGACGATCGTCGCTACGGGCTTCCCCTACGAGAACCCCGAACGGTCGCAAAAGCCCTTTCAGAATTCGTCCTTGGGCGCGGCGCTCGGTTCGGACAAGAACGATTATTTGCGTATTCTGGCGGGCGCACCGCAACAACAGCCGCCGCAGAGCGCGCCGCAAGGGTACGATCAGCGCAGGGGGCCCGATCTGTTCGGCGAACGGTCGCAGGACTTTTATTCCCGTCCCGCGAATCCGCAGCAACAGCAGCCCTATTCGCAGCAGCCGCGACAGCCTTATCCGGGTCAGCCCGTTCAAGGGAATCGGCCCGCCGATCCCGGCGTGCCTTCGGGCCGCGTTAATACGGGCGAGGATCCGAATATACCGCCTTTCCTCCGCAAGTTGCAAAAATAAATTTTAACGGCGGATATGCGTCGCGATACTATGTCACACTAAAAATTTTCTCGGGTCATGTATATCGGTATACACTCCCCGTCGAAAATTTTTGTGTTCCTCGTCTCGCTCACATCTGCGCCGTTAAAATCCTTTGTTATGTAACGGCGGATATGCCGCACGGTCGAATATGAATATCGTACTTGTGGAACCCGAAATCCCGCAGAACACGGGCAATATCGCCCGCACCTGCGCGGCGACGGGGAGCGCGTTGCATTTGGTGCGGCCTTTGGGCTTCGAGGTCACGGACGCGAAATTGAAACGGGCGGGATTGGATTATTGGCCTTTGTTGAACTTGCGTTATTACGACGGCTTTGATGCGTTGTACGCCGAATTTTCAACGTCGCCTTTTTTCTTTTTGTCCACGAAAGCGGACAAATGCTATACCGATATCGTTTACCCGTCCGATTGTTTTTTGGTGTTCGGTAAGGAAACAAAGGGCTTGCCCGAAAGCCTGATCACAAGCGGCAAGGGGCAAGCTGTCCGCATTCCGATGATCGACGGCGCGCGGTCGCTGAATCTGTCCAACTCCGTCGCGGTCGTTCTCTACGAGGTTTTGCGGCAGAACGGTTTTAAAGGGCTGAAAGACAGGTCGGATTATTTTGATCGATAAATGTTAATGCGAAATATAATATTTGACGAGGTGAAGCCGAATGTGCTATAATAAAAAGATCGATTGATTTCTTTTTCCTATCGCGGTTTTTTTTGACGGACAATCGCAACAGGCCGAATGGAAAGATTCCTTTTAAAGTCCGACCGAATTTTTATCTTCTATAAAAATTTGCGTTTGGTCGGAATAGGCGCGAAGCGAGCGTAAGACGAGGAAACCGAAACGGTTTCCGAGTTAAAAGCGAAGCGGAGCGCGATAATGCGGGTGTAGCTCAATGGTAGAGTTCCGGCTTCCCAAGCCGGCCGCGTGGGTCCGATTCCCATCACCCGCTCCATTTAAATTGAGCATGAGGTTTTGTTTAGCTTGTTGCTTGTCAAACGGAGGAATAATAGTGTCGCGATACGTATGTTGTTTTATAATACCCTTGTCAATATGATGTGACCCCAAAAGATTGGACAATTTAAATAGTTTTGATTAAGCGGCTTGTTGTCTGTATTGTACCGGCGACAAGCCGTTTAGTTTTAGCTTTATTCTGTCATTGTTGTAGTATCGTATGTATTCGTGCAGCTCTGTTATGAAGTGTTCCGTTGATGTGAACTTCTTTATATACAGAAGTTCAGATTTTAGGTGTCCGAAAAAGTTTTCCATTACGGCATTGTCGAGGCAGTTTCCTTTTCGGGACATACTTTGAACGATTCCGTTTTCAGCGAGCATTTTTTGGTAAGCTTTCATTTGGTAGTGCCAGCCTTGGTCTGAATGAATTATCATTCCAATCGGGTTTTCAATCCTCGCCAGCGCAGCTTCCAACATATCTTTCACTAATGCGAAGTTAGGACTTGCCGTTATGTTGTAACTTACTATCTCGCCGTTGTAAATATCCAAGAGCGAAGAGAGGTAAAATTTTTCATTAAACAGCGAAAACTCCGTTATGTCCGTCACAAGTTTTTCGTAAGGTTTCTTTGATACAAAGTTGCGGTCAAGTATGTTCGGCGCAATCCTTCCCACTTCGCCTTTATATGACTTGTACTTCTTGAAACGCACCTTACAGCAGAGTTTTAGTTCTTTCATTAGTTTCTGCACGGTCTTGTGGTTAATGACTACTTTTTCAGCTCTTAATCGGCATAATATCCGTCTGTACCCGTATCTTCCTTTGTTTTCGTGAAAGATTCCCTTTATTAGCTCCTTAATCTCAGAATACTTGTCAGGCTTGTCGTTTGTCGAAATGTAGTAGTAATATGTGCTTCTCGGTAATCCGGAAAGTTCCAGCAACGCCCGAAACGGAAACTCCCGCCTTAGCTCAGAGACTATTCGGGCTTTGTCTCGTTCTCCAACTTTATTCTGGATAGAGCTAAGGCGTGTAATTTTTTTAAGTATTCGTTCTCCATGCGTAACCGCTGATTCTCTGCAATTAAATCTTCCTCAACGGCTTTCTCTAAATTCGGTGGTTTAAGCGGCCTGCCTTTACCTCTCGCGTTTAAGCCCCGTCTTTCTTTCATCAGTCCCTCCGGTCCTTCCTCAAGATATATTCTCTCCCAAAGTTTAAGACTGTCTTTCCCATTTTGCGGTATTGTGCAAATCCCTAACATTACTGCCGTTTCTCCGTAACCTAAATGCTCTCTTCGCATCTTCTCAACCGCGGCTATCTTAAACTCTCCGCTGTATACTTTGTTCGTCCTGCCTCTTTTGCCCATAAAAATGCACCTCCTTTAGTTTAACACTTTTTTTCCTAAGTGTCCAACTTCTGGGGTGCATTTCAATATTGATGAGGGTATTTTTTATTTTAGTCGTGCCGGACGTAAAATGGCGGAGGTTTTTTTATGGCAACCAAAGTAGTGACGAAAACGGGGCAACAAAAAGTTTTGTATACTCCGAACGAAAAG
>BNZQ01000021.1 GCA_026001225.1 Clostridia bacterium
TAATAGCGGCACGGGCGAGAGAAAATCAGTATTTGGGAGTAAACCAATATAGCCTTAGGACAAATTTGTCCGAACCCAAAACGCTCAATACCCGTAGAGAACTCGCAAAAATTTCCGGCGTAAGCGAAGGCACTCTCGCCAAGATTGAAAAGGTAGACAACGAAGCCCCCGCGCCGATCAAAGCGGCAATGGGCAAAACCATTTCGATTGACAAGGCGGCAAGGTTCAATTCTCTCTTAAAGGATTTGCCGGAATCGGAACGCGACGCGGAGGCCGAACGGCTCATCATGCGGGAATTTGAGGAAAAAGAGGAGCAAATTCTGCGCGAGGAAAAAATAGCGAAGGTGCTTTGCAATATCATCTCCGCCGCGACGATTAACTATGAGTATCTTACGGCGGAGTGCGTAAAGATTTATCTTAAAAAAAGCCCGTCGTCGGTTTTACAGCTTGTCGGCGATCTTAACCATGAAATCGGCTTGCTGATTCAACTGAAAGAATTGTTTTTGCAAGCGGGCGGGATACAGGAGGAAGAAGATGAGTATCGCAACATGACGGACACGGCGGGTCAACTGATCGACGAGGCGTTGTCCGTTGTTCAACCGCGTGAGGAACGGCAGAGAAAATCGGAGTGCTATTTGTAACACGGTTTCATTTTTTGTCTTGTAAAAACATCGAAAAATATTGTCTATACGGCGTGGGGAAAGCGGATCGAGACTTATGTCGAGGCTATTTTTTCCGTGTTGCACAATCAAAAGAAACGTCAAAAATCGCCCCAAAACGGGGATCAAAAGGGGAGTAAAAAAATGCCGAGATACGGTAAGAAATTCAAAGACGAATGGAAGTTTTTTATCCGTCCCGAAACGGGAAACGTAACCTATAATCCGCAATGTGTCGTTTGTGTATACGATTGCAAACAGTCCTACAAGTGTCAGATCGTCGCTTGTAGAAGTTTTAAGAAAAAGGATTGAGGGGGACAAGCCAAAGGTTCGTGTTTTAGTAATTTTGGAGGGTATAATCTGTTTGATACATGTAAAGAAAAACAAATAAAAGCAAATGTATCACGGGACAAGCGGTATAAAGCATATAACTCGTAGGGAAAAATCAAGGGGGATTTTGAGTTATGATAACAAAGCATAGTTTAGAGGACATGCGGCAAATCAATATAGGGGACGTAAGCATAGAAAACCTTAAAGATATTTCGGAGGTAACCATTGACACAAAAAAGCCCGTTGAGGAAAGAATCCTGTCATTTATTGAACAAATAGGCAATCCGTATCTTTTCAAGGTCGGCAATACGCCCGTGAAGGTCGGTTTTAATGGAAACGGGTCTACGCTTCAAAAATGCTTGGAAATACTTTTTACACAATGCAGGTAAAAGAGGCTTGATGATTATTTGGCGATATGCTATACGAATATCGTGTTAAAAGCGCCTATTGCTCTCGCCAAGTAAAACCCGGAGGAATCAATATGGCACGGACAAGCAAATATGCAAAAACGCTTGAAGCTCCGTCGTCCGCGGTTAAACGATGGAAAGCGGGGCTTTATTTGCGTTTATCAAAAGAGGACGGCGACAAGTCGGAGAGCGACAGCATCGCCAATCAAAGACTGCTCGGGGAAGATTTTTTAATTGAGAATCCCGATATCGATGTCATGGATATTTATTCCGACGACGGCTTTACCGGGGCAAACTTTAACCGGCCGGATTTTCAAAGACTGATTGAGGACATAAGGTTAGGCGAGCTTAACTGTGTTATCGTTAAGGATTTATCGCGTTTCGGCAGAAATTATATCGAAGCGGGGCAGTATTTAGAAATCTTTTTCCCCGTTATGGAAATCCGCTTTATATCCATTCTTGACTGCATTGACAGTTTTTTAAATCCCGATTCCATGAATAATATTTCCGTTTCTTTTAAGAACGTCATGAACGAAGAATACTGCCGTCAGACCTCTATCAACGTCAAAAGCACGCTCAGGTTAAAACGCGAAAACGGGGAACATGTCGGTTCCTTTGCGCTGTACGGCTATGCAAAGGCCCCTGAAAATAAGAATGCTCTTATTATAGACGAGGAAGCCGCCGTAACCGTCCGGCTTATATTCAATCTGTTTTCGGAGGGCAAGGCGATCAGTCGGATTCGGATTATTCTGAATGAATTGGGCATACCCAATCCGACAACTTACAAACGATTAAAAGGTATGAGGTATAAATCACCTAATTGTAAGCATGACGGGCTATGGAGTATCGCAACCGTAAGGCTTATTTTGACAAACAGAATGTACGTAGGGGATATGGTGCAAGGCAGACGTGAAAAGATAAGCCATAAAATTGGCAAAATCAGAGCGATTAAAGAGGAAAATTGGGCTGTCAAGGAAGATACCCACGCGCCCATTATCGACAAGACAACCTTTTTTAATGTGCAAGGAATGATGAAACGCGATACAAGAATTTCTCAAACAAACAAGGAACTAAGCCTTTTTGCCGGCTTTCTAAAATGTGCGGATTGCGGCAGGGCGCTTGTAAGAAAAGCATATAATAAATCGGTATTACACCGATTTGCTCGCTCCTCCTCACAACCCTTGCAAGCAAGTTGCTCGTCGCCGCGTAATAAAAAACGCAGAAAAGAATACGTATATTATATTTGCAATACATACGCAAGCCTCAAAAAAAGCGCCTGTACAAGGCACAGTATTCGTTCGGACATACTTGAAAAAGTCGTCTTTGCCGTTATTGTAAAACAAATAGATATGGCGGTGGGGATGATTGACCTTATTGAGCAAATCAACAAGGCGCCTATAAAGACAGCGGCTACGGCAAGTATGCAAAGCGCACTTCGGGCAAAAGAGAAAGAGAAAGCAAAAATAGAGAATATTCTGCTCGGTTTGTATCCCGATTGGAAAAACGACCTAATCGGCAAGGAACAATATGTTGCTTTGAAGGCAAAATACGAAGCGGAATTGGAGAGAATGAACGGTATTTTGAGCGGACTCAAAAAAACATGTGACAGGGAAAAAGAGGGCATTGACGGCACAAACGATTTTTTACAAAACTTTATTCAGTTTGAAAATATCGAAAAACTGTCAAGGAGAGTTTTGATCGGGCTTGTCGATTGTATTACTATTCGCGAGGGAGGAGGCGTTGAAATTAACTTTAAATTTCAGGACGCGCATCAAAGGGCGGCGGAATACATTGCAACAAACGGCGGCTTGCCGACCGGCGCCGCCGCGTAGCTTATTGAACGGGCTTTTTTCTTTAAGTAAGCAGGTCAAAGGATGCCCGTCAAAAGAAAACCGCCCGAGGGAAAAAGAAAAAGCGGATAAAGAATAAAGGAAAAAGCCCGTCACGGGAGGAATGCCCCGCGGCTTGCCGCGTACATTTATGTTAATCAGCGGTTATTGAATACGGCGCGGGAGGCGATACTATGAGTTCGGGAAGAACAAGCAGGGATGCGGTGAATACGTTCGGCACGAAACTGCCGGAATGGCAATGCGGCGTTTATTTAAGGCTGTCAAGAGAGGACGGCGATAAAATGGAGAGCGACAGCATTGCCAACCAAAGAAGGATAACCGATAAGTTCATTGAGAAAAATCCCGAATTAAATGTTTATGATACTTATATCGACGACGGGTTTTCGGGAACAAATTTTAACCGCCCGAATGTAATCCGATTATTGGAGGACATAAAAAGCAGGAAAGTGAACTGTCTTATTGTAAAAGACCTGTCGCGCTTCGGGCGCAACTACCACGAGGTAGGGCGGTACATCGAGGTTGTTTTTCCGCTGCTTAGGTTGCGGTTTATATCCGTAAATGATACGATTGACAGCTACAAGAATCCGGCGTCCGTCAACTCGTCCGTGTCGTTCAAAAATGTAATGAACGACGAATACGGACGGGACATTTCAAACAAGGTAAAGGGTACTTTTAACGCAAAGCGGAAAAGAGGCGATTTTATCGGCTCGTTCGCTCCGTACGGATATAGGAAAAGCCCGGAGAACCATAACAAGTTAATTATCGATCAAGAAGCCGCCGAAAACGTGAGAATGATTTATCAAATGTTTCTTGACGGAATGAGCGTTTTTAATATTTGCGGAAAATTGGGAGAAATGGAAATACCGAACCCTACGGCGTATAAGGTGGGAAAGGGATATAAAGCCCAACGCAAAACTACGGAAAAAACGAAAGGCTTGTGGGGAGATAATACAGTCAGGCGTTTGTTGCAAAGCAGGGTATATTTGGGCGATTTGATCCAAAAGAGGAATGAAAGCGTCAGTTATAAATTGCGGGTCAACAGAATGGTTCCGAAAGAGAAGAACATAGTCGTAAAAAACAATCACGAACCGATTATTGACATAGATACTTTTGATAGGGCGCAAGCCTTATTTAAGCGCGATTCGTGGCAGCCGAGAAAGGAAGGCGCGGCTGTGAACGACGTCGGGAACGGCGCTATTTTCGTAGGGTATGTTAAATGCGCGGATTGCGGCAGAACTATGAACAGGGCCCATGTGGTACGGCCGTACAAGAGATATTATTATTTTAAATGCGCTACATATCGGTTATGGAAAAGATGCACAATACATTCCACGCCGGTTGAAAAAATAGAGAAGGCGGTTTTGGCTCTCATTCAAAAACACGTTGCGATTGCCGTTGAAACGGAAAGTCTATTAAAGGTTATCCATGAATCGCCCGTGCGGAATAATGCGCTGATGAGAGTAAAAAAAGCCATAGAGAACAAGGTATCGGAGAGGGCAAAACTTACAAGGTATCTAAACGATCTATATCCCGATTTCAAAGACGAACTTATAACCAAAGAACAATATTTGCAATTCAAAAATGAGAGCGAGGCTTTCATTGCCGAAATAGACGCCGCGCTTAAAACATTGAACGAGCAAGCTGTGAGAGAGGAAAACGGGATTGACGATTCAAACGACTTTATAGCCGCCTTTAAAAAATACCGAAACATAACCGCGCTTACAAGAGAAATCGTGGTAGAGCTTATTGATATGATTTATGTTGAGGAAAGCGGCGGAATCAGAATAGACCTTAAATACCGTGACCTCTTCGAGCGGCTTTTAGAGGTATCAAGGTAACGCCGCACTCTCATTGCGCGGTGTTGCCTAAATTCGGGGAGTGGACAAGTCGCACTGACGGTGCGAAACACCTAACAATCTTTTTGGATCTTTTTGGACTAAACCCGCCAAAAATGCTCGACCGTAGCGGTGCTACGGTCTGCGCTTTTTGACAATTTTATTCTAAAAAATATCTCAAAAATATTTTTGCAGTGCGACTTGTCCACTCCCTAAATTCGCTATGCAAGACGCGGCATAAAGGGGGATAGATTTGATGCGATTCTCGAATCCGAAATTTTTGGATGACACGCGGACGGAATAATCGGGTTTGAAAGCCTCGACATAGGCTTTTAAACTTTTCGATTTCGTGTTTTCCGCCGCCTTGCATTCGACGGGGATCAATTTTCCTCCGATTTGCAAAACAAAATCCACCTCGGCTCTGCCGCCGCTTTCCCAATAATAAATCGAATGTCCCGCGGCGGTCAGCTCTTGGGCGAGATAATTTTCGGTCAGCGCGCCTTTCGCTTCGCCGCCGATACTAAAATCGGACAATAGTATTTCCGGCGAAACGGCGAATTTGGAACAAAGCAACCCCACGTCCGAGAAATAGATTTTGTAACTCGTCATATCCTTGTAAAATTCGGCGGGGGTATTGACCGTATTCATTTTAAAGCATTGCAAGGCAATTCCCGCTTTTGCAATCCATGTGATGGAATTCTCATAATCTTTGGCGCGCGCGCCGCTTTTTATGATTCCGTATTGAAATTTTCTGTTTTCTTTGGATAGTTGCGACGGTATGCTGTTATAGACCGCCTCATGCCGTACCGCTTCGAGCCGATCCGAATATTTTACCATATCGGCGGTGTAATCCGCCACGATTTTATGTTGTTTCGCGCGCATAAAATCAAAATCCATGCGTTCCAAATATTCCGCGACACATTCCGGCATACCGCCGACCAAAATATAGGTTTTATAGAGTTCGAGCGCCTTTAAATGCAAAGGCTCCGACAACGGCTTATTATTTGAAAACGATTCCTCGATTAAAGCGGCTAAATCCCCGTATCCGGCCGCCCATAAAAATTCCTTGAAATTCATCGGATACATTTTGAGACCGTTGGTTTTCCCGACGGGGAATGATATTTTTTCGGCGTTGCTCTCACGGTTCAAGGCGATGCCCAACAAACTGCCGGCGCAAATAATATGGTATTCCGGCGCGGTTTCACAGAAGTATTTTAAAGATGTAAGGGCGGCGGGGCAAGCTTGAATTTCATCAAAGATAATGAGCGCGGAGCCTTTTTGGATCGATTTGCCCGATAGGGCGGAAAGCTCGCGGACGATCCTTTCGGGATTTAAGTCCTCGCAAAAAATCCGATTCAACGGCTTATTGCCCTCAAAATTAAAGTATGCGACGTTCGGATAGTTTTTCTTGCCGAAATCGAGCATCGTGTAAGTCTTTCCGATTTGGCGCGCGCCGTCGATAATCAACGGCTTGCGCTTCGGCTCGTTTTTCCATGCAAGGAGATTTTCCTCAATGATTCTTTTCATATTTACATAGTATAATCGCATTCATGAAGTTTGTCAAGCGAAATAAACATTTTTATGTACGAAAAAGTGTGAAATTAGTCGAATATAAATTTTCCTAAACTTGTTGAAACTGATTGACAACAACGCCCGCGGCATTGCAGCCTATACCCATGCACATGCACGGGAACGGAAAAGACATCGGGTTTTAGCGTATCGTTTCCCTGCTTTTTATGTTAACCGTATAGGCGTCGCGACATCCTTGAATACTATAAATAACTTTGATTCCGAAAGGGACGGCTTGTAAATAGAATACAAGCGCTTTGCTTTTATGCACCTCGATTCTATCTAAAAGTTCCCCATAAAGTAAGGGGATATCATACTTTAAATTTGATATATTAGCGGCCTCGTCGATCATTTTTTGCAAATCGATTGTCTGCTCCCGTATAAGCCGATTGTTCGCTTGAATATCCGAAATTTGTTTTGAGATCCGTTCAATCTCGCCGTCATAAAAAAGCTTTTGTCTTTTCAATTCTTCTTGACTAATCATTTCTTTTACAAACAAATCGATCGACCTTGTTTTGTATCCGTTCAATTCGTCGATTTTGTTTTGAAGGGGAACGACGTCCGTTGCCTCGGATTGCGCCTGAACGGTTTTTATCTCGGAGCTTATTTCTTTCATTAAAAGGCTTTTGTTGATTTGGATAAACTTTAAAACCTCTCTCATGCAAAGCGATAACGCTTTGTCGTTGACGGAATAGTTCTTACAACCTAAATCCTCCCCTAACAGATTCAATTTTTCTTTGCCGTAAGAGACCGCGGCATAACAACGCCATGTAATGGAATTGTAGCGGCGGTTTTTTCCGACCGACTGCCTTCTTATAAATTTTCTGCCGCATTCGGCACAGAAAACCTTTCCGCTGCACCAATATCTGTTGGTGTATCTCGAACGTTTTTCCGCACTGTCGGTTACTCTGCGTTGCAGTTCCGCTTGAACCTGATTCCATGTGCCGCGGTCGATAATCGCTTCGTGGGTGTTTTTAAGATACAGCGTGTTTTCAATTTTGTTTTTTTGGGACTCGTGCGTTAAGAAATCGGGGGTAAATGTTTTTTGTTGACGCAAATCGCCGACATATTTTTCGTTTCGCAATATTTTGAAAATAGCGTTATGCGTCCATACTCTGCCTCGTTTGGTTTTGATTCCTTTTTCGTTTATTTCCCGGGCTATGCCGTAGCAGCTGCCTCCGTCGGCATATCTGTCAAAGATGAATTTCACAAGCGGGGCTTCTTCGGGATCGACGGTAATTTTACCGTCCGTGATCACAAGCCCGTACATGGGGCCGCCGAAAGCGAATCCCCGTTCCATCATTCTTTTTTGCCCCCACTTGATTCGTTCGGAGGTTTTACGGCTTTCTTCTTGCGCGAGGCTGGCCATAATCGTCAAACGCAATTCTCCGTCCGAATCCAAGGTGTTTATATTATCGAGTATGAAATAAACGCCGACGCCGCGCGCTTTTAGCTTTCTGGTAAAGTCGAGAGTGTGCAGAGTATTTCTCGCGAAACGGGAAACCTCCTTGGTTATAATAAACTGTACGTTTCCGGCCAACGCGTCATGGATCAAACGGTTAAAATTTTTACGTTTTTTAATGGCCGTCCCCGTTATTCCCTCATCGTAATAGACCTCTCCGAGCGTCCAATTGGGATGGGATTTTATGAAGGCGGTAAAGTATTGAATCTGACTTTCAAGAGAATTTCTTTGATCCTCTTTATCCGTTGAAACGCGGCAATACGGAGACACGACTATATTTTGTGTCCACACATCGGCGGAGGGAACCATGCTAATACTCCGCGGGAGAGCCGACGATATCTTTTTGAAGCGCGATTAAAGCGTCTAATTGCTTCTTCGTCAGCAATCCCTTTTCATATAATTCCTTATAAACTCCGATTTTGAATTTTTTGTAAAAAATCGGCGGCGGTTGAATGGAAGTATGGATCGGAGAAGGATTCAAATTTTCTATCGGAGTTTTCATAAATAATTCGATATATATATGTTTATTCCGAAGAGGTCGAACCGGTGCTTGCCGTCCGCCTAAAAAAAAAGGTTGAGATTGCGACGCCTCATTATAAATTCGGCGCCTGTGCCCTGCGGGTACGCAATGACACAAAGGCGGGCCGAACATGGGCGGGCCGACGCACGCTGCCCTTACCCTACGGCGTTCCTCTGAATAGACTTGTTGCGAAATGCTCCGCCGTTTTTAATCGGTCTTGTTTGTGCCTACAAGGTTATGCTGTCGCCCGAAACATCGCGATAATAAGTTGTCATTTGTAGAAAAATGTTGTATAATAAATAAAGAAGGTGAAAAAGGTCGAAAGACGGCCGCAGAGGGTACCCTCTGCGCGTTTTGTCCCCAACGGGGACAAAACGGAAGGATAGGTTCATCGAAAAGAAGCGGTGAAGGTTCGGAGAGAGAGAAGGATTCGGAAAGGTTGGAAACGGAAGGATAGGTTCATCGAAAAGAAGCGGTGAAGGTTTGGAGAGAGAGAAGGATTCGAAGAAGAGAGAGAAGGATTCGAAACGGCTTTAAAAGGAAATACTAACGAATAGATAGACGGTTTCGGCGTCGAATTTAAAACATTCGGCGGCTCTATAATATACGAGGAGTTTTGAGATTTATGGAAAACGGTCGGGTCGCAGGGAAAGGAAAACGAACGAAAATACTCGTCGCCTGTTTGGCGGTGATTTTGTGCGCCGCGTTCGCGTTCGTTGCGAGGCTGAACGCTCCGGAGCGTTTCGACGCGCCGTGGGTCGCCGCGGCAGACGACGTCGTTGACGACAATATTTTGGGCGAAGGAACGGCGGCCAAACCGTTTTTATTGTCCAAGACGCAGCATATGCTCGCGTTGCAGGGGCTGTACAACGTCGCTACGACGGGCGTAGCCTACGACGGGTACGCGGCGTATTTTGTGGATTTACCGTCCCAAGCCCTCGCCGACGTGCGGGAGGCGATCCGCGCGCCCGGCGCGGTATTCGGCATGACCGCCTCGGTCGTCGTTACGATGACCAGCACGGACATGACCGTCACCGCCGCCCAAGCCAACGGCTTTCAGATCGGCGCGTCCGCGTATCCATTCGCGGGCGTCTTTGACGGAGGAAATAAAACGCTGACCGTCGCGCAAAGCACGGCCGCGAATATCGGCGGCGTTTTCGGCTATACGGCGGGGACGCAGGCGAATCCGGCCGTCGTTAAAAACCTGACCGTGGCCGGTTCCTTAACGTGCACCACCGCGACGGTGATCGGCGGCTTGATCGGACAGGCCTCGGGCTATACGACGGCGGACAACGTAACCGTCGCCGCTACGGTCGCTAAAACCGGCGCTACGAATTTGGCCTATATCGGCGGCATTATCGGCACGGGCACGGGGCCGGCGGACGTCACGACGGTCAAGGATTGTACCGTTTCGGGGAATATAACGACGACCGCGGCAACGGTCGCGGCCACGAGAACGGGCGGCGTGATCGGCCGGTCGATCGGGACCACGACGGTCGACCGCGCGACGGTGCCGGCGGGCACGGTGATTGCGGCTTATTTTTACGCGGGCGGGATCATCGGCGACGACAACATCGCTACGAACGTTACGACGGTTCAGAATTGCACCGTCAACGGCACGGTGCAGGTTACGAACACCGGATATATCGGGGGGCTGATCTATTCGTCGGCCGCTTCCGCGCTTACGGTAAAGGGCAATACCGTCGGCGGCACGGTCGCCGGGACGCCGGCCGCCGGTGTACCGTATACGGCGGGTCTGATCGCCCAGTTCAATTATGAGAACAATACCGCCGCCGCCGCGGTCGAAATCAGCGGCAATACGGTTTCGGCGGCGATCAAGGGCACGACGTACGCCGCCGGTTTGATTTCCACAGCCAACATTTACGGCCTCGCGCGCGTCTTTACGATTTCCAACAACACGGTTTCCTCCGCGATTACCGTCACCGGCACGCCTACGGGCGGCCTGATCGCCAATTTGAACGGCGGGACGGTCAATTTGAGCGGCAATACGTTCTCCGGCACGATCACCGGCGGCACCACGTACGTCGGCGCGTGTATCGGCCAGGCGCCGGCCGTGGCCGCGCCGGGCGCGTTGGCCTTACAGATCGACGGCTTTACGATGACCGCCGCCGCTCAAATCGCCGGAACAAGCTATGTGGGCGGGGTGATCGGCGGCTCGGCGGCGGACGTAAACAGCCTGATCAAAATCACGAACGGCAAGGTATTTGGCAGGATTACGGGCACGGGCACAAACGTGGCCGGCCTCGCGGGTCTCGTGCAGGCAAAATTGGAGCTGCTTCACAATACCGTCAATACGCCGACCGCGCTCGGAGGCACGAATTATGTGGCGGGATTGGTGGGGCACCTCAATTATACGTCCGCCGCGTTCACCGTGACCGTTTCGGACAACGAGGTGACCGGCGGCGGTATATCCGCTACGGGTACGAATGTGGGCGGGCTGTTCGGCGCGATTACTTCGCTCGACGGCAAGACGATCAATATCGATAACGCGAGGGTCTCGGCCGACGTGATCACGAGCAATGCGACCGTGAGCACGGGCAACGGCGGTTCGTTCGCGGGCGGCTTCATCGGTTACCATGCTTACGGCTCGACCGTGAATATCACAAACAGTACGTTTTCGGGCGCGGTCAAAGCCGCCGGCTCGGCGGTCGGCGGAATCGTCGGCTATGTCTTTGGAAACAACGCCACTTACCACAGCGTGTTCAATCTCGACAACGTGACCGTGTCCGCAGCCTCCGTGATCGAGGGGCAATATTACGCGGGCGGCATTTTCGGTTATACGTACAGGTATAACGACTTTACCCTGAACGACACGTACGCTATGGGCACACTGAGCCGCACGGGCACGGCGGCCACCTACGGCTTCGGCGGCGTTTTCGGAGCTTTCTATCACGCGGGCAACACCGTCGCGATTTCCGGCAAAACCAGCAAGGTCACGCTGCCCGTCGTAAACGGCGCGACCACGATCAATCCCGTGATCGGCAGCGCGCCCGCGAGTTTGCCCGTAACATATCGGGTGCGGTATACGCCGAGCATATCGAACAGGACGCCCGTGCTGGACGTCCAAGACGGCGCGAACAATTTTAACGCGAACATACAGAATATCACCGGCGCAGGGTTCGATATCTTGAGGGTCGCAAATCCCACGCCGAGCCTGCAACCGGCGTCGCTGCGCGTAAAAATCGGTCTGCCGGGGTATGTTTCGCAGGAGTTCGGCGTGGACAAGGGCGCGTACTACGATCTGAATCTCGGCGCCGTCAGCTTTACGCCCCAAACGGAATACGAGGACATTTCGGGCAGGGGGACGGCCGGCAATCCGTTCCTATTGTCCCACCCGATGCATTTTATCGCCTTACAGCAGGTTTACGCGGGAACCACCGTCGCCAACACGCCGGGGTCGTCCCAGAACTATGTCCAATATTTGGAGCTCTTTACGGAGAACACGGCCTCCGGAACCGCCGCGGAGCAGCAAAGCCGGATCAAGGGCGCGGGCGTGCGGTTCGCGTTGAAAAACGATATCGATCTTTCGGCCTATAATGCCGCCGCGCCGTCGGCCGGTTTGGTCTATCCGACGTATACCGGCGTTTCGTTCGTCGGGAGCCTGGACGGCAGGAGTAAAACGGTAAAGACCGACACCGCGCTGTTCCCGACGCTGACGGGCACGGCGGCTGTTCCCATTCAGATTCAGGATTTGACGATCGACGCGGCGATTTCGGCGTCCGCCGCCGCCGGCGCGTTGGCCAATACGAGCGCGGGTTACGTCTCCGCGGAGAATTGCACGGTAAAAGGCTCGATCGCGAACACCGCGCGCACGGGCGGCTTCATCGCGACCGCTTCGGGCCCCGGCATTCAGATCACGCAATCCAAATCGGAAGCGGCGATCGTCTGCACGGGGACGGGAACGCAGGAGATCGGCGGCTTTATCGGGCTTTATACGGGCGCGGATATAACGGCGACGATTCTGACGATCGCCGATTCGGCGTTTTCGGGGACGATCCAATCCGCGGGCAATTCCGCGGGCGGCTTTATCGGATACGTCGCGAGCGGCGGCGTCGTCCTGACCCGGTGCACGGCCGGCGGCGGAATCGAGGCCGCGAATTACGCGGGCGGGCTGATCGGCCTTAACGCCGGCGCGGCCGTCAGCGACACGAGAATCAACGACTGCACGGTCGGACAAACGGCGACGGTCGTCGCCTCCACAGCCTCCGCGGGCGGCGCGGTCGGGTATGTCGCGGGCAGGGTCTATTTTAACGGAATAACGGTCAGAGCCGCCGTATCGGGTAAAAATCCGGGAGGCGGGGACGACGTCGGCGGCTTGGTCGGCACAATCAACGACGCGAACGCGCTCGTCGAATTGAGCGGCGCGGCGGACGTTCGGGTATCCGTAGACGCGATCGTTTCGGTCAATAGGGGAGAGCTGGTCGGGCGGCGGGCGGCGGGCGTATTCCGCCTGCACGTGAGCTATGACATAGGCGGCGACACGAGCGTATTGTACCGTCTGTACAACGGAAGCGCGGCGTTGCCCGCCGGTTCTCTGTCGGATATAACGCCGACGGGCTTGAATATCGTTTTGTCCCAGTCGGCGATCAATTACACGGAGTATTCTCTGTGCCTTTACAAATACACCGCGGCCGAGGTGACGAAATCGTTGGTTGCGCGGGACGGCGGAAGCATCGTCGGCTACGCTTTGAATCTGGGCGCGGTCGCTTTGCCCGTGACAAGCATGATACGCGGCCTCGGAACCGAGGTTTCGCCCTTTATTTTGGCCGCTCCGGAGCATTTGACGGCGTTGCAGCAGGTGTTCGCCGGTACCGTCGGCGGCGGGGCGAACGATCCCGACAGTTATTACAGCTTCCTCGCCTTGTTCATCGAGCTTTCCGGCGACTACGCGACGAAGCGCAATATCGTTATCGCCGCCGACACGCGGTTTACGCTGTCGGCGGACGTGGATTTGACGACGCTGCAAGGCTCCGCGCAATGGTCCTTGGTGCCGTTTACGGGGATCGGCACGTCCGCCGCGCCTTTCCGAGGGGTTTTGGACGGCGGCGGGCATAAAATTACGTTCAATATCAACAACGCCGACACCGCGAACGCCTATGTCGCGCTGTTTAAATACGCGAGCGGCACGACGACGTACCACGCGGCGATCAAAAACCTGAAGGTAGACGCGGTGATTCGCAATACGATCGCCGCTCCGCACACGGCCGTTTTGGTCGGCACTCTGCCCGCCGCGGGCTTTTTGGATATTTCGAACACGGAGGTCAACGGAACGATTACGATTCAAACGGCGGGCACGGCGGCGGGGCGCGTCGGCGGCTTCGTCGCCGACAATCTGGGGACCCTTACCGTCAGTGATTCCAAATTCACCGGCTCTATCCTGTCGGATATGGTCAGCGCGTCGCACTATGTCGGCGGGATCGTCGGGTACAGCGCGGCCGCCGCCAACACCGTGCGGATCAGCGGCGTCACCGTGGAAATGACGGCGCGGGTCATCGATTCGGGCGCGTTCGGCGGCTTGATCGGGTACGCGACGAACACGGGCGTCGGTCATCTCGAGCTTTTAAACGGCACGGTAACGATAAAGAACGACGCGCTCGAATCCAAAATCGGCCTCGAATCCAAAACAAATACGGGCGGAATTTTGGGCTATACGAACTCGCCGAACAGCGTCATCGACGGCTTTACCGTGACGGTGTACGCCACGGCGGGCGGAAGTTACATAGGCGGAATCGTGGGTCAAACGATCGCCGCCGCCGCGAATTTGCAGATCAAAAACGGCACGGTCGACGGCTTTTTGCGGGCTCTTTCCTATGTGGGCGGCGTCGCGGGCGCGCTCGCGGGCACGTATACGGCCGCAAATATCACGGTTCGGACGGATTTAAAGGCGACGGCAGGCTCGGCGGCCAACGTTTTCGTTGGCGGCGCCGTGGGACAGTCCTCCGCCGCGGGCACGCTCGATACGGTCGTCTTCGACGCGGCGGTCAGCCTATCGGGCAATTACGCGGGCGGCCTCGTCGGCTACCATTCGGCGGGCGCGCTGACGATCCGGAGCTGCGCGGTCAAAAAGAATCTTACGGTCTCCGGCAATTACGTGGGCGGTATCGCGGGGTTGTCCGCCGGCGCCGCGCTCACGGTCACGGATACGACGGTTTCGGGCGGCGTCACCGGCATCAACTATGTCGGCGGCATGGTCGGAAGCTCCGAGTACTCCTTGATACTAGACAACGCGGCGGGGACGGGCGACGTCGTAGGAACGTCCAACGTGGGCGGCCTGGCGGGCCGAAAGATCGGCTACCAACTTGACGTGCGCACCTATTTCTCGCACGGGCGGGTTTCCGGCGCGACAAACTGGGCCGATTTGATCGGCAATAACGGTACCGCCGCCGGATATTTCGTCACATTCTACTATACGTATACGAGCGCGCAGTCGCCGCTTGTCGTCAATTCCTATTTGAACGGCGCGCTCAACGCGACCTATTTCGCCGCCGCCGCCGCGACGGACGGCCCGATCACGTATCAATATCCCGCGGGCGTCATCGATATCAAGAGCCGCAGCATGTTTTTCGGTAAACCGGGCTACAACTCGCTGGACAAGCCTACGGCGACCGGCGGCGTGTTCCATCTGACCCTCGGCGAAATCACGCTGCCTCCGCTGCCCGACAGCATGGGCGCGATCTCGGGCAACGGCGGACAGTCGTCGCCGTTTACGCTGCGGCACCCTATTCATTTAATCGCGCTGCAACAAATTATCGCGGGTACGGCGACCGTGAACAGCATGGACGATTACAATATCTATATCCCCTTGTTCACGGATATTACGGGCGACACCGCCGCCAAGCGCGCCGCGATCACCGCGGCCGGAAAGATTTTCGCGATCGGCGAAAATATCGATATGGCGGCCTTCGGCGCGAGCGCGTCGGGTAAAAATTATCCCGTGTTTACGGGCCTCGGCAGCGCGGCGGCCAGCTCGTTCAAAGGCTCCCTCGACGGGCAGGGGTATACGGTCAAGTACACGATCGACGCGCCGAGCACGAACCAAACGGGCCTGATCCGTTGGGCGAACGCCGGAAGCGAGCAGATTTTCAAGGATATCAAGCTGGAAGGCTCGGTCCGCGGCGCGTCCGAGGTCGGCGCGCTGATCGCCAACGCCGCCAATAAGCTTACGCTGGTCAACGTGACCTCGACCGTCGCGGCGACGGGAACCAGCTATGTCGGCGGGCTGATCGGCAGGACGACCGCGGAAATCAGCGCGGACGGACTGAACGTGAACGCCTCGGTTACGGCCACCGCCCAATACGCGGGCGGCGTCGCGGGTCACACGTCGTACGCGGGGGCCTTTACCGTGAATAACTCTACCGTAAAGGGCGCGATCAGCTCTACCTCGCCCGGCAATCCCGCCGCCGTCGGCGGCGTCCTCGGGTACGGCTCGGCGGCGGGCGTTTTCAGCTTTGACAGGCTGACGACCGATTTGGATATCACCGCGAGCGGCCATACCGTTGGCGGCGCGGTCGGCGGGTTTGCCAACGTCGCCGTTCAGCTGACGGTGACGAACGGGAACCTGAACGCAAGAATTCTGTTGCGTACGTTGGGGAGTAACTATTATTACTACGGCGGCGTCGTCGGTTACGTCGGTACGGCGATCGCTTCGCTCACGGTGACGGACACCGCGATCGGCGGCTCGATCAAGGGCAGAGCCTATGTGGGCGGCGTTTGGGGCGGGGGCACGGCCGCGGCGGCGACGCTGACCCGCGTGACGGTCAACGCGTCGGTTTACGCCGAAACTACCTATGCGGGCGGTTTGATCGGCTATGCGCAGGGTACGACGCTCAATATCGAAAATTGCACCGTGAACGGAACCGTTCAGGCCAACGGCGGGCAGGTCGGCGGTCTGGCCGGCAGGTGCGATACGGCCACCGTGACGACGGCGTCTTTGACCGTCAACGGAAACGTACAAGGCGGCAGCAGCTATACCGGCGGGCTTGTCGGGTATCTGTACCGTTCCAATTTGACGGTCTCCGGCGTCACGCAGATCAACGGAATCGTCACGGGCACCGCGTATGTGGGCGGCCTCGTGGGACAATTCGTCAACGGGAACAGCGGCAACTATACGCTTTCTATTTCCGGCGCGGTGACGGTGGCGTCGGTGACCGGTACGTCCAATACGTCGAGAACGATCGGATCTGTGCAGTACGCTTCGCTGTATGTCAATCTGAACTTCGCGTATATCAGCGACGTGGCCGCTATGAGCATTTTCCTCTATAACGGCGAGACGACGCAAATCACGACGAATTTGACGACCTCGACGCCCGGAAGCATCGTCTATTCGATCCGGGCCGCCGGAACCGTCAATATCGACAGCTATATGTTCCGCTTTATCTCGCCCGGCTATGCGACGCTGCGCAAGCCCGTGCGCAACGGCATGACCTATACCTTCGATTTCGGAGCCCTCGATATTCAGGGTACCGGCATGGCGTATACGATCACGGGCTTGGGAACGGAAGCGAGTCCTTTTATTCTGACAAGCCCTCTGCACCTTCTCGCGATGCAGCAAATTTACAACGACGGCAGCGGCACGGCGACCGCGGCGTCCTCCTTGTATTTGGCGTTGTTTGTCGATAAGCCGGGATTGACCAGAGCGGAGGTCATCGCCGCGGGCACCTATTGGAAGCTGAACGCGAATATCGACATGACGGCGTGGAAGGCCGATCCCGACAGCGCGAATTATCCCGCCTTCCTGCGGATCGGCGATAACGCCTCTACGCACGCGTTCAGCGGCAACTTTGACGGGAACGGCAAGACGGTCACCTTGAACGCCGCCGCGACGGCCGTCGGCTACGGCATGTTCGGCTATGTCGTGTCCTCGCAGTCCTTGACGATCGCCAATTTGACGCTGAAATCGACGTTCAGCTCCACGACGAATACGGCGGGCGCGCTGATCGGCACGTTGAGCGCGAATCTGACGCTCGGCGGCATTCAGGCGGACGTGACGGTCGGCGGCGGAACCTACAGCATCGGCGGGCTGATCGGCAGCGTTTCGGGCGGTGTGACGCTTAACGTGCAGAATTCGTCCGTCAAGGTCAATATCACGACGACGGGCTATTATATCGGCGGCATAGCGGGCATCAATTCGGGTACGGTCAGCACCGAGGACACGACCGTGAACGGCTCGATCGTGTCCAATTACAGCATCGGCGGCATCGTGGGCAGAAACGAAGCGGCGGGCACGGTCAATACAAAGACCACGACGGTCACCGCCGACCTGAAATCCACGAACGCGGGAAGCGGCACGAATATAGGCACGGGCGGGGTCATCGGCTACAATTTGGGCGCGGCGACCTTGGAAACGACAAAATATAAGGGCGCGATCACCGTCGTCTATTTTGGCGGCGGGCTGATCGGGCGCACGAATTCGGCCGTCACAATCCGCAACTGCGAGACGGAGGCCAAAATAACGGCGACGGCCCACTATGCGGGCGGCGCGATCGGGTATTCCTCGGGCGTGCTGGATCTCGACGGCTTTAAAACGCCGGCCGGCGCGGCCGTCGTCATAAAGGGCAACCAGTATGTGGGCGGCGTAGTGGGGTATATCACGGTGGCGGCCACGGTCAAGAACGTGACGCTGACCGTGGATCTTACCGGCAGCGGCGGCTTTCTCGGCGGCATTGCCGGCAGATGCATGGCTCATACGTTTACGGACATTACCGTGTCGGGCAGCATCACGGGCGCGGGCTCCTACACCGGCGGCGTGGCGGGCCATATAGGCGCAGTAGGGACGATCACCCGGGCCGCCGTCTCGGCCAACGTGTACTCCTCCGGCTCGTATGTCGGCGGAATCGCCGGCTACTACGGCGCGGCGAACCAAATAACGAACATAGAGGACTGCGCGGTGAGCGGCAACGTCACGGGAGCGACGCAGGTGGGCGGCGCGGTCGGCAACAATCCCGGCCACCTGGTCGTTCGCGGCTTAAAGGTCACGGGGCGCGTTTCGGGCTCGAGCTCTATCGGGGGGATCGTGGGTCAGCAAGCCCGTTCGAATTATACGAATTACATTTCCCTGTCCCTGTACGGCTATTTCGAAATCGGCGGCGTGGCGGGCGCAAGCTCTACGAATTCGATCATCGGCTATCACGCCAACGGCGCGCTGACCTTCTATATGACCTATAACGCCGAAAACAACGCGGTGTATTCGCAGCTGTTCAATTCGACGGCGACGGTCGCGCACACGAACGATTATCAAACGCCCGTGGGACATATCACATTCGCGGGAGCCGGATCGCGCAATCTGTACGCGAACTATTATTTTCTGTTCGACGCCGTGGGCTTTAAGCGCATGACCGTCCCGCTGTTTGTCGGCAGCGTGATGAATCTCGATCTGACCTTGCCCTACGAGGCGGATCTTGCCAGCGTGTACATCGAGGGCACCGGCACCGCGTCCGATCCGTTCAAAATATCGACGCCGATTCATTTGATCGCGCTGCAACAGATCTTCAATTATGTCGGCGGCGCGCCCACGACCGCCGCGGCGCAAAGCATGAACGGTTGGACGCCTTACGCCCGATTGTTTAAGGATATCGGCACGGTAGACCCCGCGATGATCAGGGCGCAGGTCATCGGTTACACAAACGACCCGCGCTATTTCCGTATCGACGGCAATATCGACATGAAGGCGTGGAACATGGCGGCCGAATCCAAGGATTACCCGTATTTCTACGGCATAGGCTTGAACAACGCCAATTTCTTTACGGGCGTCATCGACGGCAACGGCAAAACGATCACGCTGGATATCAGCGGCGCAAAGCAATACTACGGCTTGATCGGCTTCGCGCGCGACACGCAAATCTCCAATCTGACGGTGGACGGGCAGGTCATATCGACCGGCTCGTATGTCGGCGGCTTTATCGGCTATTTCCAGCAAGGCGCTTTGAAGCTGACGAAGTGCGTTTCCAAGGCATATGTCAAAGGGACCTCGTATGTTTCCAACCTCGTGGGGTATATGGCCGCCTCCGCTACCGACAGTAAAATCGACGAATGCAGGGTGGAGGCGGATCATTTCTCCACGAGCAATTACGCCGGCTTTATGGCGGGAGCCGTCGCCGCATCGGCGTATTTGGAAATCCGAGGCGGCTATGTCATGGGGAATTCCTACTATCCGACGGGCGCGGCCGCGCCGAGCTATTCGGGCGGCCTGGTGGGTCGGAATTATGCGGACGCCAATTTAAAGATAACGATCCTTTGGAAGAAGGACTTTCCGCAGAATCCGACGATCGAGGTTTGGGGACTCGTCACTTACAATGAAACCGGCACGGATTTAAAGAAGCACACGTTGGCCAATACGCCCGCCGCGCCCGATTGGGAAATATCGTTCCATATGGAGGCGGCCAATTCGACCGTCAAGCTGTCGTCGTTCACGGTGCGTTTCGGCGGCGCGGACGACCCGATCCGGCGGATCCGGATCGACAACCGGTTTAATCTCGACCTCGGCGTGGTCGCGGCCAAGGAATCGCCCAGTCTGACGATCATCACGCGCGAGAGAACGCTCGCGGCCGGACAGACGACGACGCCTCTCCTTCCGTTTATCAAACCGACGCCGGACGCCACGGACCCGAACGCATTCATTTACATCGATCCGGGCGATTTTCTGTCGAATGAGATCGTCGTCTCGTTTTCGGGCGACAACGTAATGGGCGATCTTGCGAACGGTTTTCATGTGGACGCGTCCGCGAAGGGCGGCACGTTTGTCATCAAGGTCACGGTTACGCCGGCTCAAGGGGTGCAAGGGCCGTTCGTCGCGTTTGACGAAACCTTTCTGCTGACGGTCTATCCGAATCCCGACGATATTCCCACCGTGAACGCGGCGAGCGAATATACGCTGTCGCTGGCGGAGCGGAACAAGCTGGATTTGGGGGACGTCCGCAATATCGCGCCGGTGCCGGGCGTTTCCGCGCCGATCGTTTCGGGCAGCACGTTCCTGCCGACCGATTACGCCGTGCAGTATACCTATAAGCAGGTGGACGAGAACGGCGCGCTCGTTACGGACGACGACCATCCCGACGGATTCGATATTACGAGCCATATATTGTATCTGTCCGAAAAGGGAGGCGTGTTCAATCTTACGGTCCGGATCAGCAGCCTATACTTTCAGGACGTCGTGGGTACGACCGCGCTGACGGTTCATCCCTTCGCGGGAACGCCGCCCGCCGTTTCCGGCAGCGGTCAATACGAAACGACGCTGGGCGTGGGCGAAACCCGCGTGGACCTCTCGCAGATTATCCCGGTCAATCCCAATTCCTATAACGTACCGGGCGCGTTTACGACGGTTTATACCGTAACCGCCCGAAACGGCGACCCGTTCCTGGACGACGACGCCAATCCGGCGGGCGTCACGGGCGATATCTTCCACGCCGACAAAACGGGCGGCACATATACGGGAACGGTTACGTTTTACAGCAATTATTTCGATCCGGTCACCCAAAGCTTTACGCTGACGGTGAATCCGAACGCCGCCCCGAAGCCTTCTCTGACGCAGGATACCGCCTTGTACGTTCTGCAGCCCAAAAACAACGCCGTCCTCTTATCCGGCGTTTTGGACAAATACATTTCCGGCGGCGGCTACAACGGAACGCTGTACGAGATCAGCTATGACGTTTTGGGCCGACTGAACGGCGGGAATTTGGAAGCGCTGGCCGCCGGCGAGGAATTCAACGGATACAGCCTGATAACGAGCTACGGCGGCGGGGTCTACCGGATACAGGTGACGGTTTCGTCGGAATTCTTTGACGATTTGGTCTTTACGCTCACCCTTACCGTTTTGCCCACGGATCAGAGTCCGACGGTATCGCCCGATACCGGCACGCTGACGCTGACGCCGACACAGATCCAAATCGACGTTCAATCGATCATTCAAATCCGGAACAACGGCTTTACGGCCAACGATTATAAGGTCGAGTATCTCATCAACGGCGTATCGCTCGGCGACGACACGATCGTGGGCGTCAGCCCGAAGGGCGGCGTTTTGATCGTCACCGTGCGGTTCACGTCTCCCGACGGATATTTCCCGACCTACGACAACACTTTCACGCTGAACATACTGCCTTTCAGCAGCAATACGCCCTCGGTTTCGGGCTTTCAATCCGAGGTCGTATTGCCCGCGCGGGATTTCACGGTAGACCTGCTGTCGCTGCTGACGCTGAACGACGGCGATTTCGCGAATCTGTATTCGATATCGTTTGTCTTGACGGATATAGCGGGAGTGGACGTAGATGAAACCGGCGGATTGCTCACCGTGCCGCTCACGGGCGGCAGCTGCAAGGTGACGGTTGTTCTCCACGCGCTCTACGGGCATTTCGACAACATTATGTTCGGGCCTTATACGCTCGTGATCCGACCGAATCCCAATACGCCGGACATTGTAAAGAGCCTCAATCCGTACACGTTGGGCGCGGCGGACGAGACGAGCGTCAATTTGAGAACCGTCTTTGCGATCGCGAACGGCGCGTATGACCCCGACGATTATACGGTTACTTTCTATGTCGATACCGTCTTAAACGCCGCGGGCGTCATCGACGGCATCGATCCCGAAACGTTTACGGGCGCGTCCTATACCGTTCGGATCGTCTTTGCAAGCGCGTATTTCGTCGGATATGAACACACCGAAACGCTTACGGTTCATGCGTTCAGTCCGCAAACGCCCTATCTCGAGGATCCGTCGGGCGCGGCGAACGTGACGTACGAATACGAGCTGCCGCTGAAAACCGACGCGGTTCGTATAGAGGACGTCATCCGCGTCAACGACGGCGCGTATTTTAACCGCTATACGTATGCGATCGTCTTTAAAAGCGGCGACGCTTACACCGGCTTTACAAACGGCGTTTTGACCGTGCCCTATGCCGGCGGAACGTATGTCTTTACGATCACGTATACGGCCGACAACGGGGAATTCGCCGCTTACGGCGAGGACTTTACCTTGGTCGTTCTGCCGTGCTCCGCCGCTAAGCCCGGCGTCGGCGCGAACGCCCTTGAGCACGCTTTCGGCAAAACGGAGACCGATTTCGATCTGAACGGCCTGCTTGTGTTGGATAACGGCGCGTACGCCGCATCCGACTACAACTATAAAATCTACGTGGGCGGCGTCCAGCAAAGCACGGTCGGCAGGGTGTCGGTCGATACCCAAACCGATTATAAGATCGTCATCTCGAGCGTTTATTTCGACGATATCGAGGCGCCGTTGTCCGTTCTGCTGAAATATTGGCGTTCGGACGACACGACGATCACCGGTATCGACGTGGCATACGGTTCGGATACCGCTTCGGCCGCGCAAAACGCCGACGTCGTTTATTCGGTTCTGCTCAATACGGAAATCCGGACGTTCACGGTCACGCCGACGGGCGCGCACGGCGGCGCGACCGTAACGGTGACGGGCGCGGCGGGCGGCGCGGTGACCTTTGGGCCGACCGAGCTCAAAAGAACGATTTCCATTCGCGTCCTCGCGGAAAACGGCGTAGACGAGCGAATCTATTACCTGACGTTGGAGATCGATCCCGTGGTCGGCATTACGATCGACGCGTTGAGCGTGCAGAGAACGTACGAGCTGAACGAGGATATTTCCTATACGAATCTCGAGGCCTATAAGCTGCTTGGCAGCGGGACGAAGGTCGCGCTTGCCGGAACGGCCTATTCGGTGACGACGGACTTTGACAAAACGGCCGCCGGAACGTATACGGTGACGGTTGCGTTGACCGGCACCGCGTTTACGCAGACCTATCAGGTCACGGTCAATCCCGCGCCTACGGTTCAGGATTTGTTGATAGACACGAGCGGCGTCAAGACGACCTATGCCGTGGGCGACACGTTGAATTTGACCGGTCTCCTCGTCAAGGCGTATATGTCCGACCACTCGCTGCGGGATTTAACGTCGGGCGACTATATGGTTGACGACTCCGCCTATGACGGCACGGTCGCGGGCCCCTATACGATCACCGTTACCGCGGGCGCGAAATCCGCGACGTTCACCGTGACCGTCGTGTCTCTAAACGTCACGCTGGCGGATATCATCGTCGATTCCGGCAACGTCAAGAAGGTGTACACCGTGGGCGACACGTTGGATTTAAGCGGCCTTGCCGTCACCGCGATCATGTCCGATATGACGACCTCGGTTTTGGCGCAGGGCGCGGACGGCTATACCGTGGAAAATGACTATGACGGCACGGTCGCGGGCACGTATACGGTCACGATTAAGGCCGGCGCCGGCGCGGTTTCCAAGACCTTTTCGGTGGAGGTTCGGGAGGTCGCGGCGATCGACGACCTGATCATAGACACGTCGGGCGTTAAAAAGATTTACGAGGTGGGAGACACGTTGGTAACGACGGGCGTGGCCGTCAAGGCGTTGCGCAGCGACGGCACGATCGTCCTTCTGGATTCCTCTAAATACAATGTCAATTGGTCGAACGTCGACATGAACACGGCGGATATTTACGAGGTCACCGTCACCGCGGGTACGGTTACCGCGACGTTTAATATCATGGTCAAGGCCGTCGTGATCGTCGTCAACCTCGAAGCGGACGCGACCGGCGTTAAAACCTCCTATGCGCTGACCGAGACCCTCGATCTTTCGGGCTTGGTCGTCAGAATCACAAAATCGGACGGCAGCACGGCGACCCTGTCCGAATCGGTCGGCGGCTCGGACGGATATGAAATCGACGACCGCGCGTTTGATGCAAGCGCCGCGGGCACGTACGATATTCTCGTAACCTATGCTTCGCTTACGTCGCGGTTCTCCGTGACCGTCGTGCCCGACATGCCTTTGTTACCCGTCGGCTTGACGTTGGATTATTCGACGATGAAGCTGATCTACAAGATCGGCGAAGCGCTCGATTATACGGGGCTTGCCGTTACGATTCAGTACGCCGACGGCTCCGGCAAGGTGTTGAGTGAGGCCGAATACGGCATCAACTCGGCCGCTTATGATAACACGCGGGCGGGTACCTATATGCTGAACGTGCAGGTCGGGAATTTGAGCGGCAGCTTTAACGTCATTGTGATCGGCGTCATGGAGATACAGCTCGATACGACCGGCATTCAATTGGTTTACTCTATCGGCGAATCGTTAAATATGTCCGGTTTACTTGTGGAAGCGTTGTATTCCGATTTCAGCGTCGTGACGTTGGGAACGGGCGAGTACAACGTCGATCAATCCGCTTTTAACAACACGGCGGCGGGTACGTATCCCGTAACGGTGACATATACCGTGGGGACGGGGCCGTCCGCCAAAACGTTCACAAGGACGTATTCGGTCGTCGTGATCCCGGACGCGTCCGCGCCGACGGTTGCCAATCTGCTGTTGGATTATTCGGCTATCCGGTTGATTTACGATCTGAGCGATTCGTTCGATCCGACGGGACTTGTCGTCAAGGCGGTGTACGGCGACGGCTCGGTCGTTACGCTGAACGCTTCCGACTATAAGTTGGACGACGGCTTGTTTGATTCGACGGCGGAGGGTACCTGCACGATTTGGGTGCGCGCCTACGGGTTCGACGTTTCGTTCCCCGTCGTCGTACTTGACCAAAACAATCCTCCCGCGACACCGATTCCCGTCGCGCTTCTTGTCGATGACGGCGCGGTCAAAAAGACCTATAAGTTCGGCGAGAGCTTTGATCCCCTCGGCTTGGACGTGACGCTTTTGACCTCGGACGGTGTGAGGACGCCCCTTACCGCCGCCGAGTATATATTGGATGACTCCGCTTTCCAAGCGAACGCCGCCGGCAATTATACGATCAAGATTACGGTCGATGCCTTGACGGAGTCCTTCGTCGTCACCGTGCTGCCCGCGCCCTATGCCGTGGATCTGGTCGTAAACACCGCGTCGGCCAAGCTGAATTATCTGCCCGGCGAATCGTTGGAGACGGGCGGCCTGGGCGTGTTTGCGGTCATGTCCGATTCCTCGGTGGTACGGTTGACGACTGAATATAACGTCGCCGGCTCCGCTTTTGACAATACGACCGCGGGAAGCTATACGATTAGGATTTCTTACGCGAGCTTTACGTTCGATTATGACGTGACGGTTTTGTTCGTGCAAGCCTACACGGTGACGTTCGATACGGACGGCGGCTCGCAGGCGCCCGCCGCACAAACGGTATCCGAGAACGGGTACGTCGTCTATGTCGCCAATCCCGTTAAGAACGGCTATCGGTTCCTCGGATGGTTTGCAACGGCCGGGGCTACGGCGGAATGGAACTTTTCGACGGACACGGTGACGGGAAATATCACGCTGACGGCGCGGTGGGAGAACGCGGCGGCGGTCCATACGGTGACCGTGACGGGCGGGACGGGCTCCGGCGTCTATGCGGACGGCTCGGCCGTGACTGTGCGGCTGTCGGTTCCGGCGGGTCAACGGTTCACGGCTTGGACGGCGACGGGGATTGCGGTCTCCGCTTTGACCGACAACGGCGACGGCAACTACACCTTTACCTTGAACGGCGCGGATGTAACCTTGACCGCAGCGTATGCCGCAATTCCTTCCTACACGGTGACGTTCGACACGGACGGCGGCTCGCAGGCGCCCACGTCCCAAACGGTATACGAGAACGAATACGTCGTCTATGTCGCCAATCCCGTTAAGAACGGCTATCGGTTCCTCGGTTGGTTTGCTACGGCCGGCGCGACGGCGGAATGGGACTTCTCGACGGACGCGGTGACGGGGAATATCACGCTGACGGCGCGGTGGGAGAACGCGGCGGCGGTCCATACGGTGACCGTGACGGGCGGGACGGGCTCCGGCGTCTATGCGGACGGCTCGGCCGTGACTGTGCGGCTGTCGGTTCCGGCGGGTCAACGGTTCACGGCTTGGACGGCGACGGGGATTGCGGTCTCCGCTTTGACCGACAACGGCGACGGCAACTACACCTTTACCTTGAACGGCGCGGATGTAACCTTGACCGCAGCGTATGCCGCAATTCCGGCCTACACGGTGACGTTCGACACGGACGGCGGCTCGCAGGCGCCCACGTCCCAAACGGTATACGAGAACGAATACGTCGTCTATGTCGCAAATCCGACCCGGAGCGGTTATCGGTTCCTCGGTTGGTTTGCCGCGGCCGGCGCGACGGCGGAATGGGACTTTTCGACGGACGCGGTGACGGGGAATATCACGCTGACGGCGCGGTGGGAGAACGCGGCGGCGGTCCATACGGTGACCGTGACGGGCGGGACGGGCTCCGGTATCTATGCGGACGGCACGGACGTGACGGCGCGGCTGTCGGTCCCGACGGGACAACGGTTCACGGCTTGGACGGCGACGGGGATTGCGGTCTCCGCGTTGACCGACAACGGCGACGGCAGCTACACCTTTACCTTGAACGGCGCGGATGTAACCTTGACCGCCGCGTATGCCGCAATTCCTTCCTACACGGTGACGTTCGATACGGACGGAGGTTCGCAGGCGCCCGCCGCCCAAACGGTATACGAGAACGAATACGTCGTCTATGTCGCCAATCCCGTTAAGAACGGTTATCGGTTCCTCGGTTGGTTTGCCGCGGCCGGGGCTGTGACGGAATGGAACTTCTCTACGGATGCGGTGACGGGGAATATCACGTTGACGGCAGGATGGGAGAATACAACGGCGGTCTATACGGTGACCGTGACGGGCGGGACGGGCTCCGGTATCTATGCGGACGGCACGGACGTGACGGCGCAGCTGTCGGTTCCGACGGGGCAACGGTTCACGGTTTGGACGGCGACGGGGATTGCGGTCTCCGCGTTGACCGACAACGGCGACGGCAGCTACACCTTTACCTTGAACGGCGCGGACGTAACCTTGACCGCCGCGTATGCCGCAATTCCGGCCTACACGGTGACGTTCGATACGGACGGAGATTCGCAGGCGCCCGCCGCCCAAACGGTATACGAGAACGAATACGTCGTCTATGTCGCCAATCCGGCTAAGGACGGCTATCGGTTCCTCGGATGGTTTGCGGCCGGGGCCGCGACGGAATGGAACTTCTCGACGGACGCGGTGACGGAGAATATCACGTTGACGGCGCGGTGGGAAAAGGTCGGCGCGTCCGGCGGGATTTGGGCGATAGCCGATTACGATTGGCTGCCGTGGAGCGGCGGCGGGTTGTTGCTCGGTATCGTCGTCGTGATCGCCTATCATGCGGCGAGCCGGAAACGCAAAGCCGCGAATCGGGGGTAAATTGTTATGGATTTTGTGAAGTATATACCGTACGCGCTCTTTATCTTGGCCGGCTTGGCGGTTGGGATTCTCCTGACGCAAGCCCTTTCTCTCTTGTTCCGAAAACGCCGGAGAACAACCGCGGCCGACGCGGGCGGGGCCGGAGCGGCGGCGGGGGCAAGCGTTTTTCCGCCCGTTCCCGTCGGGGAAGCCATCGCGGCGGAGAGTCCGTCGCCCGCGCCCAACCTTGAACCAGGGCCTGCGCCCGAGCCCGAGAGGACAGTCGTTGCGGACGAATCGCCCGCGCCCGTGCCCGTGCCCGAGTCGGAAAAGCCGGCCCGCTTGTTTACGTTATCGCGCGAGGACGTTTTTGACCACGCGGAAGATATGAATAATGACCGCGTCCGCTTTCCCGTTCCCGCCAACATTAAGGAAAAGACGCACGCCAAGCTCCCCGATTATTTGCGTTGCGGAGAGCGGTGTTTCGGTTTAATGTACGAACGTGACGATTTGGTCTTCAGCTTTATTTTGCGCATGGACGCGGAGCTTGCCAAAACGGTCTCCGAACGGCATCCGATCAAGCGGTCGAAATTTCCCGGCGGCGATAACTGGTATAAGCTGGTCATAGACGCATCCTACAAGAGCAAGCGCGGGGTCTATAAGCTTTTGGACGAGTGCTATGAGTATGTGTGGCGGAAATATTACGAGGGCAAGGATGCCGACGCCGACGCGCCGGAGGCGCGGATAGAGCAGGCTCAAATCGAGGCCGACGCCGCGCGCAACGCGGGTTTAAGCGACGAGGACGCCGTCGCCGCCGAGAAAGCGTACCGCGCGGCTTTGGCTAAGTACAAGGCCGAGCATTTTTCGGATTTCAAAATTACGCGCAAGGAAATCATCGCCGATACGCGCGCGGCGCGATTGAAAGGCGTGGCCGCCGCCGAGCGGGACGATCGTCCGTACCTGCCCGCTTCCTTAAATTGTAAGGGGAGGACGTACGCGATGCTTTACGAAAAGGACGGCGCGGTCAGCATGACGGTGCGAATCTCGGACGCTTACGCCGAGACGCTCGCGGAGACGCACCCGGAGGTGCGCCGCGCGCGGTGGCCGAAGGTGCGCAATTGGTACATCGTGCCCGTGGACGGCGCGTTCCCCGGCAAGGACGCCGTTTACGAAGTTCTGAATAGCGGAATCACATTCGTCTCCGCCGACGCTCCCGCGTCGGTCGGCGTTCCGCATCCCGCCGCGAAACCTGTCGGGACGCGGAAACCGGCCGTCGAAACGGCGGAGCCCTTGGCGGCTAAATCCGCGCCGTCGCCTTCGAAGCCGGCTCCGGCTGCGGCTCGCTCCAAATCGGCCCGCAGTTCGCCGGTGAAAAAACTCGATCGAGATGCCATCAAGCGGGCGATTGCCGAGCATGCGGCCGCCAAACAGCAATCCTGGCGCGAGTAAGTCATCCCGCTTTTTTTGAACGATGTCTTTTTTGTACCTATGCACATACATAACGCTTGCTTGCCCGACGTGCCGGATTTGGCGAAGCTGCGATCCAATAAAAAAGCCATGCGCGGCAGGTATCCGAAATCCTCTAAAAGGGCGAACAGCGGGAAGAAGATCGCCATAGGCGGCAGCATAACCGACACGACGACGGCGACGGTGTGAAAGATACCGCCGATCAGCACGTCCGCGAGAATCGGTTGAGGTTTGAGCCATCCGTACGCCGCCGTTTCAACTTTCTCAAACAGCGAAGCCAAGGCTTTCGACGGATAATTCGCGCCCGCGATCGTGATCCATAAGAGAATCCCTACAAACCCCAGCATGATCGGCACGCCGAACACTTTAGAGGTCAGAATTTTGTCGATTTTGCGATCGCGCGCGAAAGGGTGGGCCTTGCGGTATGTAGTGACTAACGGCGCGATCTCTTCGGCCCGGCGCACATAACCGTCTAAAGAGCCGTCTTTCTCTTTGTCCTCGTCATAAGCGCAAGGTTCCGTTTGAGGTTGCCGCTCCGTTTCCAACTCCCGTTTCAACGTCTCCGCCAACGCGCGTATGCTCTTTTTAGAGTGCGCGTCGGTGGCGATCACGGGGATTCGCAGGATTTCCGACAGTTTTCCGCAGTCGATTTTTATTCCCTTTTTTTCGGCCTCGTCGCTCAAATTCAAACAAAGTACGACTTTGGAGGGGAACCGCAAAATCTGTAACAGTAAAATCAAATTGCGCTCTAAAGCGCACGCGTCGGCGACAAGGACGACAAGATCGGCGCGGCCGCCGACGATCGTGTCCCGCGCGATATTTTCTTCCGCGGAGCCGCCCTGCAAGGTCATCGTGCCGGGAAGATCGACGATATCGGCCGCCGGGCCGGAAAGACGCGCGGGGCGGCGGGCGGTTTCCACGGTTTTGCCCGTCCAGTTTCCGGTGTGTTGCCGCGCGCCGGTGAGAGCGTTAAAGATCGTGCTTTTCCCGACGTTCGGGTTGCCCGCAAGGGCGATTAAAGCGCTTCGATTCGCTTTGAACCTGTCAACGGCCGGCGTCGTTTCCCCGTCTGACGCTTGCTCCGCGCTCTGTTCCGACCAAACGCGATTTTTTGTATTCACAAAAAATCGGTCGGACTTCAATCGGTTGAAATTCTTTCTGCTCATTATGAATTGCGCTTTTCCGTTGCAATTTTAATGCCGCCGCTCGTACTCTTCCGCAAAGCGACGACCGCGCCGCGTATCTCAAACGCGGTCAGGTTCCCTCCCAAGGAGCGGAACAGCGCGACGACCGGCGTCCCCACGACAAAACCGTATTCGGTCATGCGCCGCGCCTCGAAGCCGTTCAAATGTACGCCGCTGATCCGCGCCGGCGTTTTGAGAGGCAATTCGGCGAGCGTCGGTTCAGCCGTATGCAGAGGTAAGGATTGGAGTTTGCCCATATGGCAATATATGAAGAAAGGTTTTTTTTCGTGCATTCAATCACGAAATATGGTATACTATTTCCTATGTGCAAACTGTTTGCAATCGGCGATTTACATCTGTCCGTCAACAACCCCAAGCCCATGGATATCTTCGGCCCCCGTTGGGATAATCATTGGGATAAAATAAAAGAGGATTGGCGCGAAAAGGTCGGGCCGGACGATATCGTGCTGATTCCGGGCGATATCAGTTGGGCGATGTATTTGGAAAACGCCGTCTCCGATTTGCAATTGATCGGCGGACTGCCCGGCACAAAGGTTCTCTTGCGCGGCAACCACGATTATTGGTGGAAGTCGATTTCCGCCGTACGCGCAAGCCTTCCGGCCGGTATGTACGCGGTTCAAAACGACGCTTTGCGTTGGGGAAAATACGTGATTTTCGGCAGCCGTCTATGGTCAGCGCCCGAAACGCCGGGCGTTTTCGAGACCCCCGAGGATAAGACGATTTATTTAAGGGAAACCGAACGCCTGAAGCTCTCGATCCAAGCCGCTTTAAAAATCAAAAAGGACGGGGACATACCAATTTGCATGACGCATTACCCGCCGTTTAACGCGCGAAAAAAAGACTCCGATTACACGGCTTTGATCGAACGGAGCGGCGCGGCGGCGTGCGTCTACGGCCATCTGCACGGCTTGACGGGCAAAAACGAGCCTTTTATAAAAAATAACGTGACGTATCATTTGACGTCATGCGATATGGCGGGGAATAAGCTCGTGCGGATTTATTAAAAAGCGGAGATTTTCCTATCCGTTAACCACGTTGTCTTTGTCGATATAGTACCGCAAACCCGAATTCTGCCGGAACACGACGCAATTGAGAACCTTTAAAAAGAATAGGGTCAGCGGGATCGTCAGAACCAAACCCACCAACAAGGTGAACAATCCGAAAAACACGTTAAAAACGATCGCGGCTAAAAAGAACAATAAATAGACGACGTAATCGCGCCTGAAATTTCCTCGCAAACGCTTTACGGAAATGCCGAAAGAGGCGGAGACGCTTTTTTGATGCTCCAACAGGGCGGGCGCCCAACCGGACAGAAAGGCGATCCGCAGGCTGAACAGCAGCACGGCCGCGAGCATCATGATGAAAGGCACGAAAATGACCAAGGCGGCGACGGCGGTCAGGAGTGAAATCAAGTACAGCACCGCGAACACGGCGATATCGAAAGGCAGGGAGAATACGAGCTTGTTCAGCTGATAGAGCGCGGCGGGGCCGATTCTTTTAATGAAACAGGGCATAAAGCCTAATTTAGCGGCGCTCGACAGGTGCAAATGGATCATGTCGTAAAAGGCGAGGTCGGCCCATCCGAACAAAAAACGCCCGATCATAAAGACCGCGAGCAAAAGCAGGGATGCTTCGAAGCGGTGCGGCTGTAAACCGCCCACAAGCTCTTTCCACAGGCTGTGCGCACCGGTGAAAAAGACGGAAAATTCGCCGCGGGAAAGGTCTTTTAAAATTTGCAATACAGCTTCGGTGACTTTAAAATCCACCAACGCGTTGACATAGGGCAGCAAAATGGACAAGCCGACACTTGTGATGATGACGCCCGCGATCAGATAATACAGAATGATAGACCATACGATCGGAAATTTGGCGCCTACTATTTTGAATGCGTTTTTAAATATATTCATATCGGTTTCACCTTATAATTCGACCGCTACCTCAAATAGTACTTCTTTCTCGCAATCAGATCCCTCCGTTCCGTCCCCGTGATATCAAAGTACGCGGTCATGGACAGAGCGGGCAGGTACATGAATTCGAACAGGAAGCATACGGCGCGGATATAGACCATGTACGCTTCGGGCACAAAGAGATTGAACAGCAGGATCACGGCGGCGACGAGGGCGGCGGGGAAGCAGAGGGCCAATTTCAATTTGTGCTGGTTTCCCGACAGCATTTTCAGTTGGTAATACCAACTGTCGCCGAGGTCGTAGCCCGACATTTGCATGACCGGCGGCCATAGGACGAAATAAGTCGCCGCCGAAAAGAAAACGTACAGCAGGCCCAACGATACGGCGGCGGTGACAACGGTCGCGAGCGCGGGCGAACCCCAAACCTGATAGAACAGATAATGGATGAAATACAAAATGAAAGCGCACAGATACTGCCAAATGAAATAAAGAATGGTCAGCACGGCAAAGGGCAATAAAAAGCCGCCTGCGCCGTAGTTCAGCCGGCGCAGGATCCCCCGCGCGCCGAAGACGCCCATGCGCATATGGTGTTCCATAAAACCGAACGTCATACTGGCGAACACCGCCGCCGCGGGGATCAGCAGCAACAGCCAAATCGCTTTCGACATCGGCAGCAACGCGCCGATGACGCCGCCCAAAGAGGTTATGCCTTGCGGATCATATCCGGTGGCGAACAAAATTAAACGGGAGGGACTAGCGAACATGGCGAACAGCGCGGCGGGAACCGCCGTCAAGAGCAATAGCCGAAAGAAATTGTTTTTGATATATTTTAAGGCGAACGCGATATATTTCATGATCAGCAAACCGTATATTTTAAGTATAACACGAAACGGGGGAAATAGTCAACTCCTTGCACAATTTTAGGAGTGGACAAGTAGCAATTCATATGATATAATAGAGAAATGGAAAAGATAATGACGGTATGTCCGAAGTGCGGGGCGACAAGAAAGCAGATATGGCACGGGAGCAACAGATCGGGTAGTCGAAA
>BNZQ01000022.1 GCA_026001225.1 Clostridia bacterium
CGCCAACGGTTTGACCTTTCTGTTGGGCGCGGTCGTTTTTGTTTGCAAGCTTATCAATATCAAAAAGAACGGCGAAAAGCCGTAAAATGGGGAGAAAGGCATGAATGGATTTATCGATATACACGCGCACGCGTACAGAGTTAAGCCGCCGGCGCCGCCGCCGTTTTGCACTGCGGAGGAATTGATCCGCGTTTACGACCGCTTGGGGATAGACAAGGGCGTGGTTCTGCCTATCGTCAGCCCGGAGATCTATTTGCCGCAAAGCAACGAGGACGTTTTGGAAATGGCGGCAAAATACCCCGACAGGCTGATTCCCTATTGCAACGTCGATCCGCGCGCGCTGACCAACGGCCCGAACGCGCCCTTAACGGACTTGCTGAAGCACTATAAAAAGAAAGGATGCAAGGGCGTGGGCGAGGTGATGCCCAATCTGCCCGTGTTCGATCCGATGGTGCAAAATTTATTTAAATGCGCGGAGGAAGCGGGCTTACCCGTCGTGTACGACGGCTCCGATCAGTTGACCGGCGATTTCGGGCTATACGACGACCCCGGCTTGCCGCAGCTCGAGCATACGCTGCAACGGTTTCCGAACCTGATTCTATTCGGGCACGGCGGCGCGTTCTGGTCGGAGATCGCGCGGCTGGATACGCCGGGCGAACGCAACGTGGTGTGGAATTTAAAGGGCGAGCAGGCGTATTACACCGGCAAAAACGGGCGGCCCGAATTTTGGTTGCCCCGCGGAGAAATCAAAGAGGAGGGCGTCGTGCCCAAGCTTTTGCGGAAATACAAAAATCTATATTTGGATTTGTCCGACTGCACGGCATACAACGCGCTGACGCGGGACGAAAGATACGGGCCGGCGTTTTTAGAGGAATTTCAGGACAGGGCGTTTTTCGGCACCGATATGGTTGCCCCCGACATGGAAGTGGATTTAATCGAGCTGTTGCTGGCGTGGAAAGGGAAAAAGATCAGCGAGAAAGCGTTTAAAAAAATCGCCCGCGAAAACGCCGAGAAATTTTTGGGGCTTTAAAACGCAAAGGGAGAATCATAAGCATGGACAAACAACAAAGAGTGGCAAATTTCAAAAAACTCGGCTTCGGCGTGTTCATTCATTTCGGATTGTTTTCTATTTTGGAAAGCGGCGAATGGGTCAAGTACGCGCAAGGAATTTCCGACGCGGACTATGAACCGCTCAAAAATCGGTTCGAGGTCAAAGAGGATTGGGCCGAAAAGCTCGTCTCGGAAATCGAAGCGGCGGGAGCGAGGTACGCGGTGCTGACGACGCGCCATCAGGACGGGTTTTCGCTCTACGACACGAAGGGACTCAACGACTACGACGCGCCGCATTCGAAGTGCGGGCGGGATTTGGTGCGCGAGTTCACGGACGCGTGCAACCGTCACGGCGTCGTACCGATCTTTTTTCACACCGTATTCGACTGGCGCGAAAAGACCTACGAAACGGATTTCAAAGCCTACCTGAAATATTTGCGCGCGAGTATCGAGGTTTTATGCAAAAACTACGGCAAGGTGGGCGGCTTTTGGTTTGACGGTATGTGGGACAAGCCCGACGCCGACTGGGAGGAAGCCGAGCTGTACGGTATCATCCGCAAGTATCAACCGCAAGCCGTGATCGTCAACAATACGGGCTTGCACCGGCGCGGGGCGGTGGACAACGATTGGATAGACGTCGCGACGTTCGAGCGCGGCCGGCCGGACGCGCCTCTCGGCGACATGGCGGGAGAAATGTGCGAGACAATCGGGTCGCACTGGGCGCGCGCCGCAAGGGACGTCAACTTTAAATCGGGGCGCGATTTGCTGACCAGCTATATGGCCTGCCGCCGTTACGGGGCGAACTTTTTGTTTAACGTCGGGCCGAAAGCGGACGGCGGCCTGTGCGCTTTGGATTTGGGGATTTTGCAGACGATCGGCGCGTGGAACCGGATTTTTGCAAAAGCGCTGCGCGATACCGCGCCCTCGGGCGTCGAAACAGGCGGCGGCGACTTTGTACTGCGGGGCAAGGACGGCCGATATTATCTGTTTGTGGGCGGGCTCGCGATGGTCGTGGGCGACGCCAACGTGGTGCTGACGGACAACCAAGACGACGCGCCGACGGCGGGCCGGGACGCGGTGCTGTCGGACGGAAAGACGAAAAAGAGAATCGTCTTGCGGGGCTTTGCCCAAACGATAAAAAGCGCGCGTTGGATAGACAGCGGCGAGGAGCTTGCCGTAAAAGCGACGCCGGAGGGCGCGGAGATCGTTTGCACCGCGTTCCGGTACGGCACGGATTTGGTTTGGCGCGTCGCGGAACTGCAAATCTGAAAAATTTACAGTTCGCTTTCAAAGAGGTTTTCGCCGCGCTTTAAAACGACTCTTTTGTCCTTATAAATCAATTCCGCGCGCAGTTTTCCGGTGATTGAAACCGTAACGGACAATTTTTTGCCGTCGTGCGTTTGAACGACGGACAGATTTCCGCTCCGTGTCGACAGGCTTCCGCTTATACGGCGTAAAGCTTGTATCGGCGCGGGGCGGATTTCGATGTCGGCGAAAGCGGGGGATTTCCTCCGAATGCCCAAAAGCGTATAAAATAAATGCGTAACGGCCGCGCCGAACATCGGATGGTTGCGGGAGTCGGCGAGGACGGCGCGCTTTGTGCCGTCCCAGGACTCCCGCAAGGTGTTCGTCCCGTCGGCCATCATGAAACCGAAGGAGGGATATTTGCGCGAGGACAGCAGTTGAAAGACCGTTTCCGCATAACCGTGTTCGGCTAAAACGTCCAACAGAATCGGCGTGCCGAAGATGCCGGTGTCGAATGTCCCCGTTTCTTGATAGCGTCGGGCCATGCGCCCGACGGCCTCCGCGCTCAGGAAACCGAGGTCGGCGGCGAACGCATCCGCGCCTTGTATCGAGCCGCACCACGAATCGCGGGCCGCGTCGTAAAATTCGGCGCGGAAAGACTTCTCGCTTTCTTTTAAATAGAAACCGAAACGTTCGGGCAATCCTTCGTTCAGAATTTCCGCGGTTCGGCGAATCGAACGCAAAGACTTGATATAAAAATAGGTGTTGACGTAATCGGCGGAGAGCGTCATCGGGTCGGGCGCGCTCCAATCGCCGAGATACCAACAATTGGGCGCGCCGCGCCGGACGACGCCGTTTTCGGTCATGCCGTGAAAGCAGTCTAACCAGCGCAGCATCCGTTTATAAAAGAACCGCAGCGTCTTTGTATCGCCCGTGTGCTCATAGTACCGCAAGGGCGCGTCGACGACGACGCAGCTCCAACCGCCGGGGCCGCCGCCGCCGCCGTAATAGGGGGCGGTATAGTGAACAAGCCCGGTCTTTTTATCTTGGCTGTCGGCGATATCCAAAAGCCATTTTTTGAGGAACGCGCCGTATTCCAGCGTCAGCAGCGCGGCGTCGGCGGTCAAGCGGCCGTCGCCGGTATACCCGAGCCGTTCGCGGTGCGGGCAGTCCATCGGCACGCCGCAATGAAGATTGGCCAGCTGCGAAGCGGTAAAAGCGCGGTAATACCAATTTAAAACGGCGTCGTCCGAATTGAAATCGGAATTTATGCGCACGTCGGCATGAACGACGCATACCTCTATGTTCCGCACGTCGCCCTCTATCTCGAAATAGCGGAAGCCGTGCCATGTGAACGACGGGGCGAGAGCGTCGCCGTTCCGCGCGTTCAGATAGAGATCCTCTTGCATCAAATCCGTGCCGTCGGCCACGCAGGTGGACGGATCGAGCGTGAGATCGGGATTGACAAGCTCCGCGTACCGGATATGCACGCGCGCTCCGCCGCAAGCGGTACAGCGCACCCAGCCCGAAATATTTTCGCCCGCGTCGTATACGCGCGCGCCGTCGGCCCGCATTCCCAAAAGCGCGGGCCGTATCGTTCGGACGAGCTTGTCGCGGGGGGATGCTTGTTTGGTCAAACGGGCTTTCGGAGCGGGGATTTCTTCCGCCGTGCTCCAAGCCGAATCGTCGAAACCGGGCAAGGCCCAACCGTCGATTTTCAGCGACAAGTCCTGAACCTCCCCGCGATAGACCGAGTTTTGCAGAACATGGCTCCGCCGCCAGCGAAAACCGCCGTCCGAAACGAGATGCGTTTCCGAGCCGTCCGGGAGCGTTATTTTTAAGTCGAGCGCGAACAGAAGAGTATTGCCGTAGGTCATGTCGCCTTGGCAGACGTCCTCCTTTTGCCGGTACCAGCCGTTGCCCAAGGTAACGCCGACGCAATTTTCACCCTCGCGTAAAAATGCCGCGGCGTCGTATTCAAGGTAATAGACGCGGGGCGTGATTTTATAGTTCTCCGGCGGACGCAGGCTCTCGATCATAGTGCGTTTTAGATCGCGCTCGGCGTATTCCGACCACGCGGGCTTTAAACAATCGTCCGAAATCCGGTTCCCGTTGATGTACAGCTCGAAAAAGCCCAGTCCGCAGACCGTGACGGCGGCGGCGGAGGGCTTGCACCCGAGCCGAAAGGTTTTGCGCGCTTCGGGGCATTCTATTTCCGAAGGGAAACCGATCCAACGTGTTTTCTGACTGAACATACCGATATTATACCGCGTCCGCGCGGTGTTGCAATGGATTTTTGATAAAAAATTGACGATAGTATAAAATATTTTTATTTTTATCTAAATACAAATCGCATAAACGGTGTTAAACTATATATGTATTTGAATGGGGCCAAACGGGGTACCCCGTTTGTTTTTCGGAACGTAGTTCCGAAAAAAAGACCTTTGAGAGAAAGGAGATCGAAAACATGAAAAAGTTGGCTATGATCCTGGCGCTTATGCTGTTAGCGGCGACGGCGGCGCTGTCCTTGGCGGGCTGCGGCGGCCATGATGATAAGAATACCGACAAGGTCGACTCGACCCGTTCACAAATTTATGCGGGTATAATGGACGGCGGCTGGGGCGACGCTTTTTTAGTGTCCGCGAAAGGGAAATTCGAGGAAAAGTATAAGGACGTTTCCTTTGAGGACGGCAAGACGGGCGTTCAGGTGATGATCGACAAGCAGAGAACCTACAACGGTGTCATCTTGCGCGAGAGCATGAAAACGACCTTCAACGAAATATTTTTTACCGAGAACATCAATTACTACGATTTTATCAATGCGGGCGTACTGGCCGACATTACCGACGTCGTCACCGCGCCGCTTACCGAATTCGGTGAAACAAAGAGCATAGAGGACAAGATGTATCCCGAAGAAAAGGAATTCTTAAAGCGTAAGTCCGACAATAAATATTACGCCGTTCCGTTCGTCGAGCCGTATTCGGGCATTATTTACGACGCCGATTTGTTCGACAGCTACGGCTTTTATCTCGGTAAGGGCGGCGGATACGTGAACGCGGCGGGCGAGAAATCCGCGGGGCCGGACGGGCAGACCGGCACGTGGGACGACGGTTTCCCCGCGACATACGACGAATTTTTCGACCTCGTGGACTATATCGACGGCTCCAGCGTCGTCCCGATTATTTGGTCGGGTCAATATCCCGAGTACGCCTCGTATGTGGGCACAAGCCTGTGGACGGACTATGAAGGCCCGGCTAACACGCGTCTGAATTTCACGTTCGGCGGCACGGCCGACAATCTTGTATCGGCGGACGCCGCCGGCAACCTTACCCCGTTGGGTCCCACGGAGATCGGCGAGTCCAACGCCGCACTGCTGGGCAAGCAAGCGGGCCGTTTCTACGGATTGGACTTCCTGAGGCGGTTGGTTTTGTCGGGCGGATACCACAATTTGAGTTATTCGCCCACGCTGTCCCATACGAACACGCAACAGGAATTTTTGTACAGCGCGCATATGTCCGGCAAAAAGCCTATTGCCATGATGTGCGAGTGTACGTGGTGGGAGGGCGAGGCGACGCCGGTTTTTGAAGAAATGGCCGTCAATGACGCTTCTTTGGGTAAAAAAGCGAGGAACCTCGGATTCATGCCCTTGCCCAAGGCCACGACCGCCCAAATCGGGTCAAACGGAGGAAAGCAGACGCTGATGCAGCTCAACGAGAACGCGATTTTCGTCAACTCGAGAACCGCCCCCGCGAAATTGCCGCTCGTAAAAAAATTCTTGCAATTTTTCCTGACCGACGCGATGATGGTGAATTTCACGCAGGTTACGGGTAATCCTTTAGGCTACAATTACACGCTTACCGAGGCCGATCAGGCGGCGATGAGTCCTTTCGGGCGTTCGGTCTGGGCGACGAAAATGAATTCGACGATTATTTATACCGGCGCGGACAGCGCGTTGTACTTGAATCACCAAGGCGACGTTTTGAATACGCGCCTGATGTGGGACGCGGTTATCGGCTCGACGAGCTATCGGTTTCCCGTCACGTATTACAAGAACAATTCGACGCAGCCGACGAAAGCGTACTTTGACGGCGTCGGGAAATATTACGCGAACATATTCGGAGAACCGAAATAGCCCGACGCAGCCGTGTGAAAAATCGGTAGGACGCGGAACGGTATAAGGTAAGCTGTACGTTTATGATGAAAAAAGAAAAACATACGAGGATGCTTTCCGGCGCGGTGTACGACCTGCGCGTAGCCTTGCATGGGCGTTTCGCGGGCAAGCGCAAGCCGAACCGTAAGTTTATGTCCAAAAAGACCAAGGACATGATTTTCTACACCGTCCTGATCGCGTTTCCGATTGCCCAATTCGCGTACTTTTATGTCGCTGTCAACGTAAACTCGGTCTTGCTCGCTTTCAAAAGCTACGACATCTTGTCCGGCGCGTACGGCTTCGCGGGCTTTTCCAACTTCATCAATATTTTCAAGGAGTTTTCCGGCTCGAACCTCATGGCAAAGACGGCGGTTAATTCGCTCGTCGCCTATGCCGTCGGCTTGATTGCGGGCGTGCCGCTCGCCTTGTTGTTTTCGTTTTATATAACCAAGAAATTCCCGGGGCACGGCTTTTTCAAGGTCATACTTTTTTTGCCGTCCATCATCTCCGCGATCGTCATGGTCGTGCTGTTCAAATACTTCGTGGACCGGCTTTATCCCGAATTTATGCTGCGCGTCTTTCACAAAACCGTCCCGGGACTTTTGACCGACAGCCGGTCGGCTTTCGCTACGGTTCTGTTTTACAGTATACTCGTCGGCTTTGGCACCGGCGTACTGGTCTATTCGGGCGCGATCGCGCGTATTCCGGCTTCGCTGACGGAGGCCGCCAAGCTGGACGGGATCACTTCCTTGCGGGAGTTTTGGTACATTACGCTGCCGCTGATCTTTCCGACGATCTCCACGTTCCTGATCGTCGGCGTGGCGGGCATTTTTACCAATCAGTTGAATTTATTCAGTTTCTTTTCGAGCAGCGCGGAGTACGAGGTCTATACGTTCGGGTATTTCCTGTTCGCGCAGACGGCCTACGCGGGTACGGCAAACTATCCCCGGCTTGCCGCCTACGGGCTGTTGTTCACTCTCGTCGCCGCGCCGCTGACGTTCGGCGTCAAAAAGCTTCTCGAAAAATTAGGGCCGGAGGCGACGGAGTTCTGATATGAAGCGAAAGATATGGAAAGTAAATAACATAGTATTCGTGCTCCTGTTCGCCGTGCTGCTCGTCTACGTCCTCCTGATTTTGTTGCCGCTCGTTTGGGGATTGTATACCTCGCTCAAGACGCGCGAGGGTTTCGTGCGCGACGTGCTCTGGCCCGCGTGGCCCCCGACCTTCAATAATTATGTTTCGGCGTTCAGTAATTTTCAGATCAAGGTCGCCGGCCTGCAAGGCACGAAGGTCTTCTATATCTACGATATGTTTCTCAATTCGTTGCTCTACGCGTTGGGCGGAGCCGTCTGTTCGGCGATCGTGACTTGCGTGACGGCCTACCTCGTGGCCAAGTTCCCGTACCGGTTCAGTAAAATCGTCTACGGGATCGTGATCGTCGCTCTGATTTTGCCGATCGTGGGCGCGTTGCCCTCTCAGCTTCAATTGACGCGGGCGATCGGCGTCTATGACAATATGATCGGCATGTGGATCATGAACGCGAGCTTTTTAAATATCTATTTTCTCATATTCTACGCGACCTTCAAGACCGTGGCCAAGGATTACGCCGAGGCCGCGTCGATCGACGGCGCGTCCAATTTTACGATTCTGACGCGCCTTATGATTCCTTTGGTTAAAAACACGCTCTTCATGATTATTTTGCTGCAATTTATCGGCTTGTGGAACGATTACCAAACGCCCATGATGTTCCTGCCCTCCGCGCCCACGGTCGCGTACGGTATGTATCAGTTCAGTTTTTCCGCGCTCAATTCGTTCAATGTCGAAACGATCAAGATCACCGGCGGCATTATGATGCTCATGCCGGTCTTGATTCTGTTTCTTGTCTTTCATAAAAAACTCATCGGCAATCTGACGATGGGCGGGATTAAAGGATAACAAGGAAAAGAAGGCGAATTTGTTCGCACGAAAAGGAAGGGATTGGATCGTATGAAAAAAAAGGTAAGTTTCTTGCTGGCCGCTGTGTTCGTCGCGGCGGCGGTCTGGACGGGGCTGGCGTTACCGTCGGCCAGCGCGGCCAACGTATTCACGGTCGGCTTGTTTAAGACGTCTTACGCTTCGTTGGATGTTTCCGCGGCGGCGGAGGACGGCGGCATGGGTCTGTTGGCGCGGGCCCGTACGGCGAACGCCTCGGTCGCTCTCGACCGCAGGCTTTGCGGCGTGTTCGACCTTGAATTCGGTATTCTGGAGGACAACGGCGCGGCGCCCGCGTTTTCCGCCGCGCTGCAAAACGAAAGCCCGGGCGCGGAGTCCTCGAGTACGGAGCTTGTTTTCCGCAAGGGCGCGAACGGCTATACCGTGTCCTCGGGCGGCAAAACCGTGCAAATCGCGGACGCGTCGCGGATTCGGCTGCGCTTCGATCCCGCAGCCCGGGCGATCACGCTGGACGGCGCGGCGGTTGGCTCCGTCGGCTCGGTCTGGCGGGAGTATTCATTCGGTCTGCGGTTTTCCGCACCCAGCGGAAACGGCGGCGCGATGCTGTACTATATCAACGGACACAGCTTGGCGCAAGCGGTCATTCCCAACGCGTACGGTCCCTCCGTATTCGCCGATTTTTCGGTCAAGGCCGTGATCGACTCGCCGTATATTCTGCCCGAGCCGAACGCCTTCGATTTGCTGGACGGCCCGATTGCGAATATCAACGTCGAGGTCCTGTATCGTTCCGCGCCCGTTTTGACTTCCCGGCCCTATACCGCCGGTTTGAGCTTTACGCCGGCTTACGCGGACGGATATACGGTCAATTATTCCGCGCAGGATTCGGCGGGCAAGCTCGGTTCCGCGGGCTTCGCGCCGGCCGTGACGGGGCCGGCCGCGGCGGCGTCCACGACCTTTACGTTCGACGCGCGGACGGAGGATCGGACGCTGGGCGTCGGCTCCTCGATCGCCCTGCCGTACGGGAGCGTAGCCAACAAGGATTTGACGGATCGGTCGATGACCGCCGTTTTGACGGTTAAAAAGGACGGACAGACCGTGCAGGGCTATGACAAAGCGGTTTGCGGCCCCGACGACCGGTTCACGTTTTCGCAAGCCGGAGCCTATGAATTTATCTATACGGCGCCGGAGCCCAACGTGCCCGGCGCGAAAAGCTTTACGGTGACCGCCTCCGCTTCGCAGCCCGCCGCCGCGTTGCCGAAATTCAATGCGTATTATTTGGTGGGCGAAGCCGTAAAGATTCCCGCCGTGTCCATGGCCCTGAACGGTCTGACCTTGCCCGCCTCGTCGGTCGTATACGCTCCCGACGGCAGGGCGTTTGCCGCGGCGGAGACGGTTCTCAACCTGAAAGGCGTCTATACGGTCGAATACCGCGCGTTCTTTGCCGACAAGATTTACACCGTGCGTTTCGCTTTTACGGTCTACGACCCGGCGTATTCCGTCACCGGCGGTGACAGCCGCGCTTATTACGGCGTTTCGCCCTACGACCCGGGCCGCGAAGGCGTGGCCGTCGAGCTTTCTCAAGGGCAGGAATTCCGTTTCAGCGGCACGGTCGATTTGACCGGAAAGAGAGCGGGCGATCCGATCGTGGATATCGACGTTTTGTCGCAAAAGGCCGGCGTTGCCGATTTTGTGCGGCTGGAGGTGACCTTTACCGACGTTCACGACAGTTCCAACACCGTCACCGTCTCGGTGCGCAAGTCTATCGAGGACAATTACATGGCCTATCTGCAAGCGGGCTGCTACGGACAAGCGCGGGTGGGCTGGGAACAAGGCAATCCCGACCGCGCCTACGTGGAGCCGAGTATTTGGGGCGCCTATACCACTTGTACCTTTAACGGCGCGATCGATCCTACCGGCAAAGTCATCAACACGTTCTCGGTCAGCTTCGATTATGAGGCGCGCGTCATTTATGTGAATCAGAAATTGATCGTCGATCTCTCCGATTCCCGGGCTTTCGATAACTTGTGGACGGGCTTTACGACGGGGGAGGCCTATGTTTCCGTCCGCGCCGAGGAATACACCGCGATGACCGCGCGCTTTCTGCTGACCCGGGCGGGAAGCAACGATTTGCGGCAAAGCGTCCGGGAGGATACCGTTCCGCCCGAAATTTCGGCCGATACGCAAGGCTACGGCGAAAACGCCTTGCCCGCCGCCGAGGTTGGCAGGCCGTATAAATTGTTCCCCGCCTCGGCCGACGACAAGGAATGCGGCTCCGCGCCGGTCAATGCCTATGTCTATTACGCCTACGGCAGCACCGCGAGCGGTCGGGTCAACGTGACGGACGGCGCGTTTACGCCCTTCCGTTCCGGCGTCTATACGATCGTATACCGCTCGTCCGACTTGTTCGGCAACACGGCCGAGAAACTGCTGCGCGTCACCGCGTCCGCCGCGCTGCCCGCTCTGGGCGTCGGCGTCGGCGCGCCGGGCGCGGGGCCGAATTTGGTCGGCCATCCCGTGCCCGTACCCGCGGCGTCGGCGACCGGCGCGTCGGGGAACGCCGTTCTGACGGCCGTCGCCCGGCACAAGACGTCCGGGGCGGAGTATCCCGTGACGGGGGGTACGTTCATTCCCTACGCCGCCGGGGTTTACGCGGTTACCTATACCGCGACGGACTATATCGGCAGAACGGCGTCGGCGGTTTCCGCCGATATCGCGGTTGCGGACGACGGCAAGCCGGTGTTTACCGGGGAGGCGTCCTTGCCCTTCGTGTTCATTGCGGACGCCGAATATACGTTGCCCGAGCTGTACGCTTACAGCTATGCGTCCGGCGCGCCCGTCGCCGTCAAGGCCGCTTTGAGCGTGACGGACGGAGCGGGAACGCGCGAGGTCGCCGACGGAAAGTATACGCCGTCCGGCACGGCGGCCGTCCTGACGTACACGGCGACGGCGGGCGGCTCCGGCTCCAAATCGTATTCGATTCCGATTCAAACGATCCGCACCGGTTCGGCTCCGAATTACGCGTACGATATGCGGCAATTATTCCTGACGAGCGCGGCGGTGGAATCCAATGCGGCCAACGTGACGCTCGTCGCGAGCGCCGCGGGCGATACCTCGGTCAGATTCATCAAGCCCTTGCTCGCCGCCAAATTCGAGTTTGAATTCGAGAGCGGCGGCGTTTCCGCCTTGAGCGCGGCGGGTCGGATCGACGTGTATTTGACGGATAGCGCGGATCCGTCCGTGAGGGTCAAGGTTTCCTTTATCAAAAACGGCGACGGGATATCGCTCTCCGTGGGCGACGGCAAGCCGATGCCCTCGGTCGGTTCGTTTACCGGCGCGAGTACATACAGACCGTTGGTCAAATACGACGCCGCGGGCCTAAAGTTCAAGGATGCGCAGAACAACGGGATTAAGGCGGTTTCCACCGTATCGGGCGCGCCCTTTACCGGCTTCCCGAGCGGCATGGTCTGGTTGGAATTCGTAATCGCGGACGTGAGCGGTTCGGCCCGTTTGGCCCTGCGCAACATCGGCGGACAGCGGTTGACGAACAGCGCGGCCGATAACGTTTCGCCGGGGATTGACATACTCGGCGACTACGGCGGAAGCTATGAGCTTGGCTCTACGGCCGTCCTGCCGCGCGCGATCGCGCTGGACATATTGAATCTGTCCGTTACCTTTACGATGACCGTGCGCGGCCCGGACAACTCCGTTTTGCTCGATGCCGTCGATCCGGGGCGGGAGTATTCGATTCCGTTGAGCATGACCGGCGCGTATCAGGTGCGGTATACGGCCGTCGATTCCGCGCTTCCCGGCCGGCCGACACAGTTCTCCTATGCGATCACCGTACCGGACAGGTCGCTCCCCGAGCTTTCCATAGCGGGCGCGGCGCCGGAGACGGCCGTCGCGGGTAAAACCGTGACCTTGCCCGCCGCGACGGCGTCCAAAAACGGAACGGCGATCGAGGTTTATGTCTATATAACCGACCCGTTCGGCGTGATTAAAAAGCTCGATAAAAACGCGGCCGGAAAATACGACTGGACGCCGCTCATTCGGGGCGCGTGGTCCGTGGAGTATTTCACGGTGGACGCCGCCGGCAACACGGCGGAACGGCGCGTTGCCGTGACCGTATCCTAAAGGAGGAGATAAAAATGACTGCTGCAAAAAAAAGAAGGACGCGTATCATCGCGCTGATTCTCGCTTGCGCGCTTATAGGCGCAGGTTTAGGCGGGCTGATCGGCTGGCTGGCGGCCGACAAAGACAACCCTTCGGGCGGTTTGGGAATCATCGATCCGCCGGCGCCGCCGGTCCGCCCGCCCGTGGCGTTTACGGATAAGACGTTTTTCGAGAACGGCGCGACCGACTATACGGTTGTGGTTCCCGCGGACGCGTCCGGTTACGTCCTGTTCGCCGCGGGCGAGCTGACCGGATTTTTAAAGACCGCGACGGGCGTGGATTTCTCCGTGACCGACGACGCCTCCGCCGCGTATTCCGCCACGGCTAAATACCTCTCGGTGGGCAACACCTCGTTGCTGTCCTCCGCACTGCCGAACGTGGATACGAGGACGTTCGGCTTGTCCCAATACGCGCTCAAGACCGAGGGCGAATCCGTGTTCATGGCGGGCGGTTCCGATTACGGCACCCTGTACGCGGTTTACGGCTTTTTAAATATCATAGTCGATTTCGAGGCGTACGCCGAGGACGAAATTTACTTGACTCCTAAAACCGAGAGCAAGCTGCCGGACGTCGACTGGAACATCAAACCCTCCTTCGATTGGCGGTTGGGCAGCCGCGCTCCCGTTTGGCGCCAAAGCACCTATCAGAGCAGAATGAGATTGCAAGGCATGGACGATTTTTTGATGTCCACATTCGGCTCGAAAAACCACAACACGTTCGATCTTTTGCCCAAAGAGATATACAATGACCCCGCCAAGCCCGAAACGTACCATCCCGAATTCTACAGCACGGACGGCGAGCAGCTGTGCTATTCCAACGCCGGGATGCGAAAGGAATTGGCCGAACGCCTGAAAATAGCGATCGAGGCGGATCCCGTTTCCGAGATCGTCATGATCGGCTTTCAGGATGTCGGGTCGTGGTGCCATTGCGACGCTTGCACGGCGGCGCACGAGCGCTACGGCACCGACGCGGGGGTCTATATTCAGGCGTGCAACGAGGTGGCCGACGAGATCAAGGCATGGCTGGCGGCCGAGCATCCGGAACGCCGCCCGTTGACAATCCTGCTGTTCGCGTATTATACGACCACCACGCCGCCGGTCACAAAGGGCGCGGACGGGGTATATCGCCCGATCGACGAAAGCGTCGTCATGCGCGACAACACGGCGATTTGGTTCGCGCCGATCTACACCGACTACACCCAATCGTGGAACGGCGTGGCTAACTATTCCATCGGCGAGGATTTCCGCGGCTGGTCGGCCGTGACGAATCAGATCCACGTATGGAACTACGCCGCGAATTTCCGCAATTATTTTGTTCCGTTCAACAGCTTTAACACCATGCAGGACAACTATAAATTCGCTTTGGAGTGCAGCGCGGTGGGGTTTCTGGATCAAGCGATCTACGACAGCTTCTCCTCCGGCTTCGAGGCGCTGCGGATTTGGCTCGAGTCCAAGCTGATGTGGGACGTCAACGAGAGTTTCAACGCGCTCGTGGACGCGTTTTTTACGCAGTATTATAAGGACGCCGCGCCGGGTGTGCGGAAATATTTCGACAGCTTACGGTCGTGGTACGCCTATTTGGAGAACGAAAAGAGTATATCGGGCGCGATTTTTGCGGATTTGGACAAGGCGGAATATTGGCCGAAAAACAAGCTTGACCAATGGCAGGGGTATTTAGGCGAGGCTTACGCCGCGATCGAACCGTTGAAAACGTCCGATCCGCTTCTGTACAAGACCTTGTTTTTGCGGATTCAAAAGGAGAGCCTTTCTATCCGCTATTTGCTGATCGCCTTGTACGGAAATTTGTATTCCCAGCAAACCCTGCTGCAAATGAAGCTGGATTTCAAGGCGGACGCGCTGACGCACAAGATTTCTCATATCAGCGAAAGCGTCCTGATCAGCGACGTGTACGTGCGGTGGGGCATTTGAGGACGCGCGTAAAAAGAATAGTATTTTCAACATAATCTTAAAAAAACGGACACATAAACAGACACAGAATAAAAAGGAGAGCAAAAACATGAAACGTTGGTTGAAACTGACACTGGTAACCGTAACGCTGCTGCTGGGCGCGGCTCTGGCCGCCGCTTGCGCCCCGAAAACCCCGCCCGAGGACAAGAATCCCTCGGTGACGCTGAACCATTCGGTGTATTCGTTGGACATCGGCGGGCAATTCACGCTGACCGCCGATGTAGAGAACACGCAGGAGGCGGTCGTTTGGACGACCTCGAACGCGGCCGTGGCGAGCGTCGCCGGCGGCACGGTGACGGGAACGGGCGAGGGCGCCGCCGAGATCACCGCCGCGGCGGGCGGCGCGAGCGCGAAATGCGTCGTGACGGTTTCGGCCGATTACGTTCCGTCGCTCGATATCGACGCGGCGACGGAATCCATTTTCGCCGGCCAATCCCTGACCTTGCGGGCGGTCGTTACCTATAAGGGCGCGACGGTTTCCGACGCCGCGGTGACGTGGACGTCCTCGGACACCGCGGTCGCGACGGTGTCGCCGTCGGGCGTGCTGACGGGCGTAACCGCGGGAAATGCGACGGTTACGGCCTCTTGCGTTTACGACGGCAAGACCGCGACCCCGCAGTCGGTTACGGTGGCCGTCAAGGATTTATTGTTCTTAGATATTTCCACGCTCCAAGATCAAGTGTTAAAAACGGGACAAACCCTGCAAATCAACGCTTCGGTGACGCGCAACGATATGCCGGTCGCGAGCCCGACGTTTACCTATACGTCCTCCGACGCCGCCAAGGCTTCCGTCGACGGCAGCGGCTTGATCACGGCGAAAAGCGCGGGCCGGTTCACGGTTACCGTGTCCTACAACGGCGAGGTCAGCTCGTATTTGGCGGTGAACGCGGAATATACCAAGATTTTTGAAACGGCGGTCGAGCTTTTGCCGTCCGGCAATACGGGCGCGTTGAAGCTCGCCACAAGTCTTTCGGTGGATTCGGTGATCGACGATTCGGGTGCGCCGGTGGCCTTTGCGCCGGTGTCGGGCGGCGTGGAAGTGGATCGATCGCTTTTCGATCCGGCCAAGCGGGAAAACAACCTGTACGTCGTTTCCGGCGGCATCTCCTACGAGGCGGCGTTCTATACCGCGCTGAAAGGGTCTTCGGATATATTCGTGCCGAATCCCGGCGCGGACTACCGCGCCTCGGTGACCCGTAACGTAAACGAAGTCGGACGGACGGACTTGTCCCGTTTCGACGGCGGAGCCGGAGAGACATGGAGAAACGATCTGATCATTCCGGGCAAAGAACACAACACCTATGCGGCGCAAGGTTTTGCCGTCATGCTGATCGATATCTATTTTATTCCCGACAGCGGCAACGCCCTATTTTCCTTTGAAACGGATAACGAAACCTTGGTCACTCTGTCGGTCGGCCAATCCTCGGCGAGTCATTTGAAGGTTTTTGATCCCCAGTATAATTTGACGCCGTTGGCGGCGAATCAATGGCTGACCCTCGCGTGGGATTTGACGGGCTGGGATGTTGCCCCCGCGCATCTATGGAGCAACGGCGGCTTTAAGCTGTATATCGACAACGTGCGGTTCCTGTCGGCCGCGGCGTACGAAAAATACCTCGCGGGGGAATTGTCGATCGACACGTCCGCGACGGTCAAAACCGCCTATGTCGGCTCTCCCGTGAATTTGAGCGCGTCCGTTCTGTTGAAAGGCCAGGTTCAGACCGGCGCGGCCGTGACGTGGACGGTCTCGGACGGTACGGGCTCGGCGACGGTATCGGGAAATACGCTGACCGGCATATCCAAGGGAAGCGTGACGGTCACGGCGACTTGCGCGTATCTCGGACAGACCGCCGTCGCAAGCTTTACGGCGGAGATTCTCAACCCGTATTACGTGACGATCACCGCGCCGGGGGATCAGAGCGGCTTGTCCACGGGACAGACCGCGCAGATCACGGCTACCGCCGCGGAGGGTGCGACGCAGATCGTTAGTCCGACGTTTACCTATACATCCTCCGACGTCGCCAAGGCGTCCGTCGATGTCAATGGCTTGATCACGGCGAAAAGCGCGGGGGAAGTGACGATCAAGGTGTCCTACTATGTGTCGGGCGTGGAGGAAGGCTACTCGACCGTGACGCTCAACGTGACGTATACGGCGGCGGACGCGGCGAAAATCGTGGAGCTGTCCGCTTCCGGGAATACGGGAACGGTCAAGATCACAACCGCGTTTACCGTGGACAGCGCGAAAAACGCGGCGGGTCAGCCTATAACGCTGACTCAGGTCTCGGGCGGCTACACGGCGGACAAAGCCGATCTCGATCCCGATTTGGCGGACAACGTCTTGTATTTGAATGTGAACGGCGTCATCTATACGGCCGTGTTCCATATTACCAGAACGCTCGATAACGCGGCGGTGGTTGAAGATCCGTATAGTAAAGGGATGACGCGCAGCGACGGCGTTTCCTACATGGGCGGGAGCGGACTGACTCATATTGTCGGAAGCGGAACCGGCGGATGGGAGAACGCTTGGCGTATCAATTTGAGCGCGTATAAAACGGCGGGCTATACGTATTTGCTGTTCGACGCCCGTTTCGAAGCGCAAGGGCAAAGCGAGTGCTATCCGCGATTCTGGCTTGATTTGACCGCCGACGCTCCCGTCAATATCCCGCTCGGCGGCGCGCCGGGAACGGGGATCACGCTGTACGACGCGGCGCACAATCCCGTGACGGCCTTTGCCGACAATACATTGTATACGTATTGTATCGATCTCTCCTATACGCCGGGTGTGATTGAATTTTTCTCGAGAAACGCTTATGAAATGTATGTCGGCAACCTCCGCGCCGTCACCGCTCCCGGTCTGGCCGCGTTTGCGTCCGAGCACCCCGACACGGTCGCGGTCAATCACTCGGTGATCTATCATCAAGATAATACGGTGACGCGGACGAACGACGTCGCGTATAAGGGCAAGAGCGGACTCGTCAAATTCGCAGGCCAATATGGAATTAAGAACATGAACCAATGGTTCATGGATGTAAGCAGCTATAAGGCGGCGGGGTATACGTACGTACTGTTCGACGCCTACTTTACCGATCAAGGGGACGGCGGCTATCCGCGGTTTTGGATCGGTAACAATGCCGGCAGTCCCGCGGATATTCAGGTCGGCAACGCGCCGGGGGCGGGGATCACGCTGTACGACGCGGCGCACAATTCCGTGTCGGCTTTTGCCCTCGACACATGGTATACGTATTGTATCGACCTTACGCAAATGCCGGCGGGGGATAAGATCATTATATTCTTTGCCAATGACGATTATTTGATGTATATCAACAATATCCGCTTCGCCGTTTCGTCGGGCTTAACCGCGTTTACGTCCGTGCATCCGGCGGTCGTGAATCCGGACGGCTCCGCATTTTTGACGAGCGGGCCTGCGCAGACGGCCGGATTGCATACTTACGGGGTTTCTTATCAAGGGAAAGAAGACTTGATGAAGATGGCTTATTCGAAAGACAATACCGGTACGGCTTGGTATGAATTTTGGTTGGGGATTCAGACGCTTCAATATACCGCGGCGGGATACGGATATTTATTGGTTGACCTTTGGGTGGATGCGAGCTCCAGTAATAATTCGATCGGTTTTCAGTATGGCGTATCTCAGGATTTCACCTGGACGCCGTTCGACAATACTATGTCTATCGACGGCATTACCGTTTTGGACGATACCGGCGCTTCGGCCGCACCGGGCAAGGGCCAATGGGTGACGTTGGCGTTTGATCTATCTTCCGCCAAATACTCGAATAGCAGTATATTTATCCTATGGTCGTGCAATGGAGGGTACGCGACGTTCTATGTCGGCAACGCCCGCTTTATGACGACGAACGCCTATACGGACTATACGACGCCGTAAACGGCGCGGACGGATATGATCAGAATCGGTATCTTGGGAAGCGAGAACTCGCACGCGGACGCGTTTGCGGCGTACTTCAACGTGCCGCTCGCGGACGGGCGGTTCCGCTTTCCCGATATCCGCGTGACGGCCGTTTGCGGCGATTACCCGGAAAGCAACCGAGAACTCGCGGAAAAATATGGCTTGGAATCCATCGCGGAACGGCCCGAGGACATGGCGGGGCGCGTGGACGCGGCGGCGGTCACCGCTCGCGACGGACGGCGGCACGCCGCGTTCGCCCGCCCTTGTATCGCGCGGGGTATGCCCGTGTGGATCGACAAACCGTTTACCGCCGATCCGCGGGAGGCCGAGAGCTTGGCGCGGTTCGCGCGGGACGCGGGCGCGCCGCTTGCGGGCGGATCCTCGTTAAAGGACGCGCGGGAATTAAAACCTCTGCAAAAGGCGGTCGCCCAAGGGGCGGCGCGGGGCGGCGCGGTTTCCGCGCCGATTTTTATGAACAGCGAATACGGCGGTTTTTGGTTTTACGCCTCTCACGCGGTCGAGCTGTGCTTGTCAACGTTCGGCTGGGCGCCCGCCGCCGTGACCGCGCGTCGAAACGCGTGCGGCGCGGCCGCGATATTTCACTATTCCGCTTTCGACGTGACCGTTCAATTTTTAGAGCATTGTTACGAATCCTATTCCGTCACGGTTTTCACCGAACGGGGAAATATCGTCCGCCCGGTTAACGCCGAGCGGTCCTGCGACGAGGAATGCGCGCGGTTCGCCCGCTTGTTGCGGACGGGGAAGCCGCTCCGCCCCGACGCCCGGCTTGTCGCGCCCGTCCGGTGTATCGCCGCGATCGAGCATTCCTTTCAGACCGGCGCCGCCGCTCCGATTTTTCAGCCATAAAAGGAGGGCGAATGAAGGATAGCGTGAAAAAGACAAGGTATAAAAAATTCAACATTCCGAAAACGCGCGAGCCTTTCGTGAATTGTCCGCTCATTCCGGCGGGGCGCGACCCCGAAACGGACGAGCAACGGTTTTGGATATCCTCGGTGAATCACAACGAGGGCGCGTCGGGCTTGCTCGTGACCGAAAGCGGTCAGTACCGAACATACCGTTTCGGCGGAGAGGGGAGCAATCCCCTCGCGGAGGCGCGAGGCAGCTTTTACGCCGCGGTCTATACGGGGAACGAAACGCTGTGGCTGTGCGGCGGCCTGAACCGCGTTTATTCGCTGAACCTGTCCACGGGCGGGATAACGGGGTACGATACGGGCGCGCCGTCGGGGCTGGTTTTTTCGGGAATCAATTATGACGAGAAAACGGGCAAGCTTTTGGTTTCCGCGTCGGCCGGCGAGGGCCGGATGCTGACCGTATCCTTCGATACCCGCGCGGGCAAGACCGCCCGCCTGCACGCGGCGGACGGCGGCAACGCGGCGTACGCCGGCTTTCCGAACGGCGACGGGACGTATACGCACGTGTATACGTCGTTCGGAGAAACGGAGAACGCTTTGACGTTTTTGCGCTGGAACCCGGCCGCCGAAACCTTGGAAACAAAGCTGCGGCTGCCGTACGGAAAAGAGGCGCAACTCTCTTATACGTACGTGCAAGACGAGAATTACAGGGCTTATGTGCCGGGGCGCGGATGGCTGAATCCCGCCGCGTACCGCTTGGAGGACGGGCCGAAGCCGGAAACGGAGCGCGGCGCGGTGTGGTTCGGCCGCCATAAGGACTATATCTACGGGATCGAGGGCATACCCTCTACGGCGGACGGCCGTTTATACCGTTGGGACAGACGGGACGGCAAGGTCGCGGAATTGCGCGGTCTGACCGATCTGTTCCGTAACTATGCCTTGCGGGTAACCGGCCGGGGAGAAATCGCGGCGGTCACGATGTACGGCGAATTCTATAAATTCCTTGGAAACGGCGAACAATCGCTGCATACCGTGCCCGATTGCGTCGGAATCTGCGCGACCGACACGCTGGTTAAAATCGACGGGCACAGGATATTGGGCACGCCGTTCATCACGCAACGGTTTTGGACGTTGGACACGGAGACCGGTCGGGGTTTTGACGCGGGGCGCGCCGCCGCGGGCGACGGCGAGGTTTTGATGACCTGGCGGCTTGCGGGCAAGGTGTATATGGCCAGCTATACCGAGGGCGTTCTGACCGAGTACGACCCCGACAAGCCGGGAGGATTTCCCGTCAATCCCCGTACCGTCGTGCCGCATCCGCCCCATGCCATGCGGCCCTATTGCGGGGCGACCGACGGGGAAAGCCTTTATTATATGTGCAATCACAAGTACGGCAAGGCGGGCAGCACCGCGGTCAAATACGACGCGAAGACGGGCAAAGCGTCGATCAACGACGATATTCTGCCGGGGCATCAGATTTGGACGCTGCTCTACGACAAAAAACGCGGTCTGTTGGTCGGCGGCGCGGCTTGTAAATTGGACATGGGCGGCTGCAAATCCGGCGCGCCCGGGACTTACGCGGTCACGATCGATCCGAGAACCATGCAAGTCGCGCAAAAATTCGAGGCGCCCGCCGGGTGCGACGATTTTTGGATCTTCGGGCAAAAGGACGGGGATTCCTTTTGGGCTTTTTACACCGTCGACGGGGTTCGGAGGATCGTCGCGCTCGACCTGGCCGCCGGCCGGATCGACGAAATCGGGCCGTACCGCGAAAGCGAAGTCCGCACACAGTACGGGCTGTACGCCGGGGAGACGTCCTTGTACATGGTTCGGCGGACGGACGATATCAATCGGTACGTCGGCGTTTGCGGCCGCCGGATTCACCGGCTGACGTTCGACGGCTCGGCGTTTCAGACGGTAAAGGTCTATGAGCCGGAGGACGAGTTTATCGATGTGTTTTATTCGCATGGCTCCGTATACGCGCTGACGGCGCGGGAAATCTATGCGTTTGACGCGTGACAGAATAGGAAAGGAGATCGGTTTATGTGTAAATTGGCGTTAGGGGGCGGTGAAAAAACCGTTAAGGAAAGCAAGGAATACGGCGTTCCGCTGGTCGCGGAGGAGACGTATTCCGTCATAGAGGAAATTTTGCGGAGCGGGCAAATTTCCGTCGCGTCCGTCACTGGACAGCTCGAGCGCGAGTTCGCGGCCTATGTCGGAACGCGGTACGCGCTGTGTACGCCCAACGGAACGACGGCTATACAAGCCGCGCTTTTCGCCGCGGGCGTAGGGCCGGGCGACGAGGTGATTGTTCCGTCGTTTACGTTTTGGGCGACCGTGGGGCCGGTCGTCGTCAACAACGCGGTACCGGTGTTCGCCGACGTGTCGCTTGACGGGCACAATCTGACGGCCGAAACGATCGCGCCGCATATCACGAAAAAAACGAAAGCGATTCTGCTCGTACACGTCTGGGGCGTACCATGCGACATGGATTCGATCGGCGCGCTTGCTAAAAAACACGGTTTGAAGGTGGTGACCGACTGCGCGCACGCGCACGGCGCGAAATACGGCGGCAAAAAGAATGCGATCGTCGGCGACGCGGCCGCGTTTTCGTTACAAGCCTCTAAAACCATGCCCGGCGGCGAGGGCGGCATTCTCGTGACGGACGACAGGGAGATCTACGAGAGGGCCGTCGCGCTCGGGCATTACGAGCGGCTGGGCGGACTGCCGCCGGATTCGTCCTATAATAGTTTGTCCTTGACCGGCGGGGGATACAAGCACCGTATTCATCCCGTCGCGGCGGCGATCGCCCTCGGGAATTTGCACCGCTTGGACGCCTCGACGGCCATCCGCAACGCAAACGCGGCGCGTCTCGAAGAATGGATCCGGGATTTGGATTTTATCGTTCTGCAGAAATCACCTCCAAAGTCCGGGCGGACGTATTCCTATCATTATATGCGTTATCTGCCGGACGGACTGAACGGGGTATCGACAAGCACGTTCTTAAAGGCTTTGGCGGCCGAGGGCGTACTCTGCGGCTCGTGCGGCTACGGCAGACTGCATACTGCGCCGCTGTATACGGGCGAGGGCAGCCCTTTCGGCAAGGCGGGGCCGTTTAAAAACCCATATTGGGAAAGGTATGCGCCGACGCGGGAGTTGCCGAATACGGAGCTTTTGGCACAAACCGCCTTTTTAGCCGCGCCGCGTTTTGAATATGCGGACGAAAAGGACGTGGAGCTATACGCCAAAGCATACCGCAAGGTAAGGGACAATGTAAAGGAATTGACGGCGTACGATAAAAGCCACGGAGAGGCCTTCATAGACAACGCCGGCCGAAGCATCAACTATGTGAAATAGTTTTCCCGTTCCGCGCCGGGAGTGCGTAAATAGTGTCTATTTCCGGTGTGCGCAAGAGTGGTTTTCAGACGGGCAACAGTTGTTTTGCCGCCGAAGGGAGTGTAGTTTGGTCTACATGACCGAGGCGGCAAGACAAACGTAGCCCGTATCAAAGACACTATTGCGCACATCGTTCCGCGCCTTGTTTTTAAGGGGAAACCATCGGGAGAAAGAGTATGACGAAGCAGCGTAAATATTTTGAAATCATCGCCGGGATCGGGCGGCGCAGCGCGCCTGCGCCGGAGTTTCCGTATACGGCGGAGGGCTTGTCGGACGACATGGCGTATCACCGCGTGCACGGCGCGCTCGTGACCGACATGACCGCGTTGGACTATTCCTTCGTGTCGGGCAACCGTTCCCTGTGCGAAACGTTGAAAAGCAATCCGCGTTTTGTGGGGGCGGCGCAGGTTCCCTCGACCGCGCTTTTAGAAACGGAGGACGGGGAATACTTCGAGAAGCTGTATCGGGGCGGCGTGCGTGCTTTTTACGCCGCGCCCGCGAAGTTTCGGCATTCCTTGCACCCCGACGATATGGAGGAAATCGCCCGGTTTTTGACGGAGAAAAAGCTGCCGCTTTTGCTTCGTTTCGACGAAGCGAACAACGCCCATTTCGATATAGGCCCGTTTTTGCGGGCGTATCCCGAATTGAACGTCGTTTTGCTTGGCTGTTACTGGGCCTTTAACCGCTGGCTGTTCGCCGCGCTCGAACGGCATCCGAACCTGTATTTTGATATCGGCTGGAATCAAGCGAACGATTTGTTGGAATTGACGAAAAAGCATTTCGGGATCGAGCGCGCGCTGTTCGGAACCGATTGGCCTTCGCGGCCCATGGGAACGATCAAGGCCCTTGTCGAATACGCCGACCTTTCGGAAAAGGACAAGGATTTGGTAGCGGCCGGCAACGCGTTGCGGCTTTTGGGCTTGAGCGGCGATCGGTTTCCGCTCTATCCCGAAGCCGATTGCCGTTTAGACGCAATCGCCCGCGAAATGGAGGCGGGGAAGCCGTTGTCCGTACCGGTCTTCGACGCGCACACGCATATGATCCCGGCCGAGGACAAGACGGTCAGCGGCCAGCCGACGCTGCACGGCGATTGCGATAGCATCGTAAAGAAAATGGATCGGCTGGGCGTCGATTCGATTGTCACCGCGCCGTGGCAGGGTCTCAGCACGGACGGCAGGGCGGGTAACGCGCAAGCGGTGTACGCGGCGCAAAAATATCCGGGACGCGTTTACGGCTATTCCACTTGCAATATTCATTACGCCGAGGATGTAGAGGACTGCATACGGTACCACGAACGGTATCCCGATATCTTTGTGGGAATCAAACCCTATTGGCCGTATCAGAAATTTGCGTTGACCGCTTCCGAATGCCGCCTATGGTACGAATACGCGGACAAGCATCGGCTGCTGCTTTTGTTGCATACGGATTCGGAGAACAACGAAATCATCCGTCAAGCGGAGGAGCTGATCGTAAAGTATCCCGGTATGCGTTTCCTATTGGCGCACAGCGGCGGCGATTGGGACACGGCGCGCAGGAACGCGGCTTTAGCGAAGAAATACGCCAACGTTTATTTGGAGATCACGCTTACCTCCTGTACGCGCGGAGCGATAGAATATTTGGTCGCCGAAGCGGGCGCGGACAAGGTGTTATACGGTTCGGATACACCTTTACGCGACCCCGCGCCGCAGCTCGCCTGGGTGGCGTACTCGAAAATCTCCATAGAAGATAAAAAGAAAATATTCGCCGGTAATTTAAAGCGGCTGCTTGCGGCGATCGTATAGGATTGGCTAATCAAGAGGTTTGTCCAAAGCGCTATCGGCTTTGATAAACTTGCTATACCGACCCTTTAGTATACAGACGCCGTGCGAGGGGGGGGTATATTAAAGTAAAATGTTAGGTACTGCCGATATAGTGCTTTAATATACACATTTCCGTATAAAAACTGATGCAGATTAGGGGTAAAACGCGCAAAAAGACGAGCAGGATAAGAGTGAGATGCACTTCGGGCTTTGCCATCGCGCACTCACGCGGTTGCGACAATCGGGATAGAGCCTACGCAAAAAGGATACCTTTTTGGCAAGATGATATGAAATATCGAATGTATTCGACTTTTTGTATCATACATCAGTTAGATGATATGATTTGTCGAATTCTTTGATTTTCGACATTGATCAAAGTCCTACCGTGTGGATATATGCCGCTAATTCTTTTTGGGCAATCTCAAAGTTAGAATTATTAAAGACTTTATCAAAGCATCCCACAAGCAATGGATTTAAGTCCATATTTATTTCTAATGAACGAACATCAGTTTTAATGCCGTAACATTTTTTCCCTAATGCAAATGCGTAACCAAGTTCTACGCAAGCACCGTCATCCGGAACTCTGCCATCCAAAACCATAAAAACAACATCTGCCTTTCGGATTTCTGCGGTGTCTTTCTCAAATATTAGTTTTATTTTTTCCGTTTCGGTTTTATCGCTTAACAGAGCCGCTTCATAGCCGTCTCTTTGTGGAAGAAAAACTTCATACCCCTCTTTTTCTAAAAATTGCGCCAATACAAGATTATAGTCTTTTTCTGCTTGGCAAAATAGAGGCCCCGCAAAATATATTTTCTTCATCTACTCCTCCACAATGTGCCTTGGCGGTTTCCCTGCACTTTTGTCGAGTGCATCTTTCATTTTCTGATATATTTTGTTTGCGATTTCCTCCACTCTGCGTGTTAGCCACATATTTGTTTGAGTTCCGCTTGAATAATCTGCTTCTGCATAAGAATCAATTCTTCCGCCTCTCAACAATAGTTCAACTTGGTCAAATGCCTCTTTGTTGCCTTTCGGATATATAGCAAAGGTACTGCCGCCATATTGTTTGAGGATAGAGAATACAGGTATATCACTCGGTCCATCTGCTATGTAGACCATATTCTCAAAAGGAACACGTCGGCTTTCAGCTTTCATTGTACTGTTAACATCAATATCTTTTGGGAAAACATTTGCCCCTTTATTGATTTCGAATATCGCCCTAGTCTTTGATGTATTGTCGATAATGTAGCCGATTTGGCTTAGAATATCATCTCTACTTGAACTATTCTCCTTGCAAAGTTTTGTGGGAATAGGGTTCTCTATAAACTCACAACCCCAAATGTCTTTTATAAAAGGAGCAACTTTCGAACCACGAATCATTTGGGTGATTCCCGTACTTACAATATAATTTTCAATATGTATATTGAATGTTTTAAATTGCGGTTTATCAATGATAGTATCTAATTGAGAAAAAATTTCTGGGATTCCATTATAAAACTCAATTTTCTGCCCAAGTTCTTTTAATAGTTTATTGTTAAGTCTGGGAAACAGTCCTTGCCGGACGCACGTTATCATGTGATTCAGATATATAGTATCTTTATTGACTTTTATATCGGCTAAGGCATACTTTTCCGGCAACGAATTCACTTCCACCCAAAATTTAACCGGGTCAACTTTGAATTGCTCAAAAATCGGGTTTTGCATATAATTGGGAGTCAATGTTTTATCAAAATCCCAAATAATAGCTATCGTGTTCTGATCCATAATTTCACTTCCTATTTCTCTAAATTAAGATGCTACATCGTGAATAAGACCAATGTATCATCTTGTTTGGCGGAGTAAGGGGAACAGCACCCGAACACCAAGGACATTATACCACGATTCACTATATATTTGTCAATGGAATTGCGGGGATTGTTGCGGATAGAGTTAAAAAGGTTAAGCCGTTAAGCCCGAAACATCACCTTGTGTTTGACGAGAACGGGCGGTTTTGCAAAAGGCGGTAAAAGCGAAAGGCGGCGTTATTGAACGTCGCCTTATCCTCTTTTACTTGCCGTTATTTAATAATAGCGGCGCATTTACAGCGTGAGTCCGCAAGACGTTTAATTCCCGTTCGGCTATGCCGCGTAAACGGTCTAACCGTTCGTATTGAGGAAGTTTTTCCTCAATAAAACTTGCGTTGTGACTTTCCAAATTAGCGAGTACGAGCAACTCGTGCAGCGTCGCATAGTCGCGGATATTTTCGCCCTTGTCGGCTTCGGCCTTATGTTCTTGCCGCCACTGGCCGGCAGTCTTACCGAACATGACGACATTCAGCAAGTCGGCTTCGTCGGCGTAAACATAACTTTTTTGCGCTTGCGTCAGTTCCGGTAAAATCAGATTGCCTTGTATAGCGTCCGTTTGAATATGATAGTTAATTCGGGCGAGTTCCCGTTTCGCGTCCCAAGCCAACTGTTTTTGTTCGCTGATTTTCAACCGCTTGTATTCTTGTATAAGATAGAGTTTGAATTCGGCTGAAACCCAACTTGCAAATTCAAAAGCAATGTCCTCATGAGCAAAGATGCCGCTGTCGTATTTTCCGGCGATGGCGACGATGCCGATACCGTTTATTTTTTCCGCCCATTCTTTTGGTGAAAGTGAAAATGAGTTCGCACCGGCTTCGCTTTTAACCGTGTCGAATTCGACACGGTTAAAAGCCGGATTGTTCAGCGTTTCCCATAATCCCAAAAAAGAAACGGTATCCTTATTTTTCAACCAACTGTAAACAATAAAGCGCGGATCTTTTTCATTTTTTAACCTTGCAATATCGGTGAGAGAAATATAAACACTCCCATGTTTTCCCTTTGTCCCGACTTCCAAGCCGTTCACCAACATTTTTTCTGCCTTTGCCACTGAATAACTCCTTTATACATAATGATGATAGCCGATTTTAACTCGTCTTATAAATCGTACCCATTATATCATTTATCCGTAAAATAACCAACCGGAACAGAGTCGACTTTAATCAATATTTCCTTACTGTTTTCCTAAAAGGTAATATCATATAATTCTTTATTCAGCCGTTTCCGGCTGTTGTGAGAGGGTACGACGCGGCTGGCCGCCGCAAAGCGGACGGGGGCGCGATGCGTATTCATTCGGGTATTCGGCTAAATTGTCATTTCACCTTTTTTCTCTTTCAGTTTAAGCCGCGCCCCTTTTTGCCTGTCGGCAAAAATTTTTCTCTATGTGACTAATCCTCCCCCATGTTACTACAAACTCCGAAAAACTCCCTGCGGGCCGCTTTGCGGATCGGCGGGCGCCGCGTCGTGCTTCGCGGGTCGAACAGCCGGGAAACGGCTGAATAAAAAAAGGAGTTTACGAACATGAAACAAACCAGTAACAACAACGCAAATTTGATTGATGAGGAGGTGATGAATGACTTTATCAGCGATAAACGCCGGTATTATTTAAGCGAATTTAAGTTGTATGATACCGACCATTTTGTAACATTCAACATCGTTTACATCGACACGGGTAAGAACGAAATAACCGTAGCGGTAACGAACGAGGGCAAGATAAGCGTTTGCAGTTTCGGCTTGCGTCAAGACGAAGAAGGCTGGTATTTCGAGTACGGCAGGACGTTTGAAAGAATAGCCGTAGACGGTTTCGAGAAAATCGAGGAGGATTAAAGGATATGAAATGCAGAACCGACAGCAAGAAATATTGTATGGCTTGCGAGCATTGCGGATATTGCGACAAGGCGAACGTTTGTAACGGCGAATGTCACGAATGTGACGACGACGGATGCGAGAATAACCCCGAATACGGAAAAGGAGAATCAAAACAATGAATAACAATTATGTTAAATGCCCGGTGTGCGATCTGAACTATATGCACTCCGGCGAGAGATGCTGCGAGGTGTGCGACCCGAAAGCGCAAGGCAGGCTCATATCGACAGCGGCACAAGCCGATGACGAATATCGGTACACGAAATTACAGGAATACGACGCGCGCAAGCGGTCGATGGAAGCGTACAGGGCTTACAGATGGAACAGGGCGCAACGGCGTTAAAGGAGGAAACGAAATTGGCAAACATCAACGAATTGAAGAAGTACCTCGATTGCGAGTTCAGTTCCGGGCCGTATGCGGGGCAAGACTATTTGACGTTTCAAACGAAGTACGTCAACTATCTGCGCGGCTTATGCAAAAGCAGCGGCTGGGAACTTGCCAAGGTCGGCAGGAATCACTATTGCTTTTCGGCGTTCATCAAGGACGGTCGGGGCAAGTACGTTTACCTGTCGGTGAGCGACGTGCGTTTTAACAACGGTTGGTACAACAATATCCTTATCAGAACCGCTGCGGGCGACAGGGATTACACGGGCGGCCGGAATACCTACACGACATTGCCGGGAATACGCGACGCCGTTACGAGGCTTTTAGCGGGAGGCGCGGTATCGTGAAGAACGGGAAGGAAGTGCAGGCGATTTTAACCGCTATTCACTGTATCAATTACACGGGCGAACACCGTGACGGGGATATATGCAAAATCACCGATTACGCGTTCGGGCGGCTGTTCGGGGCGAACACGAACATGCTCACGTTATGCTGCGTCGGCAGAAGCAAGGCGGACATTATGCCCGAAATCACGGAACTGCTCGGACAGGACACGCAATACAAAAAATATTTGGAGGAGCACAAAAAATGATGATCAGCAACAACGAAAACTTCATGAGATTCCTGCAAGACGGGAACGAGAGGCACTACGCCGAAAGGGTGAACGATTACAAATACCGCCTTTTCAAAATCCCGTATGACGGGGATTGCGACTTTATCCACGTTTTAGACACCTATGTTTACAAGGGCAACGAGAAGCCCGGTTTAAACGACACAAGCGCGTTGGGCGGGATTTATGTCTATTCCCTCGGCTTGCTTTTCAACGCCGGATACGAACTGCGCGGATTTGTGTCCGCCGGCTACAAAACGCCGGACACAAAAGAGTATTACGGGCAACTGAAAAAGGACGTTGCGGCCGAAGTCACGCGGAGGGTCGAAACGGGACTGTTTGACAGGGACGGAGCGGAACGGTTGGTCGGAGAGAGCGACAGGGATATCGAGTATTACAAGGAATACCGCGAATACGATTCCGCAAGGCAAGCCTTTTTGGAGGGCAAGCGGTTCGATAAGCCCGAAATCCGCATTTACTACGACACGCAATGCGATTGCGACGTGGCCGCCGTTTTGGAATACCTGCGCTCGCCCGCCGAGGCTGTGAACGTCCGTGCCGACGCTTTTATGGAAACGGAAAAGGCGATGATTTACAAGCGGATTGTCTGCGCGGAAACTCGATTCCGGTCGTTTAAGGAAATCGAAGCCGACAAGAGCAACCCTCTCCGCTACCAAAGGGAAATCCGGCGCGTGATGAAAGAGGCCTGCGTGAAAACCGTGAATGTGACGTTCGAGCGGAACGGGCACGGCGTGACCGTCAAGACGGAAGCGGAGCGGTTGGGATACGGCGACAGCGCGTCCGATTGGTACGTCGTATCGGCAGACAGGCATCAATATCGGGAGATATTCGGGTACAAGACGGGCGGGGACGCGAAAATGGACGAGATAATGCTCATCACCCACGGGAAGAAAGAGTTGTATAGCAAATCGGCGTTTGAAAAGACGCTGCGGCAATAACCGCAATAAAAAGGAGATTTTTATCATGACAAGTTTTAAAACAATCGGCAGGATACACAGTTTGGACGGACAGGAGGGCGAAATTACGGTATTGAGCGAGAGAACGGACGGCGATCAGAAAATATATACCGTGGATTACAAGGGCGTGAAATGCACGGCGATTTTTAACGTGTTCGTCAACCGCTATTACGTTGATTATGTGCAGAAAGATGTTATGTCGAGTAATTGCTGAAAAACCGCTACTGTTCGCATATTTTCTATAGGTGAACTCCGCATAATCCAGTATAATAAATAACCGGCAAATGCCGGAATAATTAACTGGAGGAATGTTTGGTATGGAATTATCAGACAAAAACATGGATATCCCCGAGTTGAGTGCGGCCTTGTTGAAGCTGCTCGACAGCCGAGGATATTCAAAGAGTTACCACTATTTGGTTAGCAGTATTCTGCACCAATTGCGGGACCATTGTACAGCAAACAAAATTTGTTGTTACACTTGGGAAGTTGCGGAAGGCTTCATGGAAGCGAAGTATGGCGTTCCGCCCGGCATGGTTGGTACAAAGCATCGCTTTGTGCATCGCATCATGGGTATGCTATACGATTATCAACGCTTTAATGATGTTTTGGTGAAGAAGCGCATTTATCGAGATTTTCCACCGTGTTTTAGCAAACATGCCGAGGAATATCTGGACGATTTGCGTGACGCTTGGAAAAGCAGCATTACTATTGGGAAGCACAAATTATTCTTGTGGCGATTAACAGGCTTTTTTGTCGACCACGGTGTTTCATCCTATGATAATATTACAATCAATCTGCTCGCAGATTTTTTTAATTTGCTTTTGTGCAATCATTGCAGTCAGAGCATTAGGGAATATTCCAATATACTCCGGAAGTACTTTTCGTTTCTATATGAAAACGGGTATATGAAACAAAATTTTGCAACAAAGATACCGGCTTCTCCGACTGTCAAGATACCGCAGCGGCTTCCTTCAGTTTGGAGTTTGGATGAAATTGAGCGCGTCCTTAATTCCGTAGATAGGAGCAGTTCGCAAGGGAAGCGTGATTATGCCATATTAATTTTGGCCTCAAGGCTTGGGCTTCGCAGCATTGATATACGAAATCTTGATTTCAATGATATTGATTGGGAAAACCATCAAATCAATATTATACAGAAAAAGACAGGTGAACCGCTCTCGTTACCGTTGCCGTCTGACATCGGATGGGCTTTAATTGACTATATCCAAAATGGTCGTCCGGTTTGTAACGAAAGCAAAATATTTGTACATTGCGCAGCACCATATGTGCCAATTCAGACACTTGATGGAATATTGGGAAAGTATCTCAAAAGAGCAAACATCCACAATAATCGAAAAGTCCACCGTGGAATGCATGCGCTCCGTCATAGTTTAGCGACCCATATGCTCGAGAAAGAAACGCCCATCCATGTCATACAGGATGTTCTTGGTCATTTAAGAATCAACACTACCAAAAACTATACTGCGGTCGATGTGAATAAGTTGCGTGAATGTGCTTTGGAGGTGCCGGGCATATGAAAGATATCAAACCTTTAACGGTTCATTTTGCAAGCGTATTTGCGCTTTATGAATATGAGTATATCGGAATTCATCGCGCTCTTGGCAAAAAATTTAACACATATGCCGCATGTGCGAATCAATTTGACAAATATTGCATTGAGCATAATACATCGTCCGCTGTGCTTTCTGATGATTTGTTTAATGATTTTTGTGCGCTGCGTCCCAATGAGGCCCCAATGAACCGTTATCACCGCGTGAATTTTTTGAGAAAATTTGCGCGGTTTCTTAACGAGAAAGGGATTGAAGCACCCGCACAATTTCACCCTATGCGGATGCCAAAGTCCGATTTTATGCCATATATTTTCTCAACAGAGGAGATTGCTCGATTCTTTAAAGCTTCCGATAAGGTTGAGCCGAATAAAAAAAGTTCTTCCATACGGCATCTCGTCATACCCGTACTATTTCGTGTGCTGTATTGTTGCGGATTAAGATTGGGCGAAGCACTCCATTTGAAAAATGACGAGGTCGACCTACAAGCAGGAATGCTTTTGATAAGGAATGCAAAGGGCAACAAAGACCGTCTTGTCCCCATGTCGGAATCTTTAACGCAACTATGTCGCGAATACAAAGCAAATAGCCATGTGCGCACTTTTGGTGGTGAGTATTTCTTTCCTTCCATAGACAGAGGTTTTTATGGAAACAGCTCTATGGTCAAACCTTTTCAAGAGCTATTATGGCAAGCCAATATCCCGTATGGCGGCAGAGGCAAAGGACCGCGTATACACGATTTCAGACATACTTTTGCTGTTCATACTCTTAGTGAATGGGCAAAAAATGGTAAAGATTTATATGTTTGTCTTCCTATTCTAAGCACATATCTTGGTCATTGCAATCTATCGGGTACTACAGACGGTCGGACGCTCCGGCGTTCATCGAGATGTTTAACCGGCACGAGCGGGAACGGACGGAAGCGGTCGCGGGCGACGCGACCGGCGAGGGCTATATCTATGAAATGTTCGCGGACGAGTTGGCCGACCACGAGTATGATTATACCCATGATTTCGAGGATACGTTTGACGCGCTGGATTTGACTATGGAGCAGGTCATGAGCGACAAACGGCTGCGG
>BNZQ01000023.1 GCA_026001225.1 Clostridia bacterium
TTCAACGCGGGCTTAATTCGGGCTGAACTGTCGTTCAGGCAACGTGCGGTCTTCTTGTACACTCTTATCAGGACTCTGTTCCGAGCTTCCGTAAGAAACCGCTTCACCGTACCTTGAAAATTGAATATTACCGTATATTGTTCGCCGCGTCAATCGCAACCTTGACGCACAGCGTCCCCCAACCTCGGATCGGCGCGGGATATTCGATCCCCGCTTCCCGTTTCGCGGCGCGCTGCAAAAATGCTTTCAGCCGCTGTCCGTACAAAAAGGGATCGTTACCCTTCACAATCCCCCACTCCATCAAAAGCGCGGCGGCCCCCGTCGCAAACGGCGTCGCCATACTCGTACCAGTCACCGTCCCATATCCTCCGCCCGATTTCGGACACAGGATGTCGACACCGGGCGCGGCGAGGTCGGGCTTGACAAAGAGCGCGCGGGCGGCTTGCCCCCGCCCCGAAAAAGCCGCCGCCGTGTTGGTGCGCGAATCATACGCGCCGACAGAAACCGCTTTTTCGGCGGTCGACGGGATCGTATACGTGCCCATCGGATCGGGATAGGAAAAAGCCGTGTCGCCGGCCTCGCCGACGGTCGGCAGCCAAGCGTCCAGCGCGCCGTCCGCAACCCGTTCCGCACGGATCGTCAACCGCCATACCCCCAGGGGAATCGCGCCCGTCCCGCCGTCGATATCAATTAAAATCTCTTGCGACGCGTTGTAGGGTACGGGGCTGCCGTAGTAAATGCGGATATCGGCGTTCCCCGCTCTCATCGCGGTGACCGGCGAGGTTTCCCGCACGATTCCACTGGTACTCCCATCCGGCGCGGTCAGCTCTATCGTAAACACGTCGGCGAAGCTTTTCCAGATCGACAAATACAGCGACGGCAGTTCCGTTCCGACCGAGAAGGAAGCGTCCGCACTCCCGCCCGCGTTCACCTTCGCGGAAAAGTGGTGCCCCGATGCGCCCTCGTTGCCGGTCGCGACGCAGATCGACGTTTTGCCCCGTTCGGCCGTGTCGTCCACAAAGCCCGCGATCAGGCTGGTTCCGTCGTGCGGCCCCTCGTTCGCGCCGTAGCTGATATTGACCGCCAGCGGCAGATTGTGTTTTTCCGCAACGTCCGTCACATATTTCAGCCCGCGCGCTAAATCGGTCGTCCTCGAAAAGGTCTCCCCGCGCCGCCGCCGCAATTTGACGACGATCAGCGCGGCTTCCGGCGCGACGCCCCTCTCCGCTCCGCCGCTCGCCCGCCCGTTGCCCGCCGCGATCCCCGCGACGGCCGTACCGTGTCCCAACGGGTCGCCCTCCGGCGCGCCCGCCGCCGCGCCCCCGCTTTCCTCCGCCGCCAATACGCCGTCGATCGCCGCCGCGCCGTACTCCGCGCCCTCGTAAAAGCCCGCGGGCGGCGTCCCCTCTTGCGCGTCCTGATCCCAAAAAGAAAGAATCCGTGTGGTTCCGTCCCCGTTGCGGAAATCGGGGTGCCGAAAGTCCACGCCGGAATCGATAATCCCGACCGCGACGCCCGCGCCCGACAGCCCGTAGCCGTTCGGGACGGGGCTTTGCGCCGCCGTGACGCAGGCCGCGCTCAAATTTTCCGAAAGAGCGGGCGTGATGCGTTTGGACGTTTCGACATATTCGATTTCGGGCAAGGAAGCCAGCGCGCCTACTTGTTCGGGCGGCAGAATCAAAATCGCGTACCTCGCATTCAAAATCTCGACGCGGGCGTTCAGCGGTTTCACGGCGGCGGCCAAATCGCCGTGGTATTTGACGACGACCTCGCGCGCGTCAACTGAAAACTGAAAACTGAAAACTGAAAAATCCGGATCCATAATATCGATATATTCGTGTCATTTGGGTTTTGCTTCGCATATTGTATTTTAGCGAAAATTTTTAGAAAGGGGCATGGGAGAAACTTTTTTAAACTTCGTATTCACCTACGGTTCACAAAAAAGTTTTTCTCGCGCTCTTTTCAAAAAATTTTATCCGTAAAATAGTAAAGCGAAAATTTTTAGAAAGGGGCATGGGAGAAACTTTTTTGTACACAAACCAAGGAGCCGAGGATCGCGGGCAACCAAAATTTGCACATGACCGCGGTGACGACGGTTTGGAATCGTAGATTCAAAGGTTTCCCCCGCAAAAAAAGGAAATCGAAATGCAATACAGAATCCTGCAAAACACGGATCGCGGAGGCCTGAAGATCGATACATACGCGGGCACGGTCGCGCGCCCGGTGGACAACGCGCGGGTGACGGTCCGTCCCCGGGGCGACAGCCAAAAAATCCTCGAGGAGCTCGTCACCGATTCGTCCGGCCAATCGCCCGAGATCGAGCTGGCCGCGCCGCCCGTCGAATACTCGATGGAGCCGGCGGAGCCGATGCCGTATTCCGAATACGATTTGGACGTGACCGCCGACGGCTTCGAGCCGGTGCATATCGAGGGCGTGCAAATTTTGCCCGACAGCACGGCGATCCAGCCGGTCTATTTAAAGCCGATCGCCGGACGGAACGAGCGCGAGACGATTCAGATTCCCCGGCACGTGTTGTGGGGCGAGTATCCCCCGAAAACTCCCGAGGAAGAGGTGAAACCCTTGCCGCCCGCCGAGAATTTCGTCGTTCTGCCCAATCCGGTGATCCCCGAAACGATCATCGTGCACGCGGGCGCGCCGGCCAACTCCTCCGCGCCGAATTATTACGTTCCGTTCAAAGACTACATTAAAAACGTGGCGAGCTGCGAAATCTACGCGACGTGGCCCGAATCGACTCTGACGGCCAACATTCTGGCGATCGTTTCTTTCACCCTAAACCGCGTCTACACCGAATGGTACCGCGGCAAGGGCTACCCGTTTACAATCACAAATTCGACCGCCTATGATCACGCTTTCCAATACGGGCGGAATATTTTCGAGCAGATCTCCCGCGTGGTGGACGACGTGTTCAGCATGTATATCACGCGGCCCAATATCCGCCAGCCTCTGCTCGCGCAATACTGCGACGGCCGCAAGGTGTCCTGCCCGCAATGGATGACGCAATGGGGCAGCAAATCCTTGGGCGATCAAGGCTGGCCGGCGATCAATATTTTGAAGAATTTTTACGGTTGGGATATCTTTTTAATGAACGCTACACGGGTCGAGGGCGTGCCGCAATCCTTTACCGGCAGTCTGCAGCTCGGCTCCTCCGGTACGGCGGTGCGCACGATTCAGGAACAGCTGAACGCCGTTTCCAAAAACTACCCCCTGATTCCCAAATTAAAGGCAGACGGCATTTTCGGCGCGAACACCCTCTCGGCCGTGAAAACCTTTCAAAACGTGTTCAATCTGCCGTCCACCGGCATCGTCAACTCCGCGACCTGGTATAAAATTTCCGACATATACGTAGCGGTGACGCGGTTAGGCGAGTTGAAATAGTGAAAGTTTTTAGAAAAGGTTTCACTATAATAAAGCCTTGAAAAACGCCACCAAGCCGACCATCGTATTTTCGGCGTCGGCTTTGTCCTTTCCTTTCACCGCCATATACAATTTCAATTTCGGTTCCGTGCCGGACGGACGGACGCAGACCCAGGAATCCTGTTCCAATTCATAATACAAAGCTTCGGCGCGGGGCAGCGTCAGCGCGGTTGTCTTGCCGTCCGCGGTCCGCGTCCGTTTGTCGTAATCCCGCACGGCCAAAACCTTCAGACCGCCCGCCGCGCCCTTTACATTCGCCGCGATGTTCCGGATCGCCGCCGCCATTTGAGCCATGCCGTCTAAACCCGCGTATTCGCGCGACACGTTTTTTTCCAAATAGTACCCATACGTCTTAAACAAATACTCCAAACGGGCGTAAATGCCGCCCGTCGCCGCATAATAGACCGCCATTTCCGCAAACAGCATACTCGACGCGGCCGCGTCCTTGTCGCGCGCGAAGGTATGCGCCAAATACCCGTAGCTTTCCTCGTACCCGAACAGAAACGTTTTGGATTTGTCCCGTTCGTATTGAAGGATCTTTTCCCCGATGAATTTAAAGCCGGTCAGCACCTCCTCGCATTCCGCGCCCGCGGCCTCGGCGACCGCGGTACCGAGAGAGCTTGTCACAATCGTTTTGATGAACACGCCGTTTTTAGGCAAGGTTCCGGCGGTTTTACGGCGTTCCAAAATATAATCGAGCATCAGCGCGCCGGTTTGGTTGCCCGTCAGCAGAACGAATTCGCCCGTCGAATCGCGCACCGCCGCCCCCATTCTGTCGCAGTCGGGATCGGTGCCGATCACAACCGCCGCGCCGGTCTTTTTGGCCAGCTCGATCCCCATTTTCAGCGCGTCCGCGTTTTCGGGATTGGGCAAGCCGACCGTGGAGAAATTGCCGTCGAACACGCTCTGCTCCGGCACCTCTGAATAATCGATTCCTTGCCTTTTCAGCAGCGCGGTCACGGGCATCAAGCCGCTTCCGTGCAAGGCGGTATACACGATCTTGACGGGCTGTTTGGCTTGTTTCACGTCGAACAGGGAAATGCCCGCGATTTTGTCAAAATATTTTTTGTCCAGCTCCTCGCCGACGATTTTGACGAGGTCGGACGCCGGCTCATACGGTATCGCCAGAATATCCTCCGCCTCGCCGATAAATTTGACGACCGCCGCCGTGCCCTCCAAGCTCATCTGCGCGCCGTCCGCGCCGTAAATCTTAAAGCCGTTATACTCCTTCGGATTGTGGCTGGCCGTGATCATCACGCCCGCCGCCGCCCCCGTCTCCCGCACCGCAAAGGACAGCATAGGCACGGGCCGCACGTTGTCGAAAATAGAAACCCGCACGCCCCGCGCCGCCAAAACGCCCGCCGTCCTTAAGCCGAAATCGAAGCTGTAATTCCGCGTATCATAGGAAATCACGACGCCGCGCGCTTTCGCTTCCGCTCCCAGGCTTTCGACATATCTTGCCACGCCGTAGGCCGCCCTTGCCACCGTATAGATATTCATGCGGTTGATGCCCGCGCCTAAAATCCCGCGTATGCCCGCGGTGCCGAAATCGAGGTGCCCGTAAAAGCGGTCTTTTACGGCCGCGTCGTTTCCGGCAACCGCGTTTAATTCCTCGCGCAATTCCGGTTGCAAATCCTTGCGGCTCAGCCATTTTTGGTATTCCGTTTGATAATTCATATGCATTCCCTTTTATAAAGCTGAAGTTTTTTGAAAGGGGGTCTGCGGGGGGAAAACTTTTTTATAAAAAGCTTTCCCCCGCGCCCTTTTTCCAAAAACTTTGCCTATTTAAATCTTTTTACAATCCGCCGTAAGGCGAGCTCATAGACGGCGGCGATAACGAGCAGAATGGGCAATTTCACATACCGGCTCCACGGCAGCAAAAAGTAAGCCGTCACGATCGCGGCGTACACAATCAGCGAGATCAGTATATAAATATTCTCGTGCCGCGCCCGTTTTGCCATGGACAGTAAGTATTATACCATTTTTATCGGTTTGTGTCATCTTTACCGCAGGGAGTGGACAAATAAGCGGATTAAGATTTCAAGTCGGATTTTCGAGGCAAAAGGCAGAAAAAATTTTTGCTTTGCGCGAAGGCTTGTCTTTTTTTTACAAAAAGTGATATACTAAAGGAAAGAAATTTTTCCGCTAAAGGAATAAACTTTGAAAATAGGAGGATATACGACCATGACAATAACCAAGGATATGCTGATCGCGGACGTTTTGCAAAAGAACGAGGATTTGGCCGACGTATTTTTTGAATTCGGCATGCACTGTCTGGGCTGCCCGATCTCCCACGGCGAGAATATCGAGCAAGCCGCCGCCGCGCACGGGATCGATTTGGATTCCATGCTGTCGGAGTTAAATAAACGCGCTGAAAAGAAAAGTTAAAGCTTTTGTTTCAGCTCATAAATCCCCGCCATTAAATCCCCCTCGCTTTCCAAGCGGGCTTTACCGTTGTTCAGAGTATATGTCGCGGGCTTGAGCGCGCGGCTTTTCAGTTCGTCCCAATGCAAGGGCACGGCGACCGGCGCGCCGGGCTTTACGCGCACGGAATACGGCGCGGCGATCGTTTTTCCGCGGGCGTTTTGGATCGCGTCCAAATAGATACGCGTCCCCCGTTTGGCGGTCAGGCGTTCCGTCGTCGCCAAAGCCGGATATTCCTTTATGACGATTTCGCACAAGGACAATAAGAATCTTTGCACCTCGGGGAACGGGCGCGGCTCGATCGGGATATAAATGTGCAAGCCGCTTCCGCCGCTCAGTTTCGGAAAAGCCTTCAACCGCAATTCCTCCAATATTTTTTGAAAGAACAGCGCGATTTTTTTGACGTCGTTAAAATCCGAGCCCTCGGACGGGTCCAAATCCAGCACCGCGAGATCGGGCCGGCCGAGGTCGGGCAGCCGCGAAAACCACGTGTGCATTTCGGGCACGCCGCGGTTGACCATGTACAGCACGCTCGCGGTGTCGTTGACCAAACACCAATCGACCGCGCCGCGTTCGTTGCCCGACGGCAGCTCGACCGAACGCAACCACTCCGGCGCGTCGCCGGGCCGCTGTTTTTGGTAAAAGCTCTTTTGACCGCCGCCCAAACCGTGGGGAAAATGGATCATAGAAAACGGTTTGTTTTCGATATGCGGCAGCAAATACGGCGCGGCGGTTATGTAATAGTCCAAAATATCGGCTTTGGTGATCCCCTCGTCGGGAAAATAAAACTTTTCCAAATGCTTTAGGGGAATTGTATGGTTATCGACGTAAATCTCCGGCATGGAATTAGTATGCGCGGGATAAAGGAAATTTATCTTTCGTCTCTCGTTACCAAATCCAGCTTGCCCTCTTTATCGCGAAGCCGTTTTGTGAATTCATTCGCGCCGATCTTCCTCTTCAAGTCCAATTCTTCCTGCGTCAAAGGTATCAAACATAAAAAATGAACCGTCTTTTTATTGAAAAGTCCTCCGTATTTTAAATCCGCGATGCCTTCATCGAACCATACCGGAAAAACAAGCATTCCGCTGCACATTTTTGTTTCTTGATGAAACGGCGTATTTCCGGCGTCCATACTGAAAGTGTGGAAAAAATCCAAATAGCTGCTTGTCGAGTACGGCAGCCGTGCGGCGCATTTCAGCATTAGGATCGGCCAATACCATTTTTCGTCTTTAGCAGCCTCTCCGTCTAATTTCCAGTCCTTTGGCAAAATGATAAAAAGCTCCAATCTTTTACTTGTGCCGCCGGTTTGCTTGTATGCGCTCATTCCCATGGTCGCCACAATATTATAAGGAAACTTTTCCGTCGGCAAATAAGGTAACAAATCAATATGCATCCCGTCGCTTGCGATTTCATGCCAGATATTGCCGCTTTTTTTCGCTCCGGCTTTCAAAAAGTAAGTATCGTAGTGTTTCTCGATTTGTTCCATGTCCTTTTCATTTAAAAAATGACATTCCATAGTATTGACTCCCTTGCCCGTTTAATTCCTTGCAGATACGAAAGTTTTTTGGAAAGAGCGCGAGAAAACCCTTGCTTTACATAGAAATTAAGCGATTATCCGCACCGGCAAAATCAGATACGTATATTCGAATTCCTTTTGAGCGCCGGTGACGATACAAGGCGAAACGGGGCTGATGAATTTGATCTTGATAAATTCGTCGGACAAGTTGCGCAGAACGTCGGAGAAGTATTTCGCATTGAACGCGATCACGATATCCTTGCCCTCGAGCCCCGCGGCCACCTTTTCACGGATATTTCCGATTTCGGAATGCGAAGTCAGTATCAATAAATTTTCCTTGATGTCGAATTTCACCAAATTATTTTTATCGCCCCTGGCGAGCAAGCTGGCGCGGTCGATGCCGTCCTCGATTTGGGCGCGGTTAACCGTTACGGTAGACGTGAAATCCTTGGGTAAAATCTGCTTGTAATTGATGAAATCGCCCTCTAAAAGGCGCGTCACGATCCGCGTTTCCTTGAGGTCGGCGAGCAAATAATTCTTTTGGATATAGATCGTCACGGGATCCTCGCTGTCGTCCAGCAGCTTGGCGATCTCGGTCAGACTTTTGGCCGGAATGACCGCGCTCATTTTAGCGGTGCTGTTCTCGATCGGCTTTACGCACAGCGCGAGCCGGAAGCCGTCCAGCGCGACGCCGGTCAAGGTAAGCTCGTCGATTTCCAGCAAAATTCCCTTTAAAATAGGGCGGGCGTCGTCCAGAGCGGCCGAAAAAGCGATCTTACTGATGAGATCTTTCAATTCTTTTTTGATGATAGTGAAACTCTGCGCGGTATCTACGGCTTTCAGGAGCGGAAATTCCTCTTTTTTATAGCATTGAAACACACCCTCGCTATCGATATATTTTATTTTTAGACGGCCGTCTTCCGCCACCGTGATCTCAATATTTTCATAGTTGATTTTGCGCACGAAATCCGCGAAAATCCGGCCGGGCACAACCGCTTCGCCTTCGATTTTTACATCGGCTTTAATTCTTTTTTCAATCGACAATTCCGTGTCGGTCGCCGTTAAAATCAGCGTATCCTTTTCGGCTTTTAATTTGATGCCCTCTAATACCGGATTAACGGGCTTAACCGCCGCTGCTTTGATCACTTTTAATACGGCGTCGCTTAAGTCCAAACCTTCGCATATCACTTTCATCGCATGTTCCTCCGCGCTTCGTTTTTGTATTGAATCATTTTAACATAAACTTTTAAAAAATGCAAATTTTTTTGAGAAAGCTTTTCGATACGTTTTTATGTTTATTGAGAAAAACTTTATCCGTTATATAATAGTTTCCGTAAAGTTGTCCACGGAATTTTATGAAACTTTCAATTTATGTTAAACAATTGTTATTGTTTTTCCGTGTTTATCAAGAGGGTTTTGTTTATCTTCATACTATATATAGATTTATTTTTAATATTCTTTCTATGTGTTGTAAATTTCAAAACGTATCCACATATCCACGTTAACTATTATACCTAATATTATCCAATTATAAAAAATATATATAAGTAGCGGGTATCGGTTTCGTTCTAATTTATCTTTTATTTATGGATAAAAGTTTTCCGAAAAAACATAAAAAAATAAAAACAATGCTTTCATACTTGTGTTTCTTTGACTTGTGTGATATAATGATTCCAAAATCCGACAAATAAGGCGCGGCGCGCTGGAGGATAGATAAACCATGGGAAAAATAGTAGCCTTTGCTAATCAAAAGGGCGGTGTGGGAAAAACGACGTCCTGTATAAATGTGGCCGCTTATGTGGCGATTATGGGCAAAAAGACGGTTGTGGTAGATATCGACCCGCAGGGTAATTTGACGAGCGGTTTAGGAATAAGAAAAAATAAACTGACGCGTTCGATATACAGCATGCTGATCGATGATATAAACGCCGTGGAAGTGATATTACATACGGGTGTGCCGGGATTGGATATCATTCCGAGCAATGTCGATTTGGCAGGCGCCGAGGTTCAGTTGGTGCCGTTTACGGAAAGAGAATACGTGTTGAAAAAGGCGATTCAAAGGCTTAAAAATACGTATGATTACGTATTTATAGATTGTCCTCCCTCGCTCGGATTGCTGACGATTAACGCGTTGACCGCTTCGGATTCGGTGTTGATTCCGATTCAGGGAGAATTTTTCGCATTGGAAGGTTTGAGCCAACTAATGAATACGATTAAATTGGTTAAAAAACATACCAATAAGACGTTGGACATCGAAGGCGTTATTTTGACGATGTTCGATCCGCGCAGCAATATTGTGGTCAGCGTCGCCGAAGAGGTTACAAAATTATTCGGTAAAAAAGTCTTTTCGATAAAAATACCGCGCAACATTAAGTTGGTCGAAGCGCCGAGTTACGGCTTGCCGATTTTACAATACGAGCCGCGCTCGAACGGTGCGTTGGCGTATAAGGCGTTGTCGGAGGAATTTTTACAACGCAACAACGAGGTGTTCAATAAAATCGTCAGTGATCGTGCGTTAAAAAAACGTATCGTGCCGGCGAAAAACGAAACGACGGACAAAGTATAAATAGTAAATAGTCGAAAGTTTTTGAAAGGGTACAGGAAAACATTTTATAAAATGTTTTCCTGTACAAATAGACGAGATACAAACAAATGTTTATAATCGGAGGTAATTGACAATGGCAGCGAGAAAAGGATTAGGCAAGGGACTGGGAGCGTTGTTTTCCGAGTACGAAGAAATTTATGAAAATTCCTTGAAAGAGGATGAAACGACGGCGGAAGCGCGGCGCGAGTCCTTGGCCGATGAATTGACTAAAATTTCCAAAGCGGAAAATTTTTCAGGCGCGCTTGCTAAAAACGTTGCGCATGCCGTCGATGAAGGCAACGCTGTTGAACTCCCGATCGGGCAGATCGATACGAATGTCAATCAACCGCGCAAAAATTTTGATTCCGAAGCGATGAAAGAGCTGACCGTTTCTATTAAACAACACGGTGTGATTCAACCGATCATCGTCGTGCAGAGAAACGACAGGTATATGATTATCGCGGGCGAACGCCGTTGGCGAGCGGCTATGGACGCGAATCTTCATACCATTCCGGCTATTGTTAAAAATTACAGCGAGCAGCAAATCAAAGAGATCGCTTTAATTGAAAATCTGCAACGCGAGGACCTCAACCCCGTCGAAGCCGCCCGTGCGATTAAACAACTGATGACCGATTACAATTTTACGCAGGAACAAGTCGCCGATCGAATCGGAAAGAACCGCTCCTCCGTCACCAATATGCTGCGGCTTTTAAATTTGCGGCCCGAAGTACTGGAATTGATCGTTCGCGGAAAATTGAGCAGCGGACACGCCAAATGCTTGGTCGTCGTACAGGATCAAAATTTACAACTAAAGCTCGCTCTCGCCGGTTGCGACAACAAAGTCACCGTGCGTGAGTTTGAAAAGATGGTTTCTCAAGTTATGAATCCGAAACCTGCCAAAGAAAAAAAGGAAATGAGCGTCGAGCTCAAAAACCTGATCTCCGACATGCAGCGCGTGTTCGCCACAAAAATCACCGCCCTCGGCAATGAAAAGCGCGGCCGTATTTACATTGATTATTACAGCTGCGACGATTTAGATCGGATTTTCGAATTGATCGAACAATTAAAGGTTAATTAAACTCTTCATCTGTTGTTTTAAACCCGTATACGACAGCCCGTTCAAATGTTCCACGTGGAACATTTGAACGGGCTGTCGTATATGGGGAGCCATAAAAAAGCCCCTATTCGGGGCTTTTTTGTTAAGCGCAGGCCACAAATATAGACAAGATTGTTCCATGTGGAACGTTTCAAGAGCATTTTACTCTTAATTTATTAACAGTAAAAATTTTTTTGAAAGCGTGCGGGAAAACTGTTTAACAAAAGGTTTTCCCGCAAAAACAGCTTCCGCATAAAAAACCCCGTATAACAAACAATAACGTATATGAATACGATATGGAAAGGCTCGGTAAATTTCGGGCTGATTAATATTCCGGTCAAGTTGTCGGCGGCAACGGATAAAAAAGACGTTTCGTTCCGGTTGCTTCACAAGCAATGTAAACAACCGCTGAATCAAAAGCGTTGGTGTCCAAAATGCAACAAGGAAGTCGCCTTTGAAGATACGGTTAAAGGGTATGAATATGAAAAGGGACGGTTTACCATTATAGAAGATGAGGATTTTGCAAAGCTGCCGGTCAAGAGCACGAGATATATACAGATTGTGGATTTCATTCAAATTTCCGAAGTTGATCCGATCTATTATGAAAAGACCTATTATTTACAGCCGGAGGCCAATTCGGAAAAGGCGTATTTGCTTTTGCGCGACGCGATGAAAGAAACGGGCAAAGCGGCGGTCGCAAAGATTACTCTGCGGCAAAAAGAGCATATTTGTATCGTACGGTGCATAGGTAAGGTATTGTGCATGGAGACAATGTTCTTCATCGACGAGATTCGCGGGGCGGAGGAAATCGGCATAGACAAGCTCGAAAAGAAAATGGAAGTATCCAAACAGGAACGCGATATTGCCGTGCAGCTGATCGAGAACCTAACCGCCAAGTTTGAACCGGAAAAATACCATGACGAATACCGAGAGGAGCTGATGAAGATGATTCAAACTAAAATCGACGGCGCAGAAATTGTTGAATCTGCGCCGATAGACGATACATTGCCGAATGTCATCGATTTAATGGAGCGCCTCAAAAGAAGTGTCGAAGCGACGCAGGTTAAAAAAATTGCAAACTAAACAAATGTTCGATTTATTGATTGGTTTGATTTATGTTTTTAAATCTGCGAAAAAAATTTTTGTAAACGATTTTTCTGCGTCTTTGCAAAAACTTTTATTATAATGAAGACTACTTTAAAACCACGGCGACGAGAATCAGCAAGAGCAAACCCGGCACGCCCATAAAACCGCAAACGAACGCATTCATCGGATTCAAAGGAAGCTTGATCAATCCGAACAGACCGATCAGATAGATCGCTATGAATCCCAAAGCCGACGACAGGACGAACCGCAAATACCATTTCATCTTGGCTTTGAACAGCCAGCAAAGCAGGGCGATCAGCAGCAAGCCGGCGATAAAGCCCGTTACGACTTCGAAAATCATGTTCTATTATATTATGGGCTTGCATATTTCATGCGGACAAGCGGGGGAAGTTATAAAGAATTTATTTTTTATAGGGTAAAGTTTTTGGGAAAGGTGCGGAAAGCCCTTTTTACAAATGCGTTAAGGGCTTTCCGCGCAGGATATAAACAAACAGCGAATTTTTCCTCACTCGATGACGGTAATCCCCGACAAATCGAGCTTGCGGTGGGCGTTTGAGAGGAACGCATAGCTTACCTTGTCGGCGCGGCAGCCGGTAAAAACCGATTTTTTGATTTTGAGGTTTTTAAAGAAGCAGTTGGTAAAGGTCACGTTGCGGAACTCGGATTTGAGGAATTGACAGCCCGCAAAGGAACAGCCCGTCATGTCCGAATCGAAAACGAGGCCCTTTACATTGCAGTTTTTAAAGGACGTTCCCGTCCATACCGCGCCGGAAACGGCGTTCTCATCGAAGTTGCAGGTCTTTAATTCGGCGTTCGAAAAGTCCGCGCCCGTCATGTCGTTGCCGTCCATGTTGCACGAGGAAAAGACTGTGTTTTTCAAAGAACTCTTGATAAATTTGTTCTTTTCGATGTTGGCCATGGAAAATCTGCCGCCGTTTAAGACCGCGCCGGAAAAGTCACAGCCGCCGATATTGTTGCACTTGAATTGACAATCGCTTAAATTCGTGTCCGAAAAGCGGCAGCTTTCCACGTTGGAAAAGCTGAATTTTCCGCTCTGATTCTTTAAGCCCGAAAAGTCCGCGTTCTTCCATACCGACGACGACATGTCGAAGGCTTTTTTGTTCGCGGACGGGTCGGTGTCCGCTTCCGCCGCCGCGTCGGTCTTGTCGGTGGCGTCCGCCGTTCGGGTTTCCGCGTCCGAGAAATAGTTCAAGTCCACGCCGAGGGTCGCCGTCATGCGGTTCAGCGTCAGAATGTCGGGCAGCGATTCGCCGCGCTCCCACTTGCTGACCGCCTGCGGCGTCACCATCAGCATATCCGCCAAGCCCGCTTGCGGCAGGCCTTTGCGCTTCCGCGCCTCCGAGATTTTGATTCCGACCGCGATTTCGTTGATCATAATGGGAATCCTTCCTTTTTTTAAAATTGAAATTTTTATAAGAACAGTATAACATGAAAAGTCCTAAACGCAACAGAAAAAACCTCAACCGTCGGTTGAATTGTATGCACGGTCGGTTGAGTTCGGGCCTTTCGGTCTTGTTATATAAAGATAAAAGTTTTCCCCGCAATAGACTTGTTGCGAAAAGCTCCGCAGTTTTTTAACGGGTCTTGTTTGTGCCTGATATTTCGCGATAAAATGCGTACGTAGCGCTGCTACGCCCACATTTTATCGCGAAAAACATACACAAAAATCCCACGCTAAAAATTCTGCGTTTCATTTCGCAACAAGTCTAATGCCGCAAAACGGCCAACGTTTCGACGTGCGGCGTTTGAGGAAACATGTCGAACGGTTGAACGAGGGTGACGTCGTAACGCTCCTTCAGGCGGAACAAGTCGCGGGCCAGCGTCGCCGGATCGCAGGAAATATAGCAGATCAGCGCGGGCGGGCTTTTTAAAATCGCGTCTATGACGGCGGAGGAACAACCGGAGCGGGGCGGGTCGAGGATCAGGGCGAGTTGGGGGGAAGCTGAGATTTGAGAGTTGTCGGTCGTGATTTTATGCGAGGGGGATTCTTCGCTTCGCTCAGAATGACAAGAAGAATTGGAATGACAGGAAAAAGATGAAAGTTTTTGAAGGGGGCGCGGGGGAAGCTTTTTACAAAAAGCTTCCCCCGCAACGGGATATAAATCCTTCTCTCGCGAAAGCAATCCCGGCAAAACCTCGGCGCAGTCGGCGGCGATAAATTCCGCGTTGGCTATGCCGTTCCGCGCGGCGAGACGGCGGGCGTCGGCAACGGCTTCGGGGGAAAGCTCAACGCCGGTTATACGGCGCGTATGACGGCTTAGAACGCAGGTCAGCAATCCCGCGCCGCAATAGGCGTCAATCACGGCCGGGAAATTCCCCGCTTTTATGATATCGCGGACGGCCTCGAACAAGCGGGCGGAAATCTCGCCGTTGACTTGAAAGAACGCGGCGGGGTGCAGGTCGAACGCAAGCCCGAAAAAGTCCGCGGGCAACCGCTCCGCGCCGCCGATATGAATATATTGCTTTCCGGTAATTTCGGCGGTGCGCGCCGCGTTGACATTGAGCCAAAGGGAGAACGTGTCGGGGAAAGCGGCTTGCAGCTTGGAAACGAGGGCTTCATTGCGGGGCAGGACGCAGCCGTTCAGCACGAGGGTAAGCGATAACGGAGAATGCGCGGCGGACAACGGATGACCGGTCGGGACGGAACGCAAAATCAAATGCCGCGCGAGGCCTGTTCCGTCGGTCTCGTCGTAGGCGGAGATATCGTTTTCGCGCAGGAAATCCAAAACGAGGCGGGCGGCGGTATCGAATTGTTCGGGCTGTAACAGGCAATCGGTCAAGGGATAAATTCTGTGCGTGTTCCTGATGAAAAGGCCCGCGGTCGGTTGAGAGTTCGGGCGTTTATACGAGGGGGATTCTTCGCTTTGTTCGGAATGAAAAGAAGCATCGGAATGGCAAGGGGCAACCGCGCGGATCGGCAAGCTCAATTTATTGCGGTAGCGGAACGGGTGGGAGCAGGGAACGACGGACAGAACGGCGGCGTCCGTCAGCTTGGCGATGCGGGCCAAGGCGTCGGAGACCCTTCGGCGTTTATAATCCAATTGGGCGGGATAGCACAAAGACATCAACGAACAGCCGCCGCACGCGCCTGCATGCGGGCAGGGCGGCGGTATCCGGTCGGGGGACGGAACGAGAATTTTTACAAGCCGCGCTTCGGCAAAGGATTTCTTGCGAGACGTGATTTCGATTTCGGCAAGCTCGCCGGGCAGGACGCCCGGCACAAAAACCGCTAAACCGTCCGAACGGCAAACGCCGCGCCCTTCGGAATCGAGCGCGACGCATTTGAGGGTGAGGGGGGTGTTCATTTGCGTTTATAAAATGTGCGGGGGGAAACTTTTTACAAAAAGTTTCCCTCCGTAGCAATAAAAATTATTCTTTCGGCACTGCGGATTCTACCGTCGGCGCGTCCGCTGTTGTTGGCGCCGTTTCCGTCAGGGGCGTCGCGGATTCCGTCGGAGCGGGCGGCGGGGGCAGAGCGGCGGCGCGTTTGGGCAGCTGATCGAGCAGCCATTCGCGGGCGTTGAGAACGGGGTTCATCACAACGTCGTCCAAAAGCGAGCGCAGAATAACGCCGATCAGCTTCGGGTCGGTGGCGGGCAGAGCGGTTTTCACGTCGTTGCCGTCGATTTTGAGGTCAGACAAGGCGACGGGGCAAGACTCCGCTTTCATTTGGTTATAAACCTCTTCGATCCGCAGAGGAGGGGCCTCGGACAAAACGCCCGCGCCCAAAATATCGGCCCGTTTCAAGGCGATCAGCTTGTCCATGATATCCCAATCGGACGCGATAAACTGCCGCAGCTTGCCGATCCCCGTCATGCCGTTGAAATCGTACATATGATCGCGCACAAGCTTGACCGTTTCGGACACGCGCGGGCCGGGATAGCGCAGGCCCTTTTGACCGAGACGCACGCGCGTGATCGCCGCGCCCATATCGGCGTGACGGTACATGTTGCCTTCCTTTTCCGCGGACGGGGCCTTGCCGATATCGTGGAACAGCGCGGCCAAACGGACTTCGGGCGGCGCGACGCGCACGGTTTGCAGGGTATGCTCGTAAACGTCGTATTTGTGATACTGCGGATTTTGCGCAAGGCCGATCGCCGCGGTCATTTCGGGGATTATGTAGGGCCACGCGCCCAGGTCGCCGAGGCGGGTCAGCGCGGTATAATGCGCGTCCTTTACGCCGTATTTTAAATCGGCGGACAGAATCTTTTCCAGCTCCTGCTGTTTCCGCTCGGCCGAAATGTCGGCCAATTTAGCGACGCAGGTTTTGGCGGTTTCCAACGTGGCGGGGTCGATCTCGAAGCCCAACTCCGCGCTTTGGCGCACGAGGCGGAGCAGACGCAAGCCGTCACGGCTGAAAACATGTTCGGGAGAGACCGCCGCGCGCATGATTTTATTCGTAATGTCGGCGACGCCGCCGAACGGATCCAAAATTTTATTGCCCCCCACGTCGTAGTACAGCGCGTTGCAGGTGAAATCGCGGCGGCGGCAGTCGTCGCGGATGCTCGCCTGCTGCGTGACGGCGACGGGACGGTGCGCGCCGCCGGGCGCATAGGTTTCGGCGCGGAAGGGCGTGTACTCGAATACGGAGCCGTTGACCGCGATCGTGCAGGTGCCGAGGTGCTTATTGACCGGCACGACGCGGCAGGTGCGCAACATTCCGCGCAGGGCGAAGGAAGGCACATCGGACGCGAGGTCGATATCGGTGGAACCGGACAGACCCGCCGCCGCGTTGCGGATATAACCGCCGACGATATACAGCTTGTGGCCCGCGTCCTCGAACATTTTCGCCAAGGTTTTCAAGTTTACGGGTATGACGATATTCATGACGGGAATATTATACCATATAAAAGTAAAAGTGAAAAGAAAAAAACGCGGGGACGGAATGAAAAACTTGCCGCGAACGGACGAAAACCTTTGACAATCCGACAAAAAACCTGTAAAATAAATAGAAAGCGTGTACCATTTTATTGTCAATTTAAAAGCGGGGCGCGGACAAACGCGCCGTGTCGCGCATAAATTAGAGCGTTTTTTGAACGAGCATAAGTTGCCCTATACCTTTCACGATACCTTTTACCCCGGCAACGCGATAGAAATCGCCCACCGCCTTTCCGAGATCGAAAACGTGGAGCGCGTCATCGCGATCGGCGGCGACGGTACCTTCAACGAGGTTCTGAACGGCATCAACCCCGAAAAAACCGTCATGGGCTTTATTCCGGCGGGCAGCGGCAACGATTTTGCGCGCGTGGCGGGCTTTTCCCGCAACCCGATCGACGCCTTGCAGGATATTGTCAACGACAAGATTATCGAAATCGATTATATGGAAGTCGGCGCGGAAAACAATATGCGCCGCTGTATCAATATCGCCGGCACGGGCTTGGACATCGAGGTGCTGACGCGCTACAACAAAGCGCGGATTATCAAGAACAAGCTGCAATATTATTGGTGCCTTGTCCGCGCGCTGATATACAACAAAACGTATAAAATCAAAATGACGTTGTCCGACGGGACGACAAGCGAGCACGACTGCTTTATCGTCGCCGTTTGCAACGGGCAGTACTACGGTGGCGGAATGCGCGTGTCGCCCCACTCCGATATCTACGACGGCAAGTTAGACGTGGTCATCGTACATACGGTTAAACGCAGCAGGATCCCCGGTTTGGTGCCGAAATTCCTGAAAGGGAAGCATATCGACATGGATTTTACCGAAACGCACAAGGCCGATGCGGTCGAAATCGAATGCGAAACGTCCAAGCTCGTCAATATCGACGGCGAGCTGATCGCCTTGCCGTTTAAGGCGCGCCTCGTCAAAGGCGGACTGAAAATGTACGCCCCCGGCTCGAAAGCGTATTTATAGGTAAAATTTTTTGAAAGGGGAGTTGCGGGGGAAAACTTTTTTATAAAAAAGCTTTCCCCCGCGACCCTTTTCCAAAAACTTTAACTTTGTTCAATTGAGATAATTTAAACCGGAATAACAGCAGTTGCACGTATTGTGACTGCCCGCGGCGCAGGCGGGGCACATGACCGCGCCGCAATTCCGGCAGGACAGCATTTCGCGGCTGTCCATCTCGTCGCCGCAGGTTGTACAGCGTATCTTTCCCATAGAAGGCTCCTTTTTAAGGCGGTGTTACAAAATTAGGGCGTTACCGTTAGTATCCGCGGGAAAGGGTTTTATTATTCACTCCCTTCCGTTTGTCAAGAAAACAAAAGTATGGTATACTTTTATAATAATTACCTTTTAAAAAACGTTTCCGTAGTTAAATGGATATAACAGCCCCCTCCTAAGGGGCCGTTGGCGGTTCGATTCCGCCCGGGAGCACCACAACGACAGGCATGCACAAAAATTCAAAATGGGAAGTGATTGATTTTTCCGCCGTCAAAATTGCGGAATAGTCTTTTATGTACTACGAAAAGAAAAAAATCATCCTATTGACCGGCTCGGAAGGGCGGCGCGGAATCGTGCGGCGGGCGAACCTCGATTGGTTGCCGATGAACAGCAGTTTTGACGAGGGAACAGCGGCCGGACAATACGATCGTACGACGGTTCGCTCGGTGCGTGCGGCGGCGGAGTATTGCGCTTTTTTGTCAATGGCTAAAAACGCGGCCGCGAAAGAATATTTCAAAAACGCCGTTGTCATTACCGCCGATACGGTGGTTTTTCAGGATAGACTGTTAGAAAAGCCGCGGGACGAAGCCGAAGTGTACGCCATGATCGAAGGGTTAAACGGCCGCCCGCACGAGGTGATCACGGCGGTCACGGTCGGCGGTGCGGAGGTACGGCGCTTGCCGAACGGCGTGTCGGAGTACGGCAACGAAATCGTCAACTACTATCTGAACGATTCGATGGGCGTGACATTTTTGGGCGACGTACCTATATCGGACGGCGAAATCGCCGCAAGCGGCCCCGGCAATTCCTTTGTAACCTTTGCCGCCGTGTCGCGCGTGCTTCTGTCGGGCGTGCCGCGCGACGCGATCAAAAAGACAATCGAAACCGAAAATCCTTACGCCTGTTCGGGCGGCTATACGATCGACGGCCTGCTGCATCCGTATTTTAAGGTGTTGTCCGGCACGGAAGAGAATATTATAGGGTTGCCGCTGGCGGAAATTTCAGAGATTTTGCCGAAAGCATTTTAATTAGAAAAATATTTTGAAAAAGTGCGGGAGTGACACAAAGATCCGGAAAACATATCCAAAACAAACTGAATCGACGCTTATAACAAATTTGGTAAAGCAAAACTTATCTACCACCAAAAATATCCCTGCCCCCGCGATTTACCTTCCTCTCTTCTCGATTCCTTTTAAGTATATCTTTGTGTCACTCCCAAAAAGTGCGAAACAGTTGATAAGGGCAGATGCCCTATGATATGATAGTATCATAAGGAGGCGGTAGTTATCGGTGATGAAAAGTGCGCCAAGGAAAACACTCGGCAAGTGGTATTCTCAATATTCGTGAATGCCTACAACAAATTCGGCCATGCCAAATACAACCGCTACATTCACGTTATTTACCGCTAAACGCTATTTGTCCACTCCTCTGCATTTTATGATATTGACAAATCGGGAAAACGAGCGTATACTTATATCATGCGATAAAACGAAAGCGAAATTTTATGAATGAAATCGGGAGGATGTCGATGAACCCCCAAAGAATGGATTTAACCAAGACGAAATGTTTTTCCGTGAAAGACAGGCATAATTTGGTGCGGATCGACAACATGGCGAAACTCGACGATCCGTTCGACGAGTTCAAGGGAAAAGAAATGGACTTGCTGGTAGCCGCGTTGCTGAAAGCCAAGGAAACGGGAGCGAAAACGACCTGTTTGTACGGCGCGCACGTGGTCAAATGCGGTTTGTCGCGGTATATCGTCGCGATGCTGGAAAACGGGATCATCGACAGCGTGGCGTCCAACGGCGCGGGCAGTATTCACGATTTCGAGTTGGCCTATTTGGGCGGCACCAGCGAGGACGTGCCGACCGCGATCGAGGACGGCAGCTTCGGCATGTGGGAGGAAACCGGCGCGTGGATGAACGAGGCGATCCGCGAGGGCTATAAAAAAGGCATGGGCTACGGCCAATCCCTGTACGAGTACGCCCGCAAACAGCCTTCTAAATTTCCCAATCTGCAGGATTGCATTTTTTACCGCGCTTACGAAATGGGGAAGACGGCGACCTATCACATTACGATCGGCACGGACATCATTCATCAGCATCCGACGGCGGACTTTGCCTGTTTGGGCGGCGCGTCGGGAATCGATTTCGCGATTTTCACCAAAAACCTGTCCCAGATCGACGGCGGCGTACACATGAATATCGGTTCGTCGGTGACCGGCCCCGAGGTGTTTTTAAAGGCTCTTTCGATCAACCGCAATCAGGGTAACGAGCTTTTCAGGATCACGACCGCCAATTTCGATATCGTGCCGCTCGGCGATTACCGTTCCAAGGTGACCTACGACGATTTCGAATACTATTACCGCCCGCGCAAGAACGTGATCAACCGCCCGACCAGCCGCGGGGGACTGGGTTTGTATTTGGAAGGCAAGCACGAGCGGACAATTCCGACGCTTTATAACAGAACCGTGGTTTTGAAAAAGTAAAGATAAAGAAAATGAAATATCTAACCGAAAAAAAGCTGCGGGAAAATCTTGAAAAAATCTCCTGCGCAAGCGTGGGGATCGTCGCGGATTTTTGCGTGGACATGTATTGGCACGCCGACATGACGATCAGCGAGCTGTCGCGCGAAACGCCGCATCACCCGTTGCCGATCGTGGCGGAGCGCACGGGCCTCGGGGCGGGCGGCAACGTCGCCGCCAACCTGAAAGCGATCGGCTTAAAAAACGTATACGCCGTCACCCTGCGCGGGAACGATTGGCGCGGGTTGATCCTGCAAAAATTGATCGAAGAAGCGGGGATCAACGGCCGTTTCCTCGCCGTGTCCGAAAATTTCACCACCTCCGCGTACTGCAAGCCCCTGCGCAAAGGCGTGAGCGACACGGTATACGAGGATCCCCGGCTGGATTTTGAAAACCGCGAACCGTTGACCGCAAAGGACGAGGACGCGCTGATCGCCAATATCGAGGCTTTGGCGCGGCTTGTAGACGTCATCGTCGTGTCCGATCAATTCAAACGCGGCGTCGTGACGGACAAGGTGCGGGCATATATCTGCCGCTTGGCCGAAAAGAAAACGGTTCTCGCGGACAGCCGCGACCGGATCGCTTTGTATACAAACGTCACGGCCAAGCCCAACGAGGTCGAACTGTTCCGCGTGTTCCGCCCCGGCGCGCTGAAAGAAAGGATCGGGGACGATACGGTTATAGAGCTCGGAGCGCGGCTGCAAAGACAAAACGGCCGTCCGACGGTCGTCACGGCGGGTGCGCGCGGCGCGTTTTTGTTTGGGGATGCAGGGTACGAACTCTTTCCGGTGCCCGCCGAGGAACCGCCGATCGATATCGTGGGCGCGGGAGACGCCTTTTTGTCCGCGCTGACCGCCTGCCGCGCCGCCGGCGTTCCGTGGAACGAGAGTATCGAAACGGCGCATCTTTGCACGGGCGTGACGATTAAGAAGCTGAATACCACGGGTACGGCCTCGCCGGACGAAATTCTCGCAAAGCTTCGGGAAAGGACGGCATAGGCGTATTCTTGTAATCAGTCCATTTTGGACGCTCCCCGAAATAGCTCCAATTATTATTAGAAAATAGGTAAATAGCTCACTTTAAGCGAGGGTATATGGATTCAGTTATTATAAGTAAAGTTAGAAGCCTTTCAAAAACCCAAAAGCTGTGTTACGCTGCCGTGTTCACCGTGCTCGGAGTTTTGCTTCCGCTGGCGACCTCGCACGCTTTCGGCATGCAAGGCACCGTTTTTTTGCCCATGCACATACCCGTGTTGCTTTGCGGTTTACTCTGCGGAACGGCGTACGGCGCGGCTTGCGGAGTTTTGAGTGCGGCGCTGTCCTGCTTGCTTACGGGTATGCCTCCCGCTTATCCTATGTTGCCTATCATGCTTGCGGAATTGAGCGTATACGGTACGGTTTCCGGACTGTTGTATAAGAAACTGCGGTTGCCTCTTTACGTTTCGTTACCTGCCGCCATGATTGCGGGCCGTGCGGCTTACGGAATTTTATTCGCATTGTTAAACGCCTTTAATCCGCCCTTAAAAGCCCTTTCGGTTTGGGGCGCACTTGCCACCGGATTGCCCGGCATAGCGATACAGCTAACGCTGCTCCCGCTTCTCGTTCACGCGTTGAACGACCGCTTTGCGTTTATAAAGCAAGTCCGCTTTTACGGGAGGACGCTCCGTGACGCCAAACGCAAAATCGAAACGGGCAAAGCGGGCTTGATAGTTATAAAAGGCAAGACCGTAGTATGCGAATGTAACGGTCGCGGCGTGGGTGATTTGTTGCGGGTCTACGATGGGGATAAGGAAGCCTTGCGCGGCGCGGCGGTAGTCGATAAGGTAATCGGCAAAGCGGCGGCGGTAATTCTTGTCGCGGGAGGGGCGGTGTACGCATACGGCCGCATTATGAGCCGCGCGGCGGAGAATCTTCTCAAAGTTAACGGAATAACTATCGCATACGGAGAACTGACCGACGTGATATTGAACGTGGCGGGCGACGGCGTATGTCCCATCGAACAAAGCGTTTTAAATATAGACGGCGTAGAGGAGGGGCTTCAAGCCATCTGCGCTCGCTTACAGATAATTAAAAACAGTTCCGAACAAAGCGAATAACGTCCATGACAACGTTTCCAGAAATTATTCGTCGTAGCGCCGCTACGTCCTTATAAAAACACAAGAGTCGGTCATTTTGCAAGCGATTAAATATGAACAGCTTGTTAAGATTTCTCCAAAAGGCAAAAGACAGTAAAAGATGATAAAAAACATAAACAAAAAAGGATAGATAAGTCATGACAAAAAGCGGGTAATGCCACATTTGTAGAAACGGGCGGCTTGTTATCTAATAATCAAAAAACGGGCGACGGCGACGATATTCATTTTTGCAGAGAGGCACTGCATATTTTGGGCAAAAGATATTTCGCCGCCTATAGCGGAAATTATAAACAAATAATAAGGAGAATAACAACCATGATAGAATTTATAAGTAAAGCTGAAAAATTTGAGGGCAGACGGATAAAAGCCGCGGTGTTTGACTTTGACGGCACAATATCAACCTTGCGCAGCGGTTGGGAAAAAATTATGTCGCCGCTTTTCTACCGTATGATTAACGGCAATCACGCCGAGGATGCCGCTCTAAAAAAAGAGGTGGATGCGTATATTGACGAATCGACCGGGATCCAAACGATTTTTCAAATGCGATGGCTTGTACAGAAGGTGGGCGAGTACGGCAGAAACAGCCAAGTTTTAAGCGATTGGGATTATAAGGACATGTATAATCAAGAGCTGCTTGAAAGCGTCAATAAGAAAATCGCGGGGATTAAGAGCGGAGCGTTATCCGCCGACAACTATATAATTGACGGTAGCCGCAAGTTCTTAGCGGAATTGAAAAAACGCGGGTTAAAATTATTTGTGGCAAGCGGCACGGACGACGCCGACGTTAAAAATGAATGCAAGATTTTAGGCTTTGCCGAATACTTTGATAAAATAATCGGCGCGCCTCCTAAAAAAGCCGACTGTTCAAAAGAGGCGATTCTAAACGAGCTGATAAACGGCGGCATTTATAAGCCCGACGAGCTTGTCGTGTTCGGCGACGGCAAGGTCGAAATTCAATTGGCAAGCCAAGCGGGAGCGATAGCCATAGGAACGGCAACCGATGAAAATTTACGGCACGGTGTAAATTCTGTCAAGCGGGCAAAGTTAATTAGGGCGGGTGCGGATATCATTGTCGGCGATTTTGGTAACTGTGCCGAAATCTTATCGTCAATAAAAACATTTTAATTTTTAATTTATCCTTCAGGGCGGTTGCGCCGGTCGTTTTATATTTGACAAATTGCGTTTGTTATGGTATTCTATTGTAAACTACCGCGGGGTGGAGCAACGGTAGCTCGTCGGGCTCATAACCCGAAGGCTGGAGGTTCGAGTCCTCCCCCCGCAACCAAAATTAACGAACTCGAACACATTGTAATTGTGTTCGGGTTTGTTTATTTTATGGGCGGCGACAAGCGGTTGGGAACCGTCCCCGACCGAAGTCGGGGCGGTCCGCGCGGTTTCGAGGCTTTCGTCTAAGGATAACAGGGCTTCGGCCCTGTCGGTAAAGTTAAAGTAGACCTCGCATTTGTCGTTGTAAAGAATAACCTTACGGATAAAGAGATGGATCAGCCGTTTCTTGTTGCTCTCTAACGAGCAGTCCAAGCCCTTGAACGAATACAGATAGTCGGTAATTTCCTCAATCGTCAGCGGTTCGCGTTGTATGGAACTCTGAACGGCGATATTGTGTTCCAACTCCTCTTTGCGTTTTTCAAGTTTCAGCAAGCGGTCTTTCGTGGAGGCGGTCACAACGCCCTGTTCCATAGCCGCGAGTATGTTGTCGATAGCTCTTTCATTCTCGGCGTTTTTCTTTCTGAACTTGTCCAGCAATTCGTTTTGGGTAACGAACTCGTTGAATTTGGAAGAAACGCGGTCGGCTATTTCCGCAATCAATTCGTCGGTTAGGATATGCTCTTGAATCACTCCGACAATTTTTTCCTCCAAAAAATCTTTACGGATATTAACCTTTTCGCAAGGCTTACGGTATTTTTTATGCTGATGGCAGGCATAGTAAGTATAAGTCGCTCCGCTCCGGCCCGTCCCTCTGTCGGCGGCTATCGTTGAACGGCAGTAGCCGCAAAAGGTCTTTCCGCTTAACAGGAACGGCGTATCGGATTTGAAGAACGTCGGTCTTAATTTGTGCGCGTCTAAAATCGCGTTGGCTCTTTTGAACACGGCCTCGTCGACAACAGCGGGTATGTAGTCCGTTCCCTCGTGTTTCTCGCCCATATTCCTCTGCCGCCGTATGATTTGCGAAACCGCATTGACCGTAAAGGGCTTTCCGCTTTTTCTTCTCGCGCCGTTCGCGTTTAGGTAGTCGCAAATCTGTTTCAGCGTTTTGTTGTCCTTGACAAGCATATCGTACATATCCTTGACAAACGCGCTCTCGAACGGATGGACAGTCCATTTCTTGTTGACGATTCGGAAACCGAACGGAACTTGACCGCCGCAAAACTCGCCTTTCAGCATGGTTTCCCTGCGGCCGCGCTTCGTCTTCTGACTTAATTCCGCGCTAAAATATTCATTGTAGCCCTCTAAAACGGATTCCAACAAAATGCCTTCCGGCGAGTCCGTAATCGGCTCCATAGCCGACATCACCCTGACATTGTTGGCTTTCAGCTTGGCTTTATTGATAGCGGAATCGTAACGATTTCGGGCAAAGCGGTCGAGCTTATACACGATAACAAAACCGAATTTTTTACGCGCGCTTTCTAATAGCATACGCTGAAATCCCTTGCGGTTATCGTTCTTTCCCGTCGTCGCTCTGTCGGCGTAGACCTTGACGATATTGATTTTTTCTCTCGCCGCATACTCTTGGCATACGCGGACTTGCCCCTCGATACTTTGCTCCGATTGCTTGTCGCTGCTGTATCGGGCGTAGATTACGCCGACCCTTTCAGCGGCTAAATCTTGGTTGTAAATTGCTTTCATAATCCTATTTTCCTTATTCTGTTTTTCGCTCTAATTATACCATGATTTGTATCGGTTCATCAACCGCGCTTCTAACCAAATTAGAAATATACTTTTTCAGCCGAAATATTTTTGACCGCGCCGCCGTCTTTAAGATAATTGACCATATCCGCGGCTATCGTGTCGGCTACCTCGTTCAAGAATTTTCTTGTCGGCGTGTATTTTCCCATAGCGGTTATGACGGTTGCGTCCTCGTACAGCTTGCGCGATAAAGTGTCGCCGCCGTCCGTGACGAACTCCATTTTGCAGGTGTTGTCCGGCTGCCGTTCTTGCAGCGCGGCGGCTCCGAACATATACGCTAACAGTAAATCTTCGGGCGATTGAGTTTGTTGTGCTTGGTACATCGGTTGCTCCTAAATTTAAAGCTCCGCTTTACGGGCGTATTTAGAAATATTCAATTTTCAAGGTGCGAAAAAAGCCGCGACAGCGGCTTGACAAAAGGGTTTGTCAAATATTGGACAAAGGCTCGGTTCACATTTCCGCTTGGGACTGATGTTGCCGTTGCCGTTCAAGCTGGCGTTCGCGCAATTCCGCTTGCTCAATGGTTTTTAACAAGTTGGCAATCCGTTCAAATTCATCCAAAAGACTTGGGGATGCGGTTAAAATCTTGCGCATAGCGGCAAGCTCGGCTTGCAGCCTTGCCTTTTCAGACAAGAGCGCGGCGTTATCGGTTTGGAGTTTTCTGTTTTCTTTGCCTTGCTTGAAAATCGTATTCCGATAATCCACGCCTTTCTGTATTTCGGTTTTCGCTTCTTGCAGCCGCTTGTCGGACAGGTTTTTCTTTGCCAGCGCGTTGTTCGCGGTTTCCAAATCGGCATTGGAAATAATGACGACGTCTCTTTTTTCCTTAATCGGCGTGATACTGTCACCGCATTTCAAATCGTCAATTTCCTTTCGGGCGGCGGCCAACTCTTCGCGCTTTTCTTGGATTGCCTTGACCGCCGTGTCGCGCTTTAACTTGTCGATAGAGCGGTTGCCTTCCGCTGTCGCGCCGTTCCGAACGCCCGTGCTGTAACCGAAAACGTCTGTCAAGTAGTTGTCCAACTCGTCGTGGAACTTCAACAGGTCGTCGCGGCTGCAAATGTCCTTCGAGCATAGCTTTTCAATGTTTTTCTTTTTGTCCGTTGCGACGGGAATGAAAGCGAAGTGCATATGCGGCTGCGTTTCGTCCTTATGAACGTAAGCCGATATGACGTTTTCTTGTTTGTACTTGCCGGCTAAAAACCTGAAAACCGCATCAAAGAATTTCCGTTCGTCGGCGTTACCCAAAATTTTGGGTAAGGTTACAATCCAATCGCACAGATACTTAACGTCGCCGCGCTTAAAGATTTTCAGTTGAGCAAGCCGCTTGTCCATAAACTCGGCTTGCGGGAGCGTTTGGAAGTCCGCAACGTTGTAATTCAGAAAGGTGCGGGATAAGTCTATGTCCTGATTTTTGAACTTGTGATAGTTACCGTCCGCGTCCTTTGCCCGCTCATAGTGCATTAAAAGTTTCGGGTAATCCGCTTGTGTGAATTTTTGCAAATGTGCCATTCATATCCTCCTTGTCGTAAAATCTGATTAAATTGCATTTGTTGACCTGTAAAGATACATCCGATAAAATCATTCCGTCGGGGCGAAGCATCCCAAAGGAATTTGGTTAGCAAGTTATACCATTTTTTACGCTGCGTTTCACTTCGCTAAAAATGGTAAACTTGCCCTGCGGGGCTGCCCGTTTCCGCGCAGCGGAAACAGAGATTGAGTTAAGATGTGTCGTGCATAAACAGCACCTCCCTTGTAATATTGAGAGCGTACTTTTAATCCCGATTGCGGCGACGGGAATAGAAAAAGCAAAAAGCCGGCTCCGCAAACGGAAACCGGCTCGGTAGGCTTTTCATATTCGGTTATTGCATGAGATTGTAAGTAGCCTCTATATATATGGGAAATTTAAAGGGGGTTTTCGGGGGTTTTGAAAAATCTTTCTAAAAAATATTTTTTCATCATCTCTTGATAGTCCGTCCCGTTGACAAAATCTAACAAATGCCGTTGGTCGGGGCGAAAGAAAAATAAGCGGTTTAGGAACAACGTGGCGGTGTATCGGTTGATGGTGTACTGCGTTTCCGCTTTATATATTTCCCGCATCTCTTTCTTTATGGATTGAAACAAACCGGCGTTTGAATGTTTAAGGTATCGGAATACGGCGGCGACGAAGGCCTTGTACAGTTGCTCGCGGACGGTGCTTTCGTCAACGCCGAACATCTCCGCTATCTCCGTATTGTTGTATCCCCATTCGTGATAGCGGAAAACGTCATACTGTTTCCGGCTCATCGTATACCAATATTCGTCTTGCAATTCCATAAGATATTCTTCTTCAAGGATAAGGGCAAGCGGGTCGCGATTGGAGAGATTAACGGTATCTTCCACATAGTTCGCAACTACACTTCCCAAAACTTCCCTGTCCAAATAGACCGTCGCCCGAATCCCCGCGTCCCGCTTTTGCTTTTTGATTTTTTCCTTGTACCTATCACCGCTCCCGTTATCGTATTCTAAAAATTTCGCCACCGCGTCGTTGACATCGACAAAGACCCGTTCGTACTTATATTCCGTGACGGGACAAAAACGATTTCCTTATCCGAGTTAAAAGAATTTGACAACCTAAACGAAGCCGGATATACTGTATCAGAATATGAAAGCGGTACGGATTTG
>BNZQ01000024.1 GCA_026001225.1 Clostridia bacterium
TGTCGCCGTAGAGATTGGATCGGGCGCGGTTCGTTCGGTTCTCGCGGGCCTCGCGCAAAATCTGATTGAGCAGTTCCCTCGTCGCGGCGTTGTCGGCGGCGTCGGCCTCGCGCCGCGCGTCGGCGTAGCCGGCGGCATAGTCAGCGGGATAGGCGTCGTGAATGTAATCGGGGCGCGCACGCCGACGTTCCTCGCCGCCGTAGGCGAAAGCGTCGCGGTTCTGCCGCCGATCCGGCCCCTCGTAGGGCGCGTAGGCGTAGGCCGGCGGAGGCGGCGGTACCGCGGCATACTGCGGATAGACGGGCAGGGGCGCGGTCGGCAACGCGGCGTAATGCACGTTGTAGGCCGCTCCGCCGGCCTCCGCGCGGGCGGGTTCCGTTTTCGGCGCGGGTTCCGCCGCCGCGCCGTCGCTTGCCGCCGCCGCTTTGGCGGCGGGTTTCTTTTTACGGCTCAAAAGGGCGATCAGCGTGATGAAAGCCAAGCCCGCCAATGCGCCGAATACGTACCATTCCCATGTCATAAAGTTATCCTCTCTTTCAATTTACAATTCACAATGATCGAACCACCCCACCCTCCATAGAGGGGAATTTTTAAGCGGTCTTATCTTTCATTTTCCCTATCCCGCCGCCGTTTCAAGGGTATCAGAATGAACAACCAACCCAACAGGAGCGCGCCAAAGAAGCCCACGGGGAAACGGAACCACCAGTAAGGCTCGACGTTCTTGGTGAACCATTCCCAGCCCTTCTCGAAGGCATTCCGGCTGTCGTTCCATTTCCATGTCGGGTACAGCGTCCGGCCGTCGTTCGGGTACTCCGTTACCTTGTTGCCGTCCGCGTCGTACCAGCCGTCCCACTTCCAGTCCGGCGGAACGTCCGGCAGGTCGGGTAATTTATCGCCGGGTTTCAAGCCGTCTAAACTCCCGCCCGTGCCCGGCGGCAAAGACGGCCCGCCGGGCGTGCCGGGCGCCGGAGGAGTCCCCGGGGTCGTGCCGCCCGGAGTCGTCAGAGGAGGGCCCACCACGGACTGTGGGAAGATAACCAACGTCGCCGTCATATCGGCGGGCGTGGTATAGTTCGGATCGGTCACGGCAAACACCGCCGTCACCGCGTACGTCCCCACGGCCGTCCTACCCGTGTCCGGCACATTGTCGTACAGATAACTGACGCTCACGCCCGCGGGCAGAGTCCCTTGCACCGTCAAACTCTTTTGCGTTCCGTCGTACGCAAACGTTCCGTCCGGGAACGTAATCCCGCTCATGTTCGGCGGACCCGCGGTGATCGTCAATGTCGCCGTCATATTGGCCGGAGGGTCGTAGTTCACCGTGTCCGTCACGCCGAATACCGCCGTCACCGTGTACGTCCCCACGGCCGTCTCGCCCGTACCCGGAACGCCGCCGTACAGATAACTCACGGTCACGCCGGACGGCAAGCCCGACACCGCCAAACTCTTCACCGTTCCGTCATAGGCAAAAGTCCCGTTCGCAAACGTCACGCCGCTCATGTTATGCGTCGCTTTGTCGATCCGTAACGTCGCGCTCATGCTTTGGGGCGCGCTGTAATTGGGATCGCTTGTCGCGAACACCGCCGTCACCGTGTAGGTTCCCACCGCCGTCTTGCCCGTGTCCGGCACATTGTCGTACAGATAACTGACGGTCACGTTGGCCGGCAGCGTCCCCGACACCGTCAGACTGTGCGGCTGCCCGTCGTACGTCACCGTCGCGTTGTTGAACGTCACGCCGCTCATGTCGTACCCGCTGTTGCTGATCGTGAACGTCGCCGTCGCCGGGCTGCCGCCCGAGAAGTAGGAGGCCGTGACTGTCACCGTCACCGTGACCGTCCCGACGCTCGTGCTGTTGCCCGCGCCGCCGCTGCTGTTGGAGTAACTCACCGTGTAGTCCGAGGAAAGGAGCGTCACGACCTGCGACGAGGGATAGGTGTACGTCACCGCAAAGCCCGCAAAGTCCGCAACCGTGTACGGCGTTCCCCGGTACGGCTTGTCGCCCGATACGCCCGTCACCGCAAACGTCCCGCCGATATTCGTCACGTTCACCGTGACCGTCAGCGTCGCCGTCATATTTTGAGGGGCGTTGTAATTGGGATCGCTCGTTGAAAATACCGCCGTCACCGCGTACACGCCGCCGTTCGTCTTGCCCGTGTCCGCTATGCCGTCGTATTCATAACTCACCGACACATTGGGCGGGAGCGTTCCCGATACGGTCAAGCCGTGCGCGCTGTCGTCGTACGGCACCGTATCGCTTGCAAACGTCACGCCGCTCATGTTGTAGTCCGCTTTTAGGATAACGAAGGTAAAGGTCGGCAAATCGAGGGGAGCGACCGAGTAATACTGATTGATAATTCTCACCGTGACCGTCACCGTCCCCGCGTTTGTGCTGTTGTTCGCGCCGCCGCTTGTGTTCGAGTAACTCACCGTGTAATCCAAGCCCTCGGTCAAGGTTACGGCGGGATCGAAGCCTTTCGTGTATGTCACCGCGAAATTCGCAAAGTCCGACACGGCCCACGCGCTTCCCTTGTACGTCTTATTTGCGGGCGAGGGCATGCCCGTCACATTGAAATCCGACTGCTGTGCCGGTATGGGAGTTCCCACGATGACAAACGTCTCCGTGAACGGCCCGCCGCCGTACAGCGTCGGCACGGGCGTGATTGTAATGGTTCCGATCGCATTGTCGCCCGATACGCCGATCGCCGAGGTTAAATTCCCTTGGTCGTCCGAGTAACTCACCGTGTAGTCCACGCCCTCGACGGCCAACACGCCGTAGAAATACACCTTTAACGTGTTGAACACAATCGCGCTGCCCGTGTACCGCATATTGTTGTAGCCCGCGATTTGCACGTCGGCGGGTGTCAGCGCGGTCGCCGTAATCGTGAACGTTCCGTCATAGTACAGCGGCTGACTCAAAAGATCGAGCGCGGCCTCGTAGTTCCCCTTTGGCAAGATCCGAAACCGCGCGTTGTTTCCGATTGCCGTGTTGCTCGCGTACTGAATATCGAAGTCCACGCCCTCGGTTACGGTTATGCCGTTGAACGTCACAACCAATGTTCCCACGGGGTATTTTTCTCCCCCCGCCGCGCCCGTATATTCCAAAGGCACGTTGCCCGTCACGGCTACGTCCGTTGTTCCGTCAATTTGAACCTTGGTAATCTGAAAGGTATCGCTCCAATCCGGCGGCGTGTAGTTGTTCTCGTAGGACGGAGGATTTTGAACGCGGATATACATCGTCACCGTTCCGACGTTCACACAGTCCCCTACATAGTCTACCGTGTAATCGAGATATTCAATCACGGTTACGCCGTCGAACTTCACGACCAACGTAAAGCCCGCCGTTACGTCGCTCCCCGTGTACGGCGTATCCTGATACCCCGTCACCGTCACGCCGTCCTTGGTAAACGAGCCGTTGCTGATGCGGAATTGGCGCGTGATCGGCGCGGTATTATGATAATTCCCGATCAACGTGAACGTGATCGTCGCCGTGCCGGCATTGATCGCTTGGCCGGGGTGGCCGGCGTCGCCGTCCCAATAGGAAACCGTGTAGTCCTTGTTTTCCGTCAGTTGGGTATTCGCGCCCCCTTTCACGTACAAGACCGCCATGCCCGACAGCGTGACCGCGCTGCCGGTGTACGATGCGATCGTGGGGTCGGGCAAGCCCGCCACAAAGATATCCCCCGGCGCGGCCTCGATCGGCGTGATCTCGAACGTTACGGTCTTTGTCCCCGACCCCTGTTGAAAGTTCCCGATCGGCGTCACCGTGACCGTCACCGTTCCCGCGTTTACGCCGGGGTTCCCCGTGTATGCTCCCGAATCGGGCGCGCCGTTTGAATTGGAATAACTCAAAGTATAGTCTACGTTCTCGGTCATGACGCCGTAGCCCGTGAACTCCAACGTAAGGCCCGGAAAGTCCGTCGCGTTCAGGAGATACGGCGAGCCGTTGTAGGGCACGTCCGGCAAGGAAGTCACCGCCGTGCCCGACAGTTTAACCGTGATCGCAGTTGACCCTAGGGCCCGCCTGCCGATCGTATACGTTTCTACGTCGTTTACCGCGGCGGTATCCGGTTCAAAATTTCCGGCCGGCGTGAACGTCGCCGTCACGTCGCCCGCGTTCACGCATTGGTTGCCCGCGTAGATTCCCGAAGCGGGCGCGCCGTTTGTGTTGGAATAACTGATCGCATACGGCAAGGGCGTCATCACGCCGGTCGCCAATATGTTCCCCGAAGCCGTCGCGTACGTTAAGGTCGGATTGGTCACGGCCCACGGCGTCGCGTTGTAGGTCGGCGACGTCGGCAAGCCCGACCCGAACGTCACCGCCGTCACCTTTAACCGCTTGATCGTGAAGTCGAACGTCGCCGTTGTCGGCGTTAAAGCGTCAAAGACAAAATAATCGGAAAACGGCACGCCGCCCCAATTGAACGTAGCCGTCAGCGTGTACGTCCCCGCGTTCACCGGCTGCGTCGCGGTCGGCCCGTAGGCCGTCACGCCGTCCGCCAACGTTCCCGTGTATACAAGGCCGTTCGCAACCAAAAACGCCGACGGTTCATAGGCCGCCGTTTTGGCCGCCGTCGGCGGGGGCGCGTATGTCCAATCCACCGCGTTGTTCACAAACGCCGTCGGGATCGTCACAAACGGATCGCGCAGTTTTTCCGTCGTTACGCTTTGCAAGGAAGCCGCCTTGACCGTCGTCTCGAAAGCGGCGGCAAAGGCGGGATATCCGGTTCGGGCCGGAGCGGTAAAATCCTTGAAATACGTCAGTTCGGGATAATAATTGTCCGCCGCAGTGTTGGTATTCTTGTACCACGCGGCATTGCCGAGGCTGTTGACGCTGTTGAACAACGCCGACATTGCGCCCGTTCCCACGCCCGTACCCGTGTTATCCGCGTTCCCGTCCGTCAGCATTTGCCCCGCCGTTAAACGCGTGGCGTCCGCCGGCAGCGGCGCGGCGGCGTCAAGGTAAAAACTGTCGGTGACGGTGGCGTCGATTGCGATGGTAAGCCCGCCCAAGTTGTCAGGAGTTGTCCCCCCCGACACAATTCCCGTATTGTAGCAATTCTTTACGTCTACGGTTGAGCCGGAGTCCATATCACAGAAAATACCGCCGGCATATAATTCGGTATTGTTTGTTGCCGTCAGATTCCCCGTATTGTAACAATCGGTAATCTGTGTATTTTGATAAAGAAAACTTGCGATACCGCCCAAGCACAACTCGTTATCGGCGTTAAAAGTCACGTCGCCCGTATTGTAACAATCGGTAATCGTAAGGTTGAGATTGGGGGAGACGGCAATTGTGCTATATGACCCTCCCGTTATACCGCCAAGAACATACCCATCACGCCCTATGTTTTCTGTGACAACCGTTATATCCCCCGTATTGTAGCAACCCGTGATTATCATTGAATCCGTTGGCTTATACACCATGAAAATACCCACTATGCCGCCTACCCAATTGCCAAGCGTGTTGCTGCGATTCCAAGCCGAAACTATGTTGGCGGCATTCCAACAATTCTCAATCTCCACAGATATGTTCGCAATATTGGTGCGAACTCCGCCAATCAACGCGCCTGTCAAGTGACTGGCCGAACGCACTTCTCCCGACGCTATCCCTATGTTTCTGATTTTACAATTGCCGGCTATGCCCCCGAATAATCCGGCGATCTCCTGCGTGGCCAAATATGTACGGTTCATATACAGATTGGTGATCACATGCCCCCGGCCGTCGAAATCACCTTGAAACGCTCTCGTGCTTGTTCCGATCGGCAGCCAACCCGTTCCCCACTTTGCGCCCGAACCGTTGTATGTCCAAGACGTCGTGCCGTTCGTCCCCGTGCCGTACGCGCTTAAATCCAAATCCGCGCCCAAAGCGAAATATTTCCCCGCGTAGCCGTTCGCGGAATTGTTCGCGGTGGTGTCCGCGTTCTCGTACACGTTGCGCGCCAAGGCGTTCAGGTGATCCGCCGTAGTGATGACCCACGGGTCGGTCGCCGTCCCGCTGCCGCTCGCCCACGCCGTATATGCCCGCGCGGTTTTTTGTTCCCCGCGGAAAAGATCGGGGAACAAGTCCGACCCGCCGAACAGTTGCAATCCCGTCAATAGAAGTACGGCGAAAATCATGCCGCAAATCCACGTTTTAATCCGATTCAATCTTTTCATTTTCGTTCTCATACGGTTTTCTCCGTTTTCTGCACTTCCCGTGAAAAATGCTTTCTTTCGCGCTGAACTATTTTCTTTTCAATTCCCCCGACCATGGTCGGGGGAATTGGATAGAGGGCGCGCCCTCTATCCAAAAAGTTTATTCAATGCTAAATGCTACTTACATTTATCCACTGTTTATATATTTAGTATATCACACTTTCGCCAAATTTCAACACATTTTTTGCCCGTTCGTCAAAATCTTCCGTTCGGAAGCGATAAAGGGTGATAATTGTCATTTCATTCGCTCCGGTCGAGATGACACAGCGGGCCGACGCACGCTGTCGGCCCCTACTACAGCGTCCCTCTGAATGACTACGTTGCTACGATTATTCATATGGATAACTCGTAACCTCCAATTACGTTTGTTCAAGACAAGTGACAGGTGAAAAGTGACAAGTATCGGTCTTATCCTTATAATTGTGCATTGTTATTGTCCTGTAACTGACCACTGACCACTATTCTTTACTTTTCCCTTGTCCCTCTTCCCTTGTTCCCTCTAAAGGTTGACTTTTCAACCGAAACGGGATTATAATAAAAGCCGCGCGAATGGATCGGAAATTATTGGAACAATATATGCGGGACTTGCAAGGAGGCGATTTGAACGCGCTGGACGGGATATACGGTATCATGTCCAAGGGCGTTTATCTGTCGGCGTATTCGATTTTGCGCGGAACCGAGCGGGCGAAGGACGTTATGCAGGAAACCTTTTTAAAGCTCGCGGCGAATATCGGGCAGTACAGGGAAAATACCAACGCCGCGGCGTGGATTCTCACGATCGCGCGGAATTTAAGCTATCGGGAATATCGCGCGGGTAAAAGAAACGTCGGATCGGAGGATTTTGACGGCGGCGCGGGGGAGTCGGACGAGAGGCTTTGGGCGGAAAATATCGCGTTGAACGACGCTTTGGGGCGGCTTTCCGCAGAAGAACGGGAGATTGTGACCTTGTTCGCGGTCGGGGGATACAAATACCGCGAGCTTGCGCGGATCACGGGCAGGCCGATGGGGACGGTGCAATGGATCTATCATCGGGCGATCAAGAAAATGAAAAGGTTCATGGAAGAGGAATAGGGTTTTTAAAATTTTTTTACCGTTCGCCAACAAAACGGCCTTCCCGATGATTATATATACGGAGCGATCAATATCGCTTGTGTAAAAATGAAATCCAAAGATATTAAAAGAATGCTTCGCGCGGAGGCGGAACGGGCAGTCGCGCCCGATTGCTTGGACGCGGTCAAGCGGGCGGATTTGTCGCTTTACCGCGAAGCCGAGGTCGGCGCGTCGTGCGCCGAGCCCCGCGGCGCTGCCGTGCCGGTGCGGAAAAAGCCGCTTTGGACAAGGCTTTTGCCGGTTGCGGCGGCGGCCGCGTTGGTTTTGATTTTTGTTTTCGGCGTTTTGCCCGCGACGTCTTTTAATAAAACCGTATATGCGACGGTGGACGTGCAGGCGAACGCGAGGTATGAGATCGGCTTGAACAAGGATTTAAAGGTGATCGATATCGCGGCGGACAGCGACGCGGGGAATGCCGTTTTGAAAAAAATAACGTATAAAAAACAGCCGTTGGATATTGTTTTGACGAAACTGATTCAAACGTGCGCGGAAAGCGGGTATACGGGCGGTACGGATGCCTTTTCTTGCGCCGTGCATTGCGGCGAGGCGGGGGCGGATACGATACAAGGAATTGTCGATTCGGTTTTGAACGAACGGGCGTCGCCGGATTCGCTCAACAGTTGATTTGCCGCCTCGGTCATGTAGGGGGGGCTACACTCGATACAATATGAAAGAAAAAATCGTAAAACTGCATATCGACGGCATGACCTGCGCCCATTGCGAAAGCAGGATCGAGGAAGGGTTGTCCGCCGTGTCCGGCGTGTTGGAGGTCAAAGCGAAATACAACGAGGGCTCCGCGCTCGTCGCCTACGACGAGGATACCGTGCCGTTCGAAAAGATTCGGGAAACGATCGGGGAATTGGGCTATACGCCGCGGGCCGACGACGAAGCCGCAAAGGAAAAGAAAGCGAAACCGAAGGATGCGGTTTTAAATTTATTGGGCGTTTTGCTGATCCTGTTCGGCGCGTTCTTTCTTTTAAATCAATTCGGCGTGTTCAATCTGCTGAACTTCTTTCCGACGGCCGCGGCGGGAGCCAACGGCACGCAGCTGATCATGCTGTTTGTGATCGGCCTCTTGACGAGCGTCCATTGCGTCGCTATGTGCGGCGGTATCAATATATCGCAATGCGCGAAAAAGGAAAGCGCGGCAACCGAAACCGCCGAGGGAAAGGCCTCGGAGGAGACGCAAGAATCCGCCGGAAAAAGCCATCGAAAAATCGATTTAAAAACGTTCCGTTCAAGTTTTCTTTACAATGCGGGCCGCGTCATTTCTTATACCGTCGTGGGCTTTATCGTCGGCGCGGTCGGTTCGGTGTTGACGATATCCGACGTGGGGCGCGGGATCGTTTCCATCGCCGCGGGTATACTCATGATGATCATGGGCTTGAACATGCTGGGATTGTTTCCCTTTTTGCGGTATATCACGCCGCGTATGCCCAAATTCCTCGCGAAACGAATCAACGCGCAAAAGGCAAGGAGCAAATCTCCGTTGATCGTCGGCCTGCTGAACGGCCTGATGCCTTGCGGCCCGTTGCAAACCATGCAGATTTATGCCTTGTCCACGGGCAGCCCGTTTATCGGCGCGCTGTCCATGCTGCTGTTCGCGCTCGGCACCGTGCCGCTGATGTTCGCGGTGGGGGCTTTGAGTTCGATTTTAACCAAAAAATTCGCGAAAAAGGTCATGGCGGTCAGCGCGGCCTTGGTCGTCGTGATGGGTATGTTTATGTTTACCAACGGCGCGGCTCTGTCGGGGATCGGCCTGCCGCAATTTTTAGGCGGCACGGGACCGGTTGTCGAGTCGGTCATCGAGCCGGACAACGGCTTTCAAACGGTTTCGTTCGACTTAAAAAGCCGAAGTTATTCCTCGGTCAAGGTGAAGAAAGGGATTCCCGTCGTTTTGACGATCAAAGCGGAGGCGGGCAATCTGAACGGCTGCAACGGCGAGCTGCGGATCGGCAAGTACGGGATTTCCAAAACGCTGGCCGTCGGGGACAATGTGATCGAGTTTACGCCCGACGCGGCCGGTACGGTGTCGTACAGCTGTTGGATGGGGATGATCAAGGGCAATATTATCGTCGTCGCTTAACAGGTGGCAGGTAACAGGTAATAAGTAAAAAGGTAAAGGGTGTCGGATAATGGCAAATCCCAAAAACAAGAAAGTGCAGGAAAATCTCGCGCGCAGAAAAAGTTTAGAGGAACGCATGGCCGCGCAACGGGCGGCGGAACTGGCCGTGCGGCGCAAGCGGTATCTGCTGATCGGCGGCATAGCGATCGTCGTCGTCGCGGCGATCGTGCTGATCGTCGTCTTGTCGAGCAGGGGCTCGACGGCCGCCGTGTCGGGCGGCAGGCAGACGGTCAGTTCCACGATGACTTCGCGGGGTATCAGCGGCGGCATTCGGGTAAAGGCGGGCACGCCCGTCACGTGGACGATCAAGGGCGGATCGGGCAATTTGGGCTGTATGGACGGCGTGCAAAGCTCGCTTTGGTCGGGCTTTAAAAGCGTCCGCTCCGGCTCGTCCGTCAAGGTCACCTTTACGCCCCCAAGCGCGGGAACTTATTCGGTCACCTGCTCGCACGGGAATCCCGTGTGTACGGTTACGGTCACTTAACAGGTAAAAAGCAACAGGGAGTAGGGAGTAGGGAACAGGTATCGGATATTTCAAAAATTGGAGTTTTTGAAAGAGAGCGCGAGAGGAAATTTTTTCCAAAAAGTTTTCTCTCGCAAAAAATAAAAACAAAAAAATCAAATCGCACAAAAAAAGAAATGGAAAAAACATATAAAATAAACGGCATGTCGTGCGCCGCGTGCGCCGCGAGAGTGGAAAAAGCGGCGGTGAAAACGGACGGCGTTCAATCGGCGTCGGTCAACTTCGCGACCGAAAAGCTGACCGTATCGTTCGATGAACATATCGCCGCGCCGGAAAGCATTCAAAGGGCAATCGCCGGCGCGGGCTATGAATTGATTTTAGAGCGGGACGAAAAAGGCGCGGACGGGGACAGGATCGGAAAACGGCGGGAAATTCGCGTCCTATGGATCAAATTCGCGGTCGCGGCGGCGTTTTCGATTCCTCTGTTATACTTCGCTATGGGGCCGATGCTGTCCTGGTGGAACGTGCCCGTCCCCGACTTCATGGAGCCGATGAAACATCCGTTGGCCTACGCGATTGTTCAATTGTGTTTGACCGCGCCGATCGTTGCGGTCGGCTACCGTTTTTATGCCGTGGGATACAAGGCGATTTGGAAACGAAGCCCGAACATGGATTCCTTGATCGCAATCGGCACGACGGCGGCTTTCGTGTACAGCGTGTATTCCCTGATACGGATTGCCGCCGCCGATATGATGACCGAAGTCGGCATGACGGCGGCGCATGAAGCGGTGGAAAATTTATATTTCGAAACGGCGGGCGTCGTCATCACGCTGATCCTGCTGGGCAAAACGTTGGAAGCCGTGTCGAAAGGCAAAACGGGCGAGGCGATCAAACGGTTAATGGGGCTTGCGCCCAAGACGGCGACGGTGATTCGGGAGGACCGCGAGGCCGAAATCCCGATCGGGGATGTACGGGTCGGCGACGTGCTGATCGTTCGGCCGGGTGAAAAGATACCCGTAGACGGCGTCGTGACGGAGGGCGCGACCGCGATCGACGAATCGATGCTGACCGGCGAAAGCATTCCCGTGGACAAGAAGGCGGGCGACAAGGTGTTCGCCGCGAGTCTCAATAAAAACGGCTTGATCCGCTTTCGGGCGGAAAAGGTCGGCGCGGATACCGCGCTCGCCCAAATCATCAAGCTGGTGGAGGACGCGCAAGGCTCGAAGGCGCCGATCGCCAAAATCGCCGATGCGGTGGCGGGCCGGTTCGTGCCGATCGTGTTCGGGATCGCGGTTGCGGCTTTCGGGTTATGGATGATTTTCGGCGGGGATTTGCCGGGCGGGAAATTGTCGTTTTCGCTGACCGTTTTCGTTTGCGTGCTGGTCATCGCGTGTCCCTGCGCGTTAGGGCTTGCCACGCCGACGGCGATCATGGTCGGCACGGGCGTAGGCGCGAAATACGGCATTTTGATCAAGGGCGGCGAGGCGCTCGAAACGACGCACAAGGTCAGAACGGTCGTATTCGACAAGACCGGCACGATCACCGCGGGCAAGCCGGAGGTTACGGACGTTATTCCGCGGGCTGTTTTCGGCGGGGGCGCCCGTCGGGAAAGCGCGGATGGGGAGCGCAAAATGCGGTTGCTGCAAATCGCGGCGTCCGCCGAGAAAGGATCGGAGCATCCGTTAGGGGAAGCGATCGTCCGCGCCGCCGAACGGGAAAGTCTGTCGTTTTTACCGATCGGGGATTTCGAGGCGATCACGGGCTTCGGCATTTCGGTCACAGTCGGAGGCGAAAAGGTTTTGATCGGCAACAAGAAACTGATGGACAGCCGGGGCATTGCCGTCGACGGTTTCAGCGAACGGGCGGACGCTTTGGCGGGAGAGGGAAAGACGTCGATGTATATTGCGGTCAACGGCGAATCGGCGGGACTCGTCGCCGTCGCGGACGTGGTAAAGCCGAGCAGCGCGGAGGCGATCCGCGCCCTGCAAGGAATGGGCGTCGAAACGGCGATGCTCACGGGCGACAACCGCCGCACCGCCGAAGCGATCGCGAAACAGGTCGGCATTACGCGCGTGCTGTCCGAGGTGTTGCCGGAGGACAAAGCGAACGAGATCAAGAAATTGCAGGCGGAGGGCAAAAAGGTCGCGATGGTGGGCGACGGGATCAACGACGCGCCCGCCTTGGCGCAGGCCGATATCGGTATCGCGATCGGCTCCGGCACCGACGTTGCGATGGAATCGGCGGATATCGTGCTGATGAGGAGCGATCTGAACGACGTGCCGACGGCGATCCTGTTGAGCCGCAGGACGATCCGCAATATAAAACAGAACCTCTTTTGGGCGTTCGGCTACAACACGGCGGGCATACCGATCGCGGCGGGGCTTTTGTACGCGCTGGGCGCGGGGCTTTTGCTGAATCCGATCTTCGCGGCGGCCGCTATGTCGTTAAGCTCGGTTTCCGTGCTGTTGAACGCTTTGCGGCTGCGGTTCTTTAAAGTAAAAGGTAAAAAATAAAAGGTAGAAAACAATGCACTTTCGTTTTCTCTTGCCGCATATACTGCGATATATAACATTTTTGCCGGGCGGCTGTGCCAAAAGCAAACCGCGCGGCAACGATAGATGAAAAACGGGAGTGAAAGCATGGAGGAACACAAGGACATCGGGGCGTATTATCCCGATATTTACAAGCGAATGGAGCCTTATGCGGCGGAAGCGGTTCGGTTGTACGGCGAAGAACCGTTCGGCGAGGACGCCCTCGGCAGGATGACCAAATATGTGGTGAGCAAAAGCAATTTCCTGCGCGATCCGCCGCCCGCGTGGCACAACGAGCGGCCGATCGACGAGCTGGCGCGCTGGTTGATACTGAACAACCTATGGGGCTATTACGGCGACGGCTATTATGACGACGGATACCCGTATTACTATCCCGCATACCCATGGCCGATCTTTTACGGCGGCGGGGGCGCGGGCGCGGCGGTTTTTACGGCGGAGGCTTTCGGGGCGGCGGCGGATTTCGCGGCGGGGGCAGAAGATAGTATACGGGGGGACTTCGTTCACTTCTTGGCCGGTCAAGAAAGCCGTATGGCGTCGATTCGTTCGTGCCTTCCCGTATGCCCCTCTTTGCGCACTTTGTGCGCTCCGACCAAACGCGATTTTTGTTCTCACAAAAATCGGTCGGACTTCTAATCGGTCGGAATCTAATTACGGTATCCGCTCCCACGCCCGCCAAAGCGGGCCGCAGTCGCGCTCATACGCGGGTTTCATTAAGGGCCGAAAATCAGGGAAACCCCGATTTTCGGGGATAGACAATATCGGCGGGGGACGCCGCTGACATGAACAAGAATTAACAAAAAGGACAAGCTATGAAAATCATATCCTTATCGGACAATGTCGCTTGCGCGCCGGAGTTCGAGGCGGCGCACGGAGCGAGCCTGTATGTCGAATCCGGCTCCGACCGGCTTTTGATCGACGCGGGCGGCGGCCCGCAAACGGTACGCAACGCCGACCGCCTGAACGCGGATTTATCGGCGGTCACCGCCGTGATTGTGTCGCACGGACACGGCGACCACGGCGGCGGCCTGGCCGCATTTTTCGAGCGCAACCGAACGGCCAAGGTTTATATCCGCAGCGCGGCGTTCGGCAGGTTCTACTCCCGCGCCCAAGAGCCGCCCGCCTATATAGGGTTAGACCCCTCTTTGGCCGTCGATCCCCGCGTTGTTGCGGACGCCGAACAAATCAACGGCCGTATCCGATTTTTGCTCGCGCCGGAGGGGAAAGATTTGTGGCCCTCGTTTAACGGCGCGCTTTGGGCCGAGAAAGGCGGGAAGCTTGTCCCCGATGACTTTGCTCACGAACAGAGCGTTCTGGTCACGGAGGACGGAAAGGCCCCGGGGGAATCGGCGTCCGAAACCGTTTTATTCGCGCCGTGTTCGCACCGCGGGATCGTCAATATTTTGGAATCCGCCGCCTGCGTTTTGGGAAAGGCCCCCGCGCTTTGTGTCGCTGGTTTTCATACGTACAATCCTTCGGGCGCGATCGAATCCGACGATTATTTACGAAGCCTTGCCGACCGGCTTTCGCGGTACGATACGAGGTTTTATGCCTGTCATTGCACGGGCTTTGCGGCCTATGAAAAATTGAAGGTCTTTATGGGCGACAGAATAGCGTATTTGGCGGCGGGGCAAAGCGTTTTAACTGAAAGATGAAAACTGAAAACTGAAAATTTCGGTCGAATATCCGTAAAAACGGCTTTGTCGGCAGGTAAAGAACATATAGCACAATAAAAACTGATTCTTCGACAGATCCATAATTTTTACTTTTCAGTTTTTACTTTTCACTTTGCGGCATAGAATAAGACCGTGGACATTTCGGCTCTCAAAGCGGGCGAGCGTTACGTCGTCGAATCCGTTTCCGGCGCAGGAAACGGGCGGCAACGGCTGCTCGATCTCGGCTTTACGCCTAAAACCGAATTGACCGTTTTCAACGTTGCTCCGTTCGGCGGCACCGTGCTTTTGGGGTTGCGCGGGTATATGCTCGCCTTGCGGCAAAATGCCTGCGATTTATTAAAGGTTTTCAAACTCGTCGAAACTTCTCAAATTTCGGCGCGGCACATAGAATAATGCCGTGAAACTCTATTTGGTCGGCAATCCCAACGTCGGCAAAACGACGTTATATAACCGCCTGACGAAAAGCTTCGAGCATATCGGCAACTGGCACGGCGTGACCGTCAAGGCCGCGCGCGCGAAATTTCGGTATAACGGCGAGGAATTGACTTTGACCGATTTGCCCGGCTTGTACAGCCTGAACGCCGCCGCGCCCGAGGAGGAAGTCAGCCGCGACGCGATTTTAAAACGGGACGGCGCGATCGTCTGCGTATGCGAGGTCAACAATTTAGCTCGAAATTTATATCTGTTTTTGCAATTAAAGGAGCGGGGGATTCCCGCCGTACTTGCGATCAACATGACGGACGAGCTGCGTTTGCAAAAGCGGACGATCGATTACGGTTATTTGGCCCGCGAGCTGGAAACGACGGTCGTGCCGATCAGTGCGAAGTACGGCCGGAATTTAAACGAATTGGCGGACGCGTGCATTTCACAACGCACAAGGAACAACGTACAAGTAAAGGGTAGCGGTCAGTCGGAGGATAAGATCGTAGGCGCAGTCTGTCATTCTTCCGTGAGTGAAGAATCCCCCTCGACAAAAGGGAAAAACCGTAATTGTGCATTGTGCATTGTGAATTGTGCATTGAATAAGGATAAAACCGCGGAAAGATTTCGGAGATACGATATTTCCGATAAAAACAATATTGAAAAAAATCGGTACGACTATATCGACCGCGTTATAGCGCGCGCGGTCAGGAGTGAATCCGTTTTGCCGCACGGCTATTCGCGTCTCGATAAAATCCTGCTCAATAAATACCTGGCGTTACCGCTCTTTTTGGGGATTTTAGCCGTCGTGTTCTATTGGACGTTCGGCTTGATCGGCAAATATATGACGGCGGGCATGAAACTGCTGATCGATCTGCTCGGCGGCGGTTTGGACGGGCTTTTAAACCGGTGGAATGCGCCCGCGTGGCTGGCCGCGCTGGTTTCGGACGGGATCGTGGGCGGCGCGGGCACGGTATTCACCTTTTTGCCGCAGATCACTTTGTTGTTTCTGTTTCTCGCGTTTTTGGAGGACACCGGATACTTGGCGCGCGTCGCCTTTATGACCGACGGGCTGTTCCGCAAAGCAGGCTTGTCGGGCCGGAGCGCGTTCACCTTGTTGATGGGCTTCGGTTGCACCACGACGGCGGTATTGACCGCGCGGGGGCTGGAAAGTGAGGCGCAGCGAAAAAAAACCGTACTCTTGACGCCGTTTATGTCGTGCAGTGCGCGTTTACCGGTGTATTCGGTGGTCGCGGCAGCGTTCTTTGTTGATCAGTGGCTGTTGATTTTCGGTCTGTACGCGTTAGGCGCGGCGGTCGCGCTGGCTTTGAGTTTGCTTTTGGAAAAGGTTCCCGCCCTGAAAAGTCCGGAGCCCGCGTTCATCATGGAGATGCCGCCCTACCGCTTGCCGACGGCGGGGCGCGTGGGACGGATCATTTGGAAGAATGTCCGATTGTTTTTGTCGCGCGTGGCGACGGTCGTTTTCGGTTTGTCGGTGATCGTTTGGATTCTGTCCAACTTTTCCTTCGCGTTTCGGTTCGTGCCCGAAAATTTGAACGCAAAAAGCATGACCGAATGGGTCGGGATGTGGCTCGCGTGGTTGTTTAAACCGCTGGGCTTCGGGAGCTGGCAGGCAGCTACGGCTCTTTTGTCGGGCTTTGTCGCCAAGGAAACCGTGGTTTCTACGCTGGAAAGCCTATCGGGAAGCGGGGGCTTGGCGGCGGTTTTCGGCGGGAACAAATTATCCGCGCTATCGTTCTGCGCGTTCGTGCTGTTGTATGCGCCGTGCGTTTCGGCGGCGGGGGCAATCAAGCAGGAACTTGGGCGCAAATGGATGTGGTTTTCGGTCGGCCTTTCCACGGGAGTTGCCTATTCGGTGTCTTTTGTGGTATACTGGATAGGGAAGCTTGTTGCGGTAGGCGCATGGTTTTCTTTGATTGCCGTTGCCTGCGTGATCATCGGCGTGGCGCTGTTTGTGCCGAGAAAGAAAAGGGCGCTTTTCAACCCTCGAAAAGCGACAAAGAGAATTAGCCGTTCTTTCTTTTATACTAAAAGAAAGAACCAAAAAGTAAAGTCGTTCTTTCTTTATGATAAAGAAAGAACCAAAGAAAAGGAGGGGAGAACTTGCGAGTATTCCCCCCTGCACCCCCCTTATAAACGCGTAAGGTCGGATTGTCAATCGTGCGGCGGTTGTGGCGGTTGCGGAAAAATGATTAACGACAAACGATAATTTCGGTCGGGAATGCATAGCTGTTTTACGCCTTTGCGTCTGAACGAAGTGAAAAAGCGCCACCTTTTAAACTGACCGCTGACCACTAAATTGTGAATTGCTATGAAAATACTTTATGAAGATACAAACATTCTGATCGCGGACAAGCCCCGCGAGATCGAGGTCGTTTCCGAGAGCGGGGAGGAGGATTTCTTGACACTGGCCCGCCGCGAAGCCGGCGCGGATCTGCGCGCCGCGCACCGCCTCGACCGCAACACGGCTGGATTGATCATTTTTGCCAAGAACGAAAGCGCGGAAAACGAGCTGATCGCGGCGTTCGATCCGAACAACGAAGCCTCCGCCGTGCGGAAGTTTTACACGGCGGAGGTCGCGGGGACGATGTATAAAAAGGAAGGGGTTTTGACGGCCTTTTTGTTCAAAGACTCCAAAAAGGCCATGGTGTATATCGCGGCGCAACCTAAGTTCGGTTATAAAAAGATCGTCACAAAATACAGGGTTTTAAAGGAAAGCGGCGGTACCTCGCTGATCGAGGCCGAGCTGGTCACGGGGCGCACCCATCAAATTCGGGCGCAGTTCGCGCATATCGGGCATCCCCTGATCGGCGACGGCAAGTACGGCGACAACGGGATCAACCGGAAATACCGCGCCAAGTTTCAGCGGTTGCTGTCCTATAAGGTTCAATTCCGTTTTCCCAAAGAGAGCTGTTTGGCGTATTTGAACGGCAGGGCGTTTCAGTTGGAGCGTATCTTTCCCGATTGACGAACGGCAAGTCTTTAACTGAAAACTGAAAAGTGAAAACTGAAAATTCCGGTCGGATTCGTCACATCAAACAGAATGACACACGGCTCAAAACGGCAGCCGTTTTGGCATCAGAGCGAAGCGACCCGAAGTTTTTACTTTTCAACTTTCATTTTTCAACTATTTTTTCCGCCCTTTGCTCCCGAAATCCTCGCCCGCTTCCATATCCGCAGCCGGTTTGTACGTTTGGGCTTTTTTTGCCGCGGCGTTGCTTTCGTTGAGTTCGCCCATGAAGTGGGCCAAAAGGACGGCGGCAAGCGACGCGATGACGATCGCGTCCAACATACCGCCGACGCCGAGGGCGAGCACGGGGGCGCGGCCCATAATCAGGTTGACGATAAAGACCGCCAATTCGCCGAACGTGACGCCGTAGACCGCCGACACGAACGCGCCGCGCCGCGAACGGCCGATCAGGTAGCTGAGCGCGCCCGCGATCAGGCCGATCAACGCGGCGGCCACGATTTGCAGGGCCATGGTTTGGATCGGGATAAAGTAACGTAGGGTGAACACGGCCGCGCCGGTGATGAATGAAGCCAACCACATGTTGGCCATTTCGCGGTTAAAGCCCGCTGCGAACAGCAAAACGACGGCGAAAATGAAGGGCACCAACCAACCGCCGATGCTGAACGCGAAGGATTGTCCGATCCAAATCGCGGGGGCGATCGAGCCGCCCAACACGGCGAGTACAAACAGGATCGCCGCCCATTTGGGCATGCGCATCGCGCTTAAAACGGTAGACAGCACGCCGACGACGATTAAAATCGCAAGCAGGCCGAGCAGGGCGTAGGATACATAGGGGATATACATAATTTAACCTCCGTTTTGACGGCGCATACATGTCGCGATACTGTGTAAAACATCGAGTTTTCCCGGATCATGTAGGTCTGACTATACTCTCCTCGAAAATTCCCGGTTTCCTTGTCTCGCTCGTATCTTTGCCGTTAAAAATAATTTGGAGTTAGTTTGCGGCTTGTGAGTTGTTTTTATTCATTATATTTAATTTGCAAAAGTTTTTGACAAGCGCGCGGGCCTTGTCCGTTTCCGTCGCCGTTTCGCATATCGGCGGAAGTTTCCTCATAATAATATCGTGGAGGAAATCAAAATGGAATTCGATTTGTACGGGGATATCGCGGAACGGACGGACGGCGACATTTATTTGGGCGTGGTCGGGCCGGTGCGGTCGGGGAAATCCACGTTTATCACGCGCTTTATGCAGGCGTTGGTTTTGCCCAATATAACGGCGGCGCACCTGCGTGAAAGGACGGTGGACGAATTGCCGCAGAGCGCGGCGGGCAAAACTGTCATGACCACGCAGCCTAAATTCATACCCGCCGAGGCCGCCCGCGTCAAGGTGGGGGAACACGCCGAGATCAAGGTACGCTTGTGCGACTGCGTGGGCTACATGATCGAGGGCGCGAGAGGACACAAGGAGGACGGACGGCCGCGGCTCGTTAAAACGCCGTGGTCGGAGGACGAAATGCCGTTCGAGCAGGCCGCCGAAATCGGCACAAAAAAGGTCATCGCCGATCACTCGACCGTGGGCGTGGTCGTCACGAGCGACGGCTCGATCAACACCGATATCCCGCGCGAGCATTATATCGTCGCCGAGGAACGCGTGATCAAGGAATTGAAGGAACTCGGCAAGCCCTTTATCACGATTTTAAACACGACAAAGCCCGACGCGCCCGAAACGGCGAAGCTGGCCGAGGCTTTGCGGGAAAAATACGGCGTGCCCGCGGTTCCGCTGGACGTGCTGAACATGGACAGGGAGGAAGTGGACGCCGTTTTGGGGAAACTGTTGATGGAGTTTCCGTTGCGCCTTGTCGAAATCGAACTGCCGAAGTGGATGCAGACGTTGCCCGCCGACCATCAAATCGTCGCGGAGCTGCTCGATCGCGCGCGGAAATTGGGCGAGAACGCGGATAAAATGCGCGATTACGAGTCCGCCGAAAAATTCTTTGCAGAGAACGAGGACGTGAAAGCGGGCAAGATCAAAGAGGTCAATTTGGGTGAGGGTCAGCTGGTTTTCCGCGTCGAACCGCAGGAGGGCTTATTTTATCGGATGCTGGGCGAGGTGTGCGGAGAGGCGATCGCCGACGAGTTTGGCTTGATGGATTATATCCGCAAGGCGACGCACGCCAAAGCCGAGTACGACAAGATCAAGGGCGCGCTGGACGAGGTGCGCGAAACGGGCTACGGGGTCGTGACGCCCGCGATGGACGACATGAGCTTGGAGGAGCCTGAAATCGTCAAGCAGGGCAACCGCTTCGGCGTGCGTTTAAAAGCCTCCGCGCCGTCCCTGCACATTATGCGCGTGGATATCGAAACCGAGGTCAATCCGATCGTGGGCACCGAGCAGCAGAGCGAGGATTTGGTCAAATACCTGCTCGCGGAATTTGAGAACGACCCGAAAGGGATTTGGGAGACAAATATGTTCGGTAAATCCCTGCATAATTTGGTCAAAGAGAACCTATCGGGCAAACTACACAACATGCCGCCCATAGCGCAAAAGAAGATGAGAAAGACGCTGTCGCGGATCGTGAACGAGGGCAAGGGCGGGATTCTGTGTATATTATTGTAATGATCATTCCTTCTTGACAAGGTATGGTATAATAGAATCAGAAGATTATCCCGATTAAAAGCGTTTAGAGGGGAGATAAGGGGGGGGGAGGAATCGCAACCTCCCCCCCCCCGCGCTTTTCTTTGCAAGGCTTTCTTTTCACGCTGAAAAGAAAGCCGGATCACTCTTTCCGAAATACGAATTCCCCTTTCCCGTCCGTGTCGCAAACTAACGTGTCTCCGCCTGTGAACGCGCCCGCTAATAGCTTTTCAGCCAGCGGATCCTCGATTTTTTGCTCGATCACGCGGCGCAGGGGGCGCGCGCCGTATTCGGCGTCGTAGCCCGTCTCGGCCACGCGGGACACCGCCGCCTCTGTGAAGCGCACGGCGATTTCCTTGTCCTTCAATTTTTCCTCGACCTTTTTCAACATGAGGCGCGCGATCTTTTCGATGTCGGCCTTGGCAAGGGGATTAAAGATTGTTATCACGTCCACGCGGTTCAAAAATTCGGGCTTAAAACGGCGTTTCAAGGCTTCCGTCAAAACATCCTTGACGCCTTCGTTTTTCTTCTCGCCGTCATCGGAACGGAAGCCCAAATTTTTGATCGTGGTTTTTAATTCGGACACGCCCACGTTGCTGGTCATGATGACGATCGAGTTCTTGAAGTTCACGACGCGTCCCTGCGCGTCGGTCAGGCGGCCCTCGTCTAAAATCTGTAAAAGCATGTTGAACACGTCGGGATGCGCCTTTTCGATTTCGTCGAACAGCACGACCGAATAGGGTTTGCGGCGCACCTGCTCGGTTAATTGACCGCCCTCGTCGAACCCGACGTAGCCGGGCGGCGAGCCGATCATTTTAGACACGCTGTGCGCCTCCATGTATTCGGACATATCCAAACGGATAATTAGGTTTTCGTCGTCGAACATCGCCTCGGCGAGGGCCTTGGTCAGCTCGGTTTTGCCCACGCCGGTGGGGCCGAGGAAAATGAAGCTGCCGATCGGGCGTTTGGGGTCTTTCAAGCCGGCGCGGGCGCGACGCATAGCGCGGGCGACGTTGCCGATCGCCTCGTCCTGTCCGATCACGCGCCGCCGTAAGATATCCTCTAATTTCAGCAGGCGTTCCTTTTCGGTCTCGTTGATCCGCGTGACGGGAATCGAAGTCCATTTGGATACGATCGCCGCGATATCCTCCGGGTCAATCGCCGCCTTCATCGTTTTGCGGTCTTCCTCCCACTTCTTTTTGACCGTGCCGATCTCGGCGGTCAGCGCGTTGATTTTATCGCGGATTTTGCCCGCCTTTTCGTAATCCTGCAAGCGCAGGGCTTCGGCCTTTTCGTTCTCTAATTTTTGCAATTCGGTTTCCTTGCCCTTAATGTCGGGCGGCGCGGTGTTGGAATTGACCTTTAAGCGGCTGGCCGCCTCGTCCACAAGGTCGATCGCCTTGTCGGGCAGGTAACGGTCCATGATATAGCGGTCAGACAATTTCACGGCGGCCTCGATCGCCTCGTCGGTGATTTTGACCTTGTGGAAGGCCTCGTAGTTGTCGCGGATGCCCTTGATGATCTCGATCGTTTCCTCGACGGACGGGGGATTGACGATGATCGGCTGAAAGCGGCGCTCTAAGGCCTTGTCCTTTTCGATGAATTTGCGGTATTCGTCGGTGGTTGTCGCGCCGATCGTTTGCAGCTCGCCGCGCGCCAAATACGGCTTCAGCATATCGGCGGGGGAAACCTCGCCTTTTTCGTGCCCCGCGCTCGCAAGCGTGTGCAACTCGTCGATAAAGACGATGATATTGCCCGCGCGCGAGATCGTCTCGATGATATCTTTCAATTTTTCTTCGAGGGAACCGCGGTATTTGGTGCCCGCCATCAGGCTGCCGATATCCAACGTGAAGATGATTTTATCTTTGAGCAGTTCGGGGACGTTTTGATCCACGATCGCCTGCGCGAGGCCCTCGACGACGGCGGACTTTCCCACGCCCGGCTCGCCGATTAAAACGGGGTTGTTTTTGGTCTTGCGGCACAGGATTTGCACGATCCGCTCGATTTCCTCGCGGCGGCCGATGATCGGATCGATTTTATGGTCGCGCGCCTTTTGCGTGAGGTCGATCCCCGTGTCCTTTAAAATCGGCGGCAACGCGCTTTTGCCCGTTTGTCCCTGCCGTTGCGGCTTTTGGCCGAATTGCCTGAAATCCATGCCGGACGGGGCGGAATTGGCGGCGGCGGGACGGTTCGGCGCGTCGTTCTCCAGGGATTCCTCCAATTTGTCGGTCAGCTTTTCCACGTCGGTGCGGCCCGCCAAATATTGGTACGCCACGCCGTCGCCCGATTCGCACATAGCGAGCAGTACGTGCTCGGCGGCGCAGTAGTTCAGGCCCCCTTGCGCGGCAAGCTCCTTGGCGTTGAACAGAATGCGCTTGACGCGCGGCGAAAAGTCGATCGAGCCGTTGAAGCCGACGAACGCGGTTTGGTTGCCCAACACCTCGTCCAAATCGTCGGCCTTAACGCCCGCGTCGTTCAGCAATTTAGAGGCGAGGCTCCCGCCTGCCGACAGAATGCCGAACAGCAGGTGCTCGGTGCCTATCTCGGGAGAATTGAGCGTCGCCGCCGTTTCGCGGGCGATATCGAGTACGCGTTTTAAGTTATCGGTCATTGCAAATTGAAAGTAACTCATGGTTTCAACCTCCGGTTTTATTTTTTACTTTACTTCCCTGCTTTCAGTTTCAGCAGCTCCCGCGCCACAACCTCGCTTCGGAAAATGTCCCGTTCCGCCGCCGTCAGCTCGCGGTCGGCTAAAAGGATCAGATTCGCGGGTTGGGCCTTGATGATGATTTCGTCAAGGGCGGCCTTGTCCTTGATTTTGATGATATCGAGGCTCGCGCCCAATTTAAGCTGACCCATTAAATTCATAAATTCCTTCGAGTCCATTTTATAGGAATTGGTCAGCAGGCCGTAGGCGCGGTAAACGTTGTCGGTCAGCTCGGCTTTGCGCGTCTTTAACAGCTGTTCGACGGCCTTTTCCTCGGCCGCCGCGATACTGCGCACGGTATCCGACACCGCGTTGATGATGCCCTCCTCGGTCGGGCCTAAACTGCGCTGATTGGACACCTGATACATAAAGCCCTCCGCGCCGCTGCCCTCGCCGTACACGCCGCGCACCGCGATATTCAGACGGTTGACCTGGTTGACGACCGGCATGATATATTGATTCAGGGTGAGGGCGGGCAGGAACATCATCGCGGAGGCGCGCATTCCCGTGCCCAAATTGGTCGGGCAGGCGGTCAAATAGCCCAACTCCGAATCGAACGCGTATTTGACGGTCTCGGCGATCGCGTCGTCGATCTCGTTCAAAATTTTGTAGCCCTCGGTCAGCGCGAGTCCCTTCAAAATACATTGAGCGCGGATATGGTCCTCCTCGTTGAGCATGATCGAGATCGCGTCGTCCCCGCTCAAAATGACCGCGCCGTATTCGCCGCTTTTGACCAAATCGTTGCTGATCAGGTGCCGTTCCATCATCGCCGTGCGCTTGACCTCGGACAGCGCGCTCATCTTATAGACATGGAAGTTGCCGGAGCCGTAGGAGCTCACGCGGTCGAACACGTCCTTCATCACCGTATAGGCCCGCTCGTCGGACAGCTTGCGGGGAAAGGGGATGCCGGACACGTTGCGCGCGAGGCGGATTCTGCTGGAAATTACGTATTTATTGATATCCATTTCGTACTCCTTTTAGAGTTGAAAATTGCGAGTCGACCGAACTGAAAACTGAAAACTGAAAATTATGGATCTGTCGAAGAAGAAACATTTGTTATGCTGTATGCTCCTTACCCGCCGACAAAGCCGTCTTTACGGATATCGACCGCAATTTTCAGTTTTCACCTATTCTTGATTCTGTCCAATTCTCGTTTAATCCGCGCGCAGTCCTCATAGCGTTCCGCTTCCAAGGCCTTGTTCAGCTCGTCGGTCAGGCGGCGGTACTCGGCGGCGCGCTTGTCCTCGGGCGAGGGGTGGGGGGCTTTGCCGGTGTGCCGAAGCTCGCCCTGCGTCTTTAAGATCACGGGGCGCAAGGCGGCGGCAAATTCCTTATAGCAATGCTCGCAACCCACGTATCCGCCGGATTTTACGAAATCGTCCCACGCCGTGCCGCATTCGGGGCAGATTTGGCGTTTTTTGACCGTCTTTTCGGCGATCTCGGCCGCGCCCGTGAACATGTTGAACAGCCCGCCGATCCCCTTGAACACGTCCGCCCCGCGCAGGGATTGGCATTCGGCGCATAAATGCGTCTCACCGATCGCGCCGTTGATATTGGTCGTCGTGTGATAAACCGCTTCCCGTTTTCCGCATTCCTCGCAAAGCATGGTAAGAACCTCCGATACTTTTTTCCCGTTTACCCGAAACAGTATACACCAAAAAGTTAGCAATGTCAAGCGTAGAGTGCTAACTTTATCAAAATAAATCTTCTTAAAAGTGTCATTCAGAGGACGCGAACGCGCCCGTGGAATCTCAACCTTTGAAAAATTCCCCTCCAATGGAGGGGTGCTGCGAAGCGGCAGGTGGCCGCCTTTGTGTCATTCTTCCGTGAGTGAAGAATCGCAACCGAAGAATTTTTATTCGGATGAGATTGCGACGCCTCATTATAAATTCGGCGCCTGTGTCCTGCGGGTACGCAATGACACTCTTTGCGCCGTCTTTCCCGTAATGATGTTCTTTGTGCCGTCTTTCTCGCAATGACTTCCTTTATCGCGCTTTTGAAAAGGTTATACGTGCGTCGTCCGCGCTTTACAAATTGCCGATTTTATTGTATACTGTACGTATCGTTCGTCGGGGCAAACCCCGAATGCGTTTAAGCCTTATTTATCATTCTCACGGAGGGAGGGACACACAATGAAAATCGAAATCGTATGCCGCGACTATCACGCGGACGAGAAACAGACGGCGTTATTTTTGAAGAAATTGAAACGTCTCGACAAGTATTTCGGGGCGGAAACCCCCGCGCGGCTCGCGCTGCGTACGGAAGGCGGGCAGTACGGAATGGAGCTGACGGTTCAGGGCGCACAGCCCGCGCGCGCCGAAGCCGAAAGCACGGATATGAATAAAAATATCGATCTGATTATACCGCGGATCACAAGGCAGTTCCGAAAGGAACACACGAAAACGATCGCGAAACGGGAACAATAATCATGCGTTTCGGCATTTCCACCGCCACGTTCTACCCCGTTTTGAGGACGGAGGACGCTTTCGCGCCGATCAAAGCCCTCGGATACGATTTGGCCGAGGCGTTTTTGAATACCACTTGCGAGTACGAGGGGCCGTATTTGGCCGCCGCCGTACAAAACGCGGCGGCGGCGGGCGTCAAGGTGCATTCGGTTCACGCGCTGTCCAACCAATTCGAGCCGGAGCTTTTCAACCGCAATCCCCGCGCCAAGGGGGACGCCTTGACCGTATACCGAAAGGTTTTGACGGCGGGGCAAAGGCTCGGCGCGACAAGCTATACCTTTCACGGGCCGCCCAAGCTGAAAAAAACGCCGTACTATTTCGATTATCCGTATTTGGCGGATTGCTTGAACGGCATCATTCCCGAAGCGAAAGCGCACGGGCTTGATATCGCCTACGAGAACGTGCATTGGTGTTTCTTTTCCGAGCCGTCGTATTTCGCGCGGCTGAAAACTTTATGCCCCGAATTGAAAGCGACGCTGGACACAAAGCAAGCCGTGCTGTCGGGCATAGCGATCGGGGAATATATCGACGCGGCGGCGGGTCGCCTTGCGACCGTGCACGTGTGCGATATCGCAAAGGACGGCGCGACCGCGCTGCCGGGGCGCGGCGCGATCGATTTTGCCGACGTCGGCCGCCGTTTAAAGCGGGCAGGCTTCAACGGCCCCGTTCTATTAGAGGTTTACGTCAAGGATTACAAGGAAGCGTCGGAATTGGCGGATTCGCTGAAATTCATCAGAAAAGAATTTGAGTAGGGGAATTTTAAAGGTTTGAAATTCCGCGGGTTTTATTCGGTTGGGATTCCACGGGTTGCTTGCGCAATCCTCTGAATGACATTAAAGACGGCGGGAGCGTATTAAGGACAGTTGACGCCAAAAGCAATTCCGCGAAATCGGGGTTTCCCTATGGACAGACGAGTGAGCGAAGTCCCCCCGTAAATAAAAAATTGCCGTGCAACCCCCGTCGACCGGAATCGCCGGCACGTGTCCCAAAACAGGTAACTCCCCGAAAGCTTCCTTATGGCGCTCATGACGATTTGCTTAGTGCTGCTGCCGTCAGGCCCTGACACGGTTCACAAGATCATAACGCATAAGACCTTCGGATCGCCGTCCCTTATTTCGGGCCGTTGTCCACAAGACCGGCCTCGGAGGGTATTCGACCCCGCTAAAGCGGATTTCGGGTACAGGGCACCGCTAACTCCCCGTCTAGCACGACCGGAGTATTATAACAGATAATTTACTTTTTGACAAGAGGAAATAACCTCTCTTTTCACGGCGAGGCATAACCCTTTTTGCGAAGCGGATGAGATTGCGACGCCTCATTATAAATTCGGCGCCTGTGCCTTGCGGGTACGCAATGACATTCTTTGCGCGGTCTTTCTTGTAATGACGCTTTTTGCGGAGGTTAGAGAAGCTGAATGCGCGTTTAAGGTCATTCAGAGGGCGCGAATGCGCCCGTGGAATCTCAACCGAAGACAAATTCCCCTCTTCGAGGGGTGCCGCGGAGCGGCGGGGTGGCCGCCTTTGTGTCATTCTTCCGTGAGTGAAGAACCTCAACCGATTAAAAAACTCCTTTAATTGTAAACTGTTTGTAAACTTTTTCCGATAAGTTTAAATGGAATGTTAAAATAGAACCGTAAATTGTTGCAAAACAGTTTACAATGTGGTATAATAATCTATATGTACATTTTTACACGGTAAAAA
>BNZQ01000025.1 GCA_026001225.1 Clostridia bacterium
CAAGCCGAGGCGTTGGATAAAATCACCGAAATCGACAGAGTGATCAATATCGACGTCGATTTGAAGTTGTTGCTGAACAGGCTGACCGGCCGGAGAGTATGCGACGCGTGCGGCGAAAGCGGCCACGTTTCTACGATCAAAGGTGACGTTTGCCCGAAATGCAAGAAAGGGAAATGGATACAGCGGCCCGACGACAACGAGGAAACCGTGGGCAAACGCTTGTCGGTCTATGAAAAACAGACCGCGCCGCTGATTCAATATTACACCGAAAAGGGCATTTTGCGGAGCGTGAACGGTTCGCAGGCGATAGACAGGGTGAGAGCGGAAATATTGCTTGTTTTGGAGAAGTGAAAACTGAAAACTGAAAATTAAGGTTGGGCTTGTCGCGCCTCATGATAAATCCGGCTCACAATGATAACAAGTATAACCGAAATTTTCACTTTTCACCTTTCAGTTGAGAAGATGATAGCGATCCGAACATCGAGGGAATTAGAGTTGATGCGGACGGCAGGCAAGATCACGAGAGACACGCTTCTATACCTTGGTGAACATATAAAACCGGGCGTGCGGACGGCGGACTTAAACGCTCTCGCGCATGAATATATATTAAAACAAAAGGCAAGGCCTGCTTTTCTGAAATACAACGGTTATCCGAAATCGATCTGCGTGTCCCCCGACGACGTTGTGGTGCACGGCATACCGGGATCGATGAGGATCGAGGAAGGCATGATCGTCAGCATCGACGCGGGCGCGGTTTACGAAGGCTATGTGAGCGACGCAGCGCGAACCTATGCGGCGGGGCGGATCAGTACGGAAAAGCAACGGTTGATTGACGTAACGCGCGAATGCTTTTATCGGGCGGCGGCGGCGGTCCGCGACGGCGCGAGGATAGGCGACATTTCGGCGGCGGTACAAACGCACGCGGAGGCCAACGGCTACGGCGTGGTGCGCGCGCTCGAAGGGCACGGAATCGGACGGAAAATGCACGAGGATCCGGGAGTACCGAACTTCGGGAAAGCGGGGACGGGCGTGCGGTTACGGGCCGGAATGGTGATCTGTGTGGAGCCTATGATCAACATGGGTACTTGGAAGGTGCGGTTCGAGGCGGACGGATGGACTTGCAGGACGGAGGACGGACAGCCGAGCGCGCACTATGAAAACATGCTGGCGGTGATGGCGGACGGTTGCGAGAATCTGACCGAATAAAAGACATATGTAAGATGTAAAATGGAACAATACACAGTCGAACTGGGCCGAGCGGCGATCAGCCGAATGGGTCGGGACAAAGGAAGCCTATATATCGTTTGCGCGGTGGACGGGGATTTCGTCCTCGTCGCGGACGGGAGCAAACGCCCGTTGGAAAAACCGAAGCGCAAGCGGATCAAGCACTTAAAATTACTGCCCGATCTTTCGCAAACGCTGTCGGAAAAGTTTCGGGAGGGCAAAAAGGTACACGACGCCGAATTGAAGTCTTGTATCAAGAAGATCGAAGCCGGAAGACAAACGGAAGCCGAAAACAAGGAAGCGGCAGAGGAAACCGGTCAGAACGGCAAGATAGCGGAGAAGGATCATAAAACATGGCAAAAAGCGACAATATCGAAGCCGAAGGCGTAGTCATCGAGGTTTTGAGGAACGCGACCTTTAAGGTCAAGCTCCCCAACGGGCATATCGTCACGGCCACCATATCGGGCAAGCTGCGCATGAATTATATCCGCATTTTGGCCGGCGACAACGTAAAGTTAGAAATGTCGCCCTATGACCTGACCAAAGGGCGGATTACATGGCGGAGCAAATCGTAAAAGAGACAAGGAGTATATACGAAAATGAAAGTAAGACCTTCGGTAAAACCGATGTGCGACAAATGCAAGGTGATCAGACGTCACGGCAAGATCATGGTGATTTGCTCAAAGGCGCCTTCTCATAAACAACGGCAAGGCTAAAATAACTGAAAACTGAAAGATGAAAAATTCGGTCGGGATTCCTATCCTTGTTTTTCAACTTTCAATTTTCAATTCACTCATCTTGCGACGATAAATATACAAAACGGATTTGAAAGGAGATAACATAAAATGGCACGTATAGCCGGTGTAGATTTGCCCCGCGAGAAGCGGACGGAAATCGGGTTGACTTATCTGTACGGAATCGGGCGGCCCACCGCGAACAAGATCCTCAAAGCGACGGGGGTCAATCCCGACACGCGCGTCAAAGACCTGACCGAGACGGATGTCAGCAAATTGCGCGAGTATATCGACAAGAATATCGTCGTCGAAGGCGACTTAAAGCGCGACGTTCAACTGTCCATTAAACGGTTGGTCGAAATCGGTTGCTACCGCGGCGTTCGGCACCGCAAGAACTTGCCCGTCCGCGGCCAAAGCAGCAAGCGCAACGCCCGCACGAGAAAGGGCAAGCGGCGCACCGTGGGGCGTACGAATAAGCCCGCTCCCGCTAAAACTTGATTTATAAAGGCGGATATGCGTCGCGATACGGCGTCATAAAAAATTTTTCTCGGTCACGTAGAATGAACTACGCTTCCGTCGAAAAAATTTATCTTCCTTGTCTCGTTCGCGTCGGCACCTTTATAAATCAAGTTTTACTCAACCGAAATTATGAATTGCATTAACATTACGAATTGAAATAATCGATAGGAGTAAAAACATAAAATATGGCTGAACAAGAAAAAGCCGTCGTTCAAGCGAGCGCGGTTGCGGAAAAAGGCGGAAAAGCCGCCGCGGGTAAAAAGTCTGCGGGCGGGCGTAAGAAAAAAAACACGCGGCACGTGGATCGGGGCGCGGTGCATATCCGCAGTTCGTTTAACAATACGATCGTCACGATCACCGACCGCGAGGGGAATACCATCGCGGCGAGTAGTTCGGGCGCGATGCAGTTCAAGGGCAGCCGTAAAAGCACGCCTTACGCCGCGCAGGTCGTCGCCGAGAACGCCGCGCGCAAGGCGGCCGACTATGGTTTGAAATCCGTCGAGGTGTTCGTCAAAGGCCCCGGCAACGGCAGGGAGGCCGCGATCCGCGCGCTGTCCAACGCCGGCTTGAACGTCACGATGATTCAGGACGTGTCGCCGATACCGCATAACGGGTGTCGGCCGCCGAAACGCCGCCGCATATAACGGAGGATACGCTTCGCGATACTGCGTCAAACGAAAATTTTCTCGGGGTCATGTAGGTCTTACTACACTCCCCCTCGAAAATTTCCGTTTTCCTTGTCTCGCTCGCGTCTGCGCCGTTATATCGCACCGTTGCGGCGTGTCTATGCCTTTAAAAAGCTTGTCGAGGGCATACTGTAAATAGGATAAATAAAAGTTTTTGGGAAAGGTTCGGAAAACACTTTTTGTCAAAAAGTGTTTTCCGACAAATGGCAATAAATAGCTTATCAAATCAAGGAGATAGAAGAAAGTGGCTAAATACACGGAAGCGGATTGCAGGCTCTGCAGACGCGAAGGCACAAAATTGTTTTTAAAGGGCGAGCGTTGCACGAGTAAGAAGTGCGCGGTCGAAAAACGTCCCGCGCCTCCCGGCCAACACGGCCTCAGTCGTAAAAAGGTGTCCGAGTACGGCACGCAGCTGCGCGAGAAGCAGAAGGCGAAGCGCGCCTACGGGCTTTTGGAACGGCAGTTTCGTCAATACTACGAGCGAGCGTCGAGCATGAAGGGCAACACCGGCGAGCAGATGATTTGTTTGCTCGAACGGCGTCTCGATAACGTGGCGTTCCGCATGGGCATCGGCGGGAGCCGCGCCGAAAGCCGTCAAATCGTCAACCACGGTCATCTCACGGTCAACGGCAAGAACGTCAATATTCCGAGCTATCAGGTCAAGGCGGGCGACGTGATCGCCGTTAAGGACAGCAAAAAGGACAACGCGATCTTCAAGGAATTGAAGGGCGCAAAGATCACGATGCCGAAGTGGCTCACGTTCGACACCGAGGCCTTAAAGGGCTCGATCGTCGAACTGCCCAAACGCGAGGATGCCGACTTGACCATCAAGGAACACATGATCGTCGAGTTGTACAGCAAGTAAAGTAAAAGGTAAAAAGTGCGGACGGATCAAATCGTTTTGTCAATTAAACCGAAGTTCTTATTTTTTACCTATTACTTTTTACTGAATCAATAAGCGGTATATAAATGTCAGTAACATAAAAAATGGAGGTCATTGCACATAGTCATGATGGAAATAGAAAAGCCCAAAATCCTTTGCGAAGAGAGCTCGGACTCCGCCTACGCCAAGATCACCGTGGAGCCTTTGGAACGCGGTTTCGGCATTACGTTGGGGAATACGTTGCGGCGCGTGTTGCTGTCAAGCTTGCCGGGGGCGGCGGTTGTCGGCATCAAGATCGAGGGCGTCATGCACGAGTTTTCCACGATCAAGGGCGTGACCGAGGACGTTGCGGAAATCATTCTGAACCTGAAAAATTTGCATATCAAGCTACTTTCCTCTGATAAAAGCGTCAAAAAATCCCTGCGCCTGAAAAAGGACGCGGCGGGCACGGTGACGGCACGCGATATCGACGCCGATCCGGAAGTGGAAATTCTGAATCCCGATTTTTATATCTGCACGATGGACAACGGCGCGAAGATCGACATGGAATTGATCGTCGGCAGGGGCAGGGGCTATGTTTCGGCGGATAAAAATAAAAACCCCGCGTTGCCGCTCGGCTATATCCCGATCGACAGCATCTTCACGCCCATAAAGAAGGTCAACTACGAGGTCGAAAGCACACGCGTCGGTCAGAATATCGACTATGACAAGCTGATTTTTGAAGTTTGGACGAACGGCACGATGAGCGCGCGCGAAATCGTCAGCTTGGCCGCTAAAATCGTCGAGGATCACATCCGCCTGTTCGTCAATTTGTCCGAAACGGTGTCGGGTATGGATATCCTGATCAATCCTGCGATCGACAAAACCACGAGGGTTTTGGAAATGAATATCGAGGACATGGATTTATCGGTTCGCAGCTACAATTGCTTAAAGCGCGCCGGTATTCATACCGTCGAGGACTTGACCAAGAAGACCGAGGACGATATGCTGAAAGTGCGCAATTTGGGCCGCAAGTCCTTGGACGAGGTGATTCACAAATTGCAGAGATTAGGTTTGGATTTAAAGCCGAAAGAGGAATAGCAAAAGTTTTTGGAAAGGGGTATGCGGGGAAAACTTTTTGGCAAAAAAGTTTTCCCCGCGCCTCATTCAAAAAACGTTCGTATTATTAAGGAGTAAATAATTATGCCGTCTCATCGTAAATTAGGAATGCCGACAGACCAACGCATGGCTGTTCTCAAAAATCAGGCCTCGAACCTGCTTTGGTATGGAAAGATAGAAACCACGCTGGCCACGGCGCGGGACGTTCGACGTTACACGGAAAAGCTGATCACCGTCGCGGTGCGGAACTTCGAGGACATCGCCAAGGTCGAAAAGACCGTGCTGGTGACCTCTAAAAAAGGCAAGAACAAGGGCGAAAAGACGCCCGAAAAACGTATCGTCAACAACGACGGCCCGAAGAAGCTTGCCGCGCGCCGTAAATTGATGGCCGCGTTGGTCGATCTGCCCGATCCGATGCTGGAAACCGAGAATATGGCGGCCTATAAAATCCGCACAAAGGATATCAAGCATCCGTTGATCGAGAAAATTTTCAACGAGCTCGCGCCGAAATACAAGGACCGCGAGACCGAATTGAAGCAGGGCGGCGGTTATACGCGTATCGTCAAGCTGGGAATGCGGCGCGGCGATGCGGCCGAGATGGCGATTATTGAGTTGGTTTAATCATATACATCGCCGGATCGGGGTAACGCTTAATTTGCCGCCTCGGTCATGTAGGGGGTTATACACTCCCTTCGGCGGCGAAATCAACGGTTGTCCCGTTGCGGCGCGTCTATGCCGTTAAATCCGGTCCCGGCAGATTTGTCGGGACATGATTTTTTAAGGCGAAAATTTTTGAAAAAGCGCGAAAAAATCTTTTTCTAAAAAGTTTTTTCGCAAAATAAAAACACGAATAAAGGGATATGGATAAAAATACTTTTAAAATCGGTTTGGATATCGGCGGGACAGCGGTCAAGGCGGGCGCGGTGGACGGCACGGGCAAGATTTTGGCCAAGGGCTCGATCGAGACCGGCGCGCAGCGGCCTTATACGAATATCATTCGGGACGTCGCCGCCGTCGCGTTCAAGGTCGCAAAGGACGCGGGAATCGAGTGGGACAAAATATCCGGCGTCGGCGTGGGCGTGCCCGGTACGGTCAATTCGACGACCGGTGAGGTCGTTTACGCGAACAATCTCGCGTTTCGCAACGTGCCGCTGGGGAGCGAGCTGTCCAAGCTTTTAAAGAAAACCGTGAAGGCGGAGAACGATGCCAACGCGGCGGGCTATGGGGAATATCTGTTCGGCGCGGGGCGCAAATATCAAAGTAGCGTTTTCTTTACGCTCGGAACGGGCGTAGGCGGCGGGATCATTGCGGACGGCAAGATTTTTTCGGGCTTTAAATCGGCGGGCGCGGAGGTCGGGCATATCGTTATTGCGCACGGCGGCGCGCCCTGCACCTGCGGTCGGCGCGGCTGTTTCGAGGCGTATGCCTCGGCGACGGGCTTGATCCGGCTGACGGGGGAAACGGCTCAAAAATATCCGCAGTCGGTTTTGGCGAAATTGGTCGCGGAACGGCATAAGGCGGGCAAGGACGCAGGCGGAAAGACCGCGTTCGACGCGGCGGCCGCGGGTGATCGGGCGGGCTGCGAGGTCCTCGACGCTTACATAGATTACCTTTCCGAGGGGATCGTCAACGTCGTGAACGTGATCCGGCCGCAGGCGGTCATCGTCGGCGGCGGCGTTAGCGCGCAGGGCGAGGCGTTGCTCGCGCCCCTGCGCGAGAGCTGTTATAAAAAGGTGTACGGCGGTGTCGAATACGCGCCGTTCGACGTGCTGAAAGCCGAATTGGGTAATGATGCCGGGTTGGTGGGCGCAGCCTTTCTTTAAAAGACATATCCATCGCCGGATACGGGCTACGTTTGGCTTCCCACCTCGGTCATGTAGGTCTGACTACTCCCTTCGGCGGCTCGCCAACTGTTGCCCGTCTGCGGCGCGGCTATGTCTTTGAACAGTCTGTCGTTCATTGTTTCCAAAATTTTTTGAAAGGGGCGCGGGGGAAGCTTAAGCTCCCCCGCGCATTTATAAAATCATGCAAGAAAAAATCATCTTAACGGGCGACAGGCCGACGGGCAGGCTGCACCTCGGGCATTACGTCGGCACGCTCAAAAAAAGGGTCGAGTTGCAAGACGATCCGCGGTATAAACGGTTCGTGTTTATCGCCGATTTGCAGGCGTTGACCGACAACGCCCGCAACCCGCAAATCGTGCGCGAAAACGTCGTCGAGGTCGCGTTGGACTATCTCGCGGCGGGGCTTGTCCCCGAAAAGACCACGTTGTTCGTGCAGTCGCAGATTCCCGAACTCGCGGAGCTGACGATGTATTACTTGAATTTGGTCACGGTGGAGCGGCTGCAACGCAACCCCACGGTCAAGGCCGAAATCAAACAAAAAAAGGAAATGAGCGGGGAAGCCGGTGTGCCCGCCGGGTTTTTGACGTATCCGGTCAGTCAGGCGGCCGATATCACCGCGTTCGACGCCGATTTGGTGCCGGTGGGGGAGGATCAGGTGCCCGTTTTGGAACAGACGAGAGAAATCGTCCGCACGTTCAACGGACTGTACGGCGAGGTCTTAAAGGAACCGGCGGCGATGCTGCCCGACCGCAAGGCGTGCTGCCGCCTGCCCGGCGTGGACGGCGCGGCCAAAATGAGCAAGTCCTTGGGCAACGCGATCTATCTTGCCGACGACGAAGCGGCGGTGAGCCAAAAGATTATGCAGGTCTACACCGATCCCTTGCACATTAAAGTGACCGATCCGGGGCATTTGAAGGGCAACGTCATGTTCGTCTATTTGGACGCGTTCTGCCGAAACGAGCATTTCCCCGCGTTCTTGCCCGATTACAAAAATTTGGACGAGTTGAAGGACCATTACAAGCGCGGCGGTTTGGGCGACGTTAAAGTGAAAAGGTTTCTGAACAATATTTTACAGGCCGAGCTGTCGCCCGTCCGCGAACGCCGCAAGTATTACGAAGCCCGCAAGGACGAGGTTTACCGGATTTTATACGAGGGCAGCCAAAAGGCCCGCGCCGCCGCCGCCGCCGTGCTGGACCGGGTGCGGAAAGCGATCGGCGTGAATTATTTTTAAGATTTAGGAATTTGCGGAAAACTCTTTTTGTAAAAAGGAGTTTTCCGCACCTTTCCCAAAAACTTTCAGTAAGGACAGTAAAAGCTGCGAACATTAAAATCCGCTTAAAATTGTGAAATTCGGTTGTGTTTTTTACCGATTCGGTATATACTGTTTCCGTAACGATAGGGTCGCCGCCGAAACGGGGTACCCCGTTTCATTTTTAAAAGTCAAAGGCTTTTAAAAACGCGGTTTTGGGAGGAAAAGGTATGAAATTGTTGAACAAGACAAGCTGGTACATGCTGTTGGGCGGTTTTATCGCGTATTGGGTGTACGGCTTTGTGGGTATGCTCATCACGTTGGGCAACGCGGCCGCGCAAGCCCAAAGTATGCTCGACGCCTATGACCGCTTGGGGGTGAACACGGGCTTGACGGCCGAATCGATCCGAAGCGTCGTCGTCACGTTCGCCGTGATCGGCTTTTTGATCACGGTCGGATTGTCGCTGATTTTCTTTTTCAAGGCTCTTTCCCATCGGAAAACGCCCCAGAGAGGCACGTATTTGACGGTCTTGCTGGTTTTCTTGATCATCTTCGCGGTGTTCGGCCTGTTCTCCCTGATCGTCGGTACCTACCTCGTTCTGATCGATTACGTGATCTATGGCGTCATGATCGCCGCGATTTATCTGCAAAGGAGCAATAAAACGCCTGTCGTTCAACCGCCCTTGCCGGTCTATTACGGACAGCCCATGACGCCCCCCAACGCCGATCCCTATCAGCAAAATCCGTATCAACCGAACCAACAAAACTCCTATCAACAGAATCCGTATCGGCAGAACCCCTACGGACAGCAACCGAATCCGTATCAACAGAATCAGCAAAGTCCCTACGGGCAAAACCCCTATCAAGCGCCCGTCAATCCGAATCCTTATCAATCGCAGCAGAATCCCTACGGGCAACAGCCGCAGGATCCGTTCGGCGGCGAATACGGACAGAACGGACAAGACAAACCGAAGGACGATCAAAACGGATAAAGGGGATTCTTCACATCAAACGGAACGACACAGGGATACTCATAAGAAAGAAAACAGCCGCCCCAATTTGGGACGGCCGCTTTTTTTCGTTGAGATTTTTCGTTTCGCTCGGAATGACGCGCACGTGCGCGAAGGTTTTGCAGTAAAAACCTCTTAAAGTCCGACCGATTTTTTACGAAGTCAAAAAATCGCGTTTGGTCGGAACAGAGCGTCGAGTGAGCGATCAAGCGAGGAAAACGATTGAATCGTTTTCCGAGTATGAGCGAAACGGAGCGCGGCTATTTGCAGCATCCGCCGCCGAAGCCGTGTCCGCCGCATCCGCCGCAGAAGATCAGGATGATCAAGATCCAAATCCACTCGCCGCCGAAACCGCCGCCGCCGCATCCGCAGCCCTTATCGAAGCCGCCGCAGCTGTCATGGCGTCCGCCTCCGCCGCAGCAGCACAAGAGAATAAGTATGATGATGATCTCCCATCCGCCTCCGCCGCAGCCGTTGTTACAGTTATTTCCGAAGAACATGTCGTTTTTCCTCCTATTTAAAATTTTTTGCCTTTTGTAGTCGTTATTCGCATATTTGCGCATTGGTACGTTTCAGACGCTTTCTGATAAAGCCGCCTGCCGGTCTTTCCGTGTATTTCCAAAGCGTATTCACGCCCTTTTGTATAAAAGCGCTTGGGCGCTTTCTTTCGTATCCGTCGGTATTCCTTTGTATTTCAACGGTTTAAAGGCTCTGCTTCATAATATTAAACGGGAACGGGAAAGGTTCCGCGTCCCCCGCGTTTCCCGTCGGGAATGGTTTCACTTTGCGCGGTGCGGCGCGTGGAGGAGCGGGCAAACCGCGGGTTATTACCGGAGCGGCAAAGATCCGCTCCGTGCACAGGAGGGTGTGCGCAAACAGCGTCCATTTACGGTGCGGCGCATGAAAAACAGTTGACAATCGAACCGCATTGCGATATGATAGGTTTGACAATGCGGTGCGGATAAAGAAAGCAAAACCGAAAAAAGAGAGGATATACAAATGCTTGAAGCCTTAAAGGAAAAAGTCTTGCGCGCCAACCTCGATCTGGTCAAATACGGGCTGGTGATCTTCACGTGGGGAAACGTGTCCGAGCTCGACCGTGCGTCGGGGCTGATCGTCATCAAGCCCAGCGGGGTGGAGTATGACGGCATGAAAGCGTCCGATATGGTCGTGACCGATTGGAACGGCAACGTCGTCGAGGGCAAATACAAGCCCTCCAGCGATCTGTTGACGCATTTGGAAATCTACAAGGCCGCGCCCGGGATCGGCGGGATCACGCACACGCATTCCGCTTACGCGGCCGCTTGGGCGCAAAGCGGGCGGGCGATCCCGTGTTACGGAACGACACACGCCGATTATTTTCACGGCGCGATCCCGTGTACGCGGGGTCTGACCGCAAAAGAGACCGGCGGGGAATACGAGCGCAGCACCGGCTTGGTCATCGCCGAGAGTTTTAAAAAAACCGCGCCCGCCGAAGTGCCCGCGATTTTAGTGGAAAATCACGGCGCGTTCAGCTTCGGCGCGGACGCGCGGGAGGCGGTGCACAACGCGGTTTGTTGCGAACAGGTCGCTAAAATGGCGTATTTGACGGAAAGCCTGAACCCCGGAGTGAAACCTGCGGCGCAATTTCTGATGGACAAGCATTACTGCCGCAAGCACGGCGCGAACGCCTATTACGGCCAGTCCGGGAATCACAAATAAAACGGCAATCCTCTCTCGCAAGGCGTATAATCTGCATTTTGTACCCTCCCGCGGCCGATAATCAATTTGACGGCGCGCGATTTTTTTGTTATAATAGTAAAACAAGAAAGCGTTCCCCCAAAAACATGCTGTTATGGCTCAGTCGGTAGAGCACGTCCTTGGTAAGGACGAATACGGGTTACAAACCATGAAAATTTAATAGTATGCTGATGTGGCTTAGTGGTAAAGCACCGCCTTGGTAAGGCGGAGAGCGTGGGTTCGAGCCCCACCATCAGCTCCAAAAAACCTATAAAAACGCCCTCAAAAGGGCGTTTTTACATATTTCTTGGAGCCGTTTTAGCATTTTGACAATTTATCCTCGTTAGGCTATTTCGGAGCTGTCTATTTTCCTGTTTTCTGTCTAATTCTTTCTAAACCTGTCTAAAAATATCGCTGTTGCATTAAACTGCATTAAATTGCATTACTAATTTTCAAACTGCATTAGTGAATTTTATTCCATTTCAGACGCGAATTTGTTAAGTATCACTCGTGCGCTTTGGGTTTGTTTTTTATCAACGCTGTTATATATCATTGTAGTCTTAACGTCTTTGTGTCCCAATAATGACTGTATCACTTTGGGATTTTCGTTAGCTTCAAATAACATATTAGAAAAGGTATGGCGCAATGTATGGAAGTGAATATTGAGTTTATCCAATTTGTTGCGTTTCAAGAAACGGTCAAACATAGTTCTCGTTCCCGAATAAGACCTTAACGCGCCTTCGTCATTGCCAAAAACAAAATCGTCATCTCCGACATACGAATATCCCGTAATCGCTTGTTCAAGCTGACGCATTTTTTTGTATTCCCTTAAAGCGTCCACGACAATATCCGGCAATGGATTTTCTCTCTCGCTCGCCGCCGATTTAGTTACTCCTATAATCTGCTCTCGGCTTAATACGTTTCCGTTCTCGTCAAAATTCACTTTGACTGTGGCGGAATTTTCTATTTTAATGCCGTATAAATCGGGATTAACAAGCTCTATGTTGCGCCACTTTAAGGCAAGTATTTCACCTATACGCGGGCTTGAAAAAAGGATTGTCAGACAAAGCGGTTTCCATACCTTATGCTTATTTATTGCCTTAAAGAATAGATTACGATGTTCGGGTCTAATCGCCTTGTATTCTTTCTTCTTTAATTTATCTCTTTCGTTAGGCGATATTTTTGTGTTTCTTACGGGGTTATCTTTTATTTCCTTTTGTATAAGCAAATAATCATAAAACTGATTTAGCAAAAACTGTACTTTTTTTACTGTTGCCAAACCGAGCTTTTTTTCGATGTATAATGTTTTTGCGAGCAGGCGTTGGCAAATCTCCGTAGACACCTTGGTATAAGGCAAATCTCCGATATGGGGGAATATATGCAATTTCGCGTTTCGCATACAGCCTTCAAAAGTTCGACTTGTCACTTCGGCCATCTTGAAATCCAAAAGCCACCTTGTCATTTTGGTTTTAAGGCTATCCTTTGTTTCATTGATTACGCCGTAATTATTGGTATTCCCAATCATAAAGTTTAGTTTTTGAGCGACCTCTGCACGGGACTTACCGTATATAGATTTGCGTTTGGGTTTGCCCGTTTCCTCATTTATCCCAAGAGTAATTTGTGCGACCCAAAGTCCGTCCTCTCGCTGATAAATACTGCCTTCATTATTGCCGCGCCTTGAATGTTTTGCCATATACGACCTCCTATTGATTTGATAATTGCCATGTCACAAAATTGACAATGCTTACGATAATCCTTTTGCCTATTTTTTTGGCAGGAAAAGCCTTTGTGTTAATTAGGGCGCGTACATTATCGCGTCCTAAGCCTGTGATTTTTATTAAATCATCGCAGTCTAAAAACGATTTGCCGTAATGCTCGGCAAGCCGCTTTGTTTCAAGTAATATTAAATCTTGTGTCGTGGGCTTTTCGCTCATTCTTTTCCTCCTTTCCTCTGTTCGGCAGCATAGTTCCGAAGATAAACTCCAAAACGTCTACGACAATCGAATTTCCGGCCTGTTTGAATAACTGCGCGTCACTCAATCCGGCGGCACGGCATTTAAGGAAGTCCGCGTCGGAAAAGCCCATCAGCCGGAAACATTCAAGCGGCGTTAGCTTGCGGATTCGGTTGTGCAGGATAACGCCGCTGTCGTGCATATTTGCCTTAATCGTCCTCGACAAATTTTTCAAGGGCGGCAGGACATAGGCGTCGCTTGCGTTGATGTAGTAGCCGTAAGCCGTTTCGGGGTCGATAATTTTAGGTTGGCCGGAAGCCGTAATCGTCGTGGAAATGCCCTGCGGGCTTAAAACCGCGTTAGCGGGACGGTGCCACCCCTTGTTGTTCAGGTTGCCCGCCTCGATAATGTAATTGTCCATCGGCCTCGAACCGGCCTTCGTCGTTATCGTGCAGGCTATTTCGTCCGCAGATTTCGGATTAAATGAAAAACCGCCGTTGTATTTATCGCGGCGGCTCCTGTAATACCTGATTGTGTTGTCGGACAGATAATATTTTTCGGGGACGGTTTGCTCTAAAACGTCCCGCAACCTTGTCGTAAGCGGTATTCGGTCGGGGAATTCGTAATAGTAATCGCCGAGCAGGGATACCATAAAGCAACGGTTTCGGTTTTGCGGAACGCCGTAGTGACGGGCGTTCAGGAAACCGACATAGTTTTTGTAGCCCCGTGCCTCCAAGAATTCCCGCCAAGCTCTAAAATCCTTGATATTATGCCGACCCGTGACCTCCGGCACGTTTTCCATAAGCAGCACTTGGGGCAGATTGACCGTTTCGATTATCAGCCGTTCTACCTCCCAAAGTAATGCGCTGCGGGTATTATCCTCTTTGCCCATGCCTTTGCGTTGTCCCGCGATAGATATGTCGGTACACGCCCTACGGAAACGAATATGTAAGCAGGTATATATACCTATCACATTCGTTTATCCCTAAATCACCCCCTTTCAGTTTAGTAATATCGCTTGTGCCGAAAGCCGTCCCGTGGATAGCGTTGTAACTGATAACGGCGTATTTATCTATCTCGCAAAGGAAATGATGCTCGAAATCCGCGCCGAGATTTTTAAGCGCCTTGGCCTGACTGCCGATACCGCCGAAAAGCTCTATCAGTTTGATTCTCTTGTTAAGAATGAATTTTTGGCTTCCGTCGAATATGCTGATTTGGCTTGCCATGCGCACCTCACATTTCCGCGCCCGAATAGGCGGCGGAGTATTTTCTTGCCGTCGCGGTGCGCGGGGTAACGCGGGAAAGCGCGTCGTCGATGAGCAGGCCGCCGTAGGTCGTGCCGCCGCGAGGGGAATTCCATTTGTCGCGGTAAAGGCCGGAGGAACGGAATATGCGGTCGATTTGCGCGGGGTCTTGCGTCCACCACGCGAGCGTAAACACGAGCGCGGAATCCGCGTGGGAGTGTGACGGGTAGGCAACGGTGTCGCCGCCGTAAAGGGCGTTAAACTTCGTCCCTTGACGGCTGTTACGGATTTGTCCGATTAGCTCCGCGTCGCTCGTATTGCTCTGAACGTCTTGGCGCTCCCGTAACGGCGCGCGGCGGCCGGTAAATTCATAGGCTATACCGGCTATCCTGTCGGAATAATCCGCAAGCCCTTTCGCGTTGCCGATTAGGTCGCCCGTCATGCAAACGAAACGGCGGGTGTCATAAATTTCGATTCCTTTTCCGTCGTTCCGTTTGAGCGCGTCGGGCGGTAGGCTTCCCCGAAAAAGGATGTGGATACCCGTACCCGAAACCGAACGCTCGGCGTAGGTGTCGGGCAACAGTTCCAAAAGCCGCCTTGCTTCGGGGGATGTAATCTCGCCGGATTCCTTGTCGATAGCGTGGTCAAGGTCGATAAAAACAATCCCTTTATCAAGGGCGAAGGTCAAGCCTTGATAGCGGTAACGCTTGCGGTAATAATCGGCCTTGTAAAATTCCTCCCACGTGTCCGGCTCGTTGCTCTTGGCGAATTTACCGTCGCGGGGGCTTATGATGACCTTCTTTCGCTTGCCGCTTTCCTTGTCGAAATAGGTGCGAAACACCGCCCATTGGTTTAACGCCTTTAATTCGGCGGGGATATTGTTGATATTCATATTCACCTCACATTTCCGTCCCGCCGATGTGGGCGGGGGTCGTTCCCGATTCGCTTCCGCTTTGCGGCCGTATCGGTTTTTCCGGCTCTATCGCTTCGATAATTTTTTCCTGCACGTTGTAAATAACATCCTCGAAATCGCCTTTATCCACGTTGGCGAGATTGCCGTACCCGTCGAACCTGTAAATCTCATCATCATGGGTATCGCCGATAAAATGCCGGATTCGAGCGAGGGACGGCTCTTTCGCGAGAACGTTTTGGAAATAGTCGTTCAAAAGCTCCTCGTCTACAAACTCGGCCTCTTGGATAATATCGGTCAAGTACATGCGGTCGTGTTGGTCGTTATCGTAATCGGCGCAGAGATTCCAAAGTATAGAGTAATTTTTACTCGCGTTGTCGTCCCAAAGGTTTTCCTTTAACTAATCGCCTGCGGCGGCTCGCCGCCCGACCGACAGCTTGACAAACTCGTACAGCGCGGCGGCATCCAAAATGTCAGCATCCATACCGCAGGAATTGAACAGGCTCTTGATATACGTCAGCGAATTAAACAGGCTCTTGCGGTCGCGGTCGTAAAGGACAAAATAGTACGCGCCGTAGGTCGTCCCGCTGTTCAAGGCGTCCACGGCAAAGGCTCTGTCCTCGACGACGTTCAACCGCGCCCTGTACTCGGCTTCGGACAGTAGACCGTTTTCATAGCTCTGTACGAGTTCGCGCATACGCTCCGCCTCGTTTTCAAGCTGCGCATCAAGGTTCAAGGGCTTTTCAAGTTTGATAATCGCCGCTTCCTGTCCCGCGCCCAAGCTATTGAGAACGGTCGTCAAAGCCCCGTCGATGATGAAGTCCTGCTTTGCCGGAGCGAGCAGTCGAAACTCAATCGGCTTAATTGATAATACGCCAGTCAGCGTCCCGTCCGAATTGACGATGCAATCTCCGTCGATTTTATCGAACGGGAACAGCCCCGCCACGCTTTCAGCGTCCTTGCCGCCGCGCCGGTATTTCTTTCGGGAAAACAAGTGCCGGACAAGGTTCCACGCGGTCACATAGATTTTTTCCTCGCCTATGGGTAAGAAAATCGGTACGCATAAGCAAACGGCGCCGAGAGCGATAAAGAGCTTGTACGGTAAATTGCTCGTAACGATTAACGTCACGATTAGCAGTACCGCAAGACCGAGGATAATGTCCGGCAGGGTCACGTTCTTGTAAAACCGCATACGAACCTTTGTGTTTTTGGGTATCAATCTCATAAAATTAAATTCCTCCTCCGTCCGTGTTGCCGGATTCCGTTTTCGCGTCCGTCTTTTCGGTCGTGGTTTCGGTCACTTTTTCAGCCGATTTCTCGGCATGCTTCCGTACCACGTCGGCGCGGTTGAATACGCCGCGCCCCGTCGCCACGTTGCGAACTCTGGGCCAAATGTTCTTGCCCGCCGTTATCGCGCCGCCCTGTAACAGGTCTTTCATAACTCCGACAGGCAATGTGGCAAGCCGTCCCACGCCGCCCGCGATATGCGCGGCGGTTTGTCCGGCGGTATAGTTTTTCTTGTCGCCGTCCTTGCCCGTTTTGTTGTTATTGACGACGTGCTGATTTCGGGTGCTGTGTATGGACGCGTTGATGTTCTCGCCCGCGCTTACGCCTTTCCGTTGGTTGTGCCTATAATCCGAGCCGCCGATGATTTGACCGACGACCGCCGCGCCGCCGCGTACCACGCCGCGCCCGAACCGCGCTCCCGCGTGGATTCCGGCGAGCATTTGTTGGGCCTCCTGCGCTCCGGCGTTGTTGCCCGTCAGCTGTGCGATGACCATCTGCGCCTTGCTCACGGCGAACGCCCCGCCGATGATAAACAGGATGGTCACAAGGCCGTTTTGAAAGCTGTTCCCAAAGAAATTGATTTTTGTTATCTGCGGAATGATAAGGAAGAACAAGTTCATAGAAAGGATGATTCCGTACGCGCCCAAGACCTTACTCACGACCATTTCCCTCCAAAGTTTGAAGCGTTGGCCGTCGTCGGCGGGGATGGTCGATACCGATACGGGCGAGATTATGTACAGCAGGATGATGTCAAATAGTCTTTGTACAAATCTCAAAGCCGCCAAAGCGAACATAACGAGTATGACAAGCCCGCTTGCGATACCGACAAAGAAGTTCATTTCCGACAGGTCGTAATATTGCTTGACTACGTTAAGATTGTTGTAATCGAGCTGACCGTTTAGAAACATTCTCTCGATTTCGGCACGCCCCGACGCGCCGCCGGTAAACGCGCCGTCGCCGCTCGTTACGAGCAGTTGACCGCCGAACAGGACTTTGCCGCCGCCCGTAAGCGAGCCTGTCATCGCGCCGTGGATTGCCCCGACGACGACGTTGGTCAGCATGATTCCCGCCATAAGCATAAAGGGGATTATGAGGAAAATGACGAACGACTGTCCCGCCTTAACGAGTATCTGCCCCTTGGTTTTCCTCTGGTTGCCCTCGGCGTACTCGCTCCGTATTATCGCTATGATAACGAAGATACAAAGCAGGATTATACCGATAAGCATTACGCCGAGGAAGGCGGTCTTTACTCCGCTCGATAGGGCGAAGTGGGATAACAGGTCGGTTTCCTTGCCGTCCGCTATAACGGGTTCCAGACCCGACAGCTTGAAAAATATTTCTACGATAAAATCTATACAAGAGCAGATAGATTTTTGCAGGATATACATCAGGTCGTAAAACCATCCGAAAAGCCAATCCATACTTTGCCCTCCGTTAGACCTGCGTCTTGACCCAAGTCTGCATAATCGGCATCAAAATCTTTAAGCCGACGATTAAAATGAAGATGATGAGGAAGCCGATTATCGCGCCGATTAAATCCTTTTTGGCTTTCTCTCTTGAATTCTGCTCGTCGCTCTTTGCAATTTTCACGCCGAGGAATATGCAGTAGATTGTACCGACCGAGCCGACAATCGCGATTGTCGGCCAAAGAATCGCGTTCAGCACGTCGAGTATAGGTTTAATGACGGGGTTAAAATCCACCGCCGCAAGTAGTGTGTTTAATAACATAAATACCTCCATAATTTTATTTTATTTGCTATTTTTGGCATGAAAAAAACTATCCGGCTCATAAAAAGAGTCGGATAATTTATACGGCATTTGAAGCCTAACTAAATTTTGTCAAAGGGGATTTTTCAAAAGAGGCCGCTTACTACATTTCCATTGCGCTGTCTAATTCGGAAATAATTTTTGCCAGCGATTTAACCGCAACCTCATACGGGACTTTATCGTAAAGAAGCGACGTTGTAATGTGTTCATAATCGTATCGGTATACTTCGTCCTTAATGATGCCGCGCAGCAATTTAGGTATTTGTATATTCGGTTCCGCCGACAGGCAACCGACCTGCCCCTCGCGGGCGCGGCGCACTTCCTCAAATAAAGCCCGAAATTTCTTGTCGATTTTGACATGGTTTTTTATCATGTGCAGGTCGTATAAATGGCGCGAATGCTCCGTAATCCTGCCGTCCAAAACATAATCGCACAAAGCGAACAGCTTATCAATAAAGGTGCGTTCCAAGGTCTGCACGGTGACGGGGAACGGTTCAAGACCGTATTGCTCTATAACTCCGTCATGCCCGTTGGTCTTTAAGTAATCATAGATAAGCGACGCCGTGTTCATGCGTTCCGTGGGGAATGCCCCGATTCGGAACGCGGATTCCAAGTATAAATGCTCTTTGATGACTATGCCTTCAAAAAGCGAGGCGTAGTCGATTTGATAGCGGTTAAAGTCGCGGCGGCTTCGCACGGCGTCGGGATTCGTCAGCGTTAAGCCAAGGTCGGCAACCGTGTCGATTACCGCTTGCTTGAACCGCCTACGCCCGCCCTCGGTCAGTTTTTCCGTTTGGTCTACGTTTACGTCGATGTCCTCCGAGAATCGCTCTATAATGCGGAAGCATTTGGATAGCGACGTACCGCCCTTAAAAACAAGCCTCGGCTCTTTTTCGGAAAGCCGCCGCAGAAACAACGCGACCCAATAGTCTTTTTCGATAATCGGTTCGTCTACACCCGTTTCCGAACTGACCGCTTGAATTAACTCCCGAAACTTTTCCTCATTGTCATGCAAAAACATTTTCTACTCCTACGGATACGAGATTTTGAATAGCCTTTGCCGGAAAGACATTCGCAAAGGTCAATACGCCTTTCGGGGTCAGCCCTTTTTGACGGACAAACTCTTGGATATTGCCCAATTTCTCTTTGTCAAAAAGCCCGCCGCCGTCGTTGAATAACTCCAATAACTGCAAAGACGCCGCGTTGTTTTTTGTGACCTGCATACGCGCGCGCCGTACAATCACGCTTCTGTTGCCGATTGTTATCATGCGGAATTTTGCCGATGCTTTCGAGCTTACTACTTCCGGCGTATTAGGCATTTGCATCGTAAGCCCCAACGAGTTTTTGAAAGTCATACCCGAATAGTAGCCGAACACGCCGTCGCCGTCGCGGATATACTTTTTCTCAATGATTTTGCGAAAACTCAAAGCGGATTGCGTTCCAAAAAAAGTGACCGTGGGGGCATAGTACACGCCGAACGCATACTTGACTAAACGATTTTTTTTAAGCGCGTCTTTAAGCAGTTGAAATACACGCGCCCGTGAAAACTCGCCCCATGCCGCCAAAATGTCGTCGGTGAGTATAGGCTCGTTATAGCCGTATGCTTTTACAAGCCTTGTTATTAACTCGTCCATGCCATGCCTCCATAAACCTATTTTACACAAGTTCATAAGCATTATACTCTTTTTAACCGCATAAGTCAACAAAAGTATCCGCTCTTTTCAAGGCAAAATGGGTTTCCCATTTCTGCCCGTGGTTTGCGGGACTCACCGGCGTTGAAAATGCCGAAGTGAGTCACCGCTTATGCCCAATTTAATAATCGGTACTATTTGAGCCGGATGTGACGCCTTTCAACAGCCCTTTCAAGGGTCATAATAACGGTCAAGCCTTACTTCCTTTTCTTGAATTTGCCGCGTTTACGGAACAGATATACCGCTACGCCGCCGCCGATTAGGGCCAAAATTACGATTATGATAATGACGGTTCCGGCGGTGTTTACGGAATAGATTATGTCAAAGGTATACTCGGTCGCGTTGCCCGCTGTGTCTGTTACGACGATGCGATACGAGCCGATTTCGGTCAAGGGTTCGCCCAAGGCGTAAGGGATAAGGCCGCCGTTACGGTAGACCGCGACGGTCGCGGGTTCGGACAAATTGCGGATTGATACCGCGCCCGAAGTAGAGCCGCCGTTCGTTACGCCGACAAGCTCGGCGGTCGGCGGGGTCGTGTCGAGCGTAAAGGTTACAGTCGTTACGTTGCCCGCAAGGTCGGTGACGGTGATTTCATATTCGCCGTCGGACGATATTTCCGCGCCGCTTATCACCGCGCCGACAAGGGTTCCGTTTCGGTAAAGCAAGGCGGTACAGCCGTCCTCATACGTCACGGTCACGGGGGTTGTCGTCATAGGTTCGGTCAAATCGCCGGAGCCGTCGATAATGCTAACGACGGGCGCGGCCGTCTTGATTGTAAAGGTGTAGACCGCCTCGAAACCGTTGCCGTCGTAGAACGTCAGGGCGTATTCGCCGTCCTCGGTCAGCTCCGCGCCGGACTTGTATTCGACCGTGTTGCCGTCAAAGGTAACGGTCGCATTTGCCTCGTCCGTCCAAGTAAAGCGGACGGTTCCGTTGGTGTAGCCGCCGTCGGTAGCGCCGATAAGCGTTCCGCTCGGCGCGGGCTTTAAGTACGCTTTTTCCGCCGTCACTGCGTCGATACCGCTGCGGAAATTGTCCTCGGCAGATACCTTGTAAAGCCCGTCGCGGTTGAATTCATAGTACAGCCTGTCCGCGTTTACCGCTCTGCCGTAATCGTCCTTATCGAGCGTCAGCCAAGTTTTCCCGCTATCGACGGATTTATAAATCCGTGTTTCGGATAACGTCGCGCCGCCGTCCGTACTCGGTTCTATCCGTATTTCCAAACGCTTCGCGTCGCCGTTTTCTCTGAATGTAATCGTCGGATAATCAAGCGAAAGGACAAAGGTTGTTTCCAAAGACAGCCCGCCGTGGTTGATTGCCTGTACGGTGAAGCGTCCGCTTTTGGATAAGACGTACCCGTCGCCGTGGCTCAATGTCGCTATGACCCCGCCCAAGGTGTCGCGGATAATGTACATAGCAAAGTCGCCGCCGAGAGCGTCCGATATTTTCAGCGTAACCGCTTCCTTAAACGCGTAAATCCTGTCGTCCGCCGCCTTGTTGAACGCGCCGCCCGACAGCTTGTAGTAAATGTCCGGCGCGGTGCGGACGATTATCAAGGTGTATTCGTAGCTGTTGCCGAAGTCGTCGTACACGGTCAAAATGTGTTCGCCCCCGTCCGAATAGGTAAGGCCGGAATACGGTTCGCCGTCGATAAGGTAGTTCGCGTGGCTTGCAAGGGTTACGCCGTTTCCGACAAAAATCCTGTCGGCGGTAAGACCGTATAGGTCGTTGCCGCTCTTAATTTCGGAGGGAGCCTTTTCCCACCACCAATAGGCTTTGACCGATTCGGCGGCGTACTCCGCAATAACCGCATTAAGGCGGTCAAGGGTAAAGTAGGCAACCTCCGCATTTTTGTCGCCGGATTTTTTGTAGATGTAATAGGTTCCGTTTTCGGCGTTCACGCTGTCGGCACCGTCCATCGGAATACCGCCGTCCCACGTCGAGCCGCTCCAAACCGCCGTCCGAATGAGCGCGGATTCCCGCGCTTTCGCAAAGGCGAAAGCGTTATCGTAAGTGCCAAAGGCGTACCGCTCAACCGCGCCGTCGGTCGTGCCAATGGCACTTTCCCAAAATTGTTTATTCAAGGTTTGGGACAATACTTCCGTTCTTGTCGCTGTAAATTCCGTCGTCCAAATATTGCCCGCCGCGTCCGTGGATTCGACGCGGTACACGCCGCCGTCAATCGTCCGTAACACATTGCCTCTGCCGTAAGGAACATCGTTGACCGTCACCGAAACGATAGGCGCGGCCGTCGAAAGGTCGCCGTCCGTCCACGTGACCGTGACGTTATCCAAAGCCCTGCCGTTTGCAAGACCGTTCACCGCGACGGGCTTTCCCGTCCTGTCGATGATAACGGCGTAAATATCGGTCGCGTTTCCCGCGCTATCCTCGGCGTAAAACTCGTAGCGACCCGCCGCCGTGTAGGTGTAGTAGTGCGCGTAAGGCGTGAAGCCCGAAGCGTCCGGCAGTTTGACATATGCCTTAACCTCACCGCTTGCCGACATAGCGATTCGCGCCGCATTGGTGTAGGTTCCGTTATTGACGGGTTGTTCGTCGGCATACAGCAGGACGGTCGGAGTGGAAGTTAAGAGATAAACCTTGCTCTCCTCGGACACATTGCCCGCTCTATCCGTGGCGCGGAAAGAGTACAGACCGTCGCCGCCGTTTGTCGGGATTTCGCCGCCGTCATAGGCTTGCCAATCGCCGTTCGGGTATTTTACTTCAAGCCCGATTACGCCGCTCACGCTATCCGCCGCCGCATACCGAAACGCGGTATTTACGTAGCTCCCGCTCGCAACCTGCGCGCCGTTTGCCGTAACCGTACCCACGGGGCTTGTCGTGTCGAGCGTTACGCTAACCGTGTCGCTCATGTTGCCCGCAACGTCCGTCGCATAAAAGGTATATGTTCCCTCGCGGGACAGGGGCGTACCCGTAACATAGGATATATACCCGCCCGAATCGGGAATCCGCACATACATTCCGGCTATACCGCTGCCCGCGTCGCTTGCCGCAAAAGTAACGTAATTCTTGTTTGTAAATGCGCCGCTTGTAACGGTCGTACCGCTCGCGTATGCCGTAACAACAGGCTTTGTTTTATCAAGCAGGACGGACACGGTTGCCGAAGTGTTGCCGGATTTATCAGCCGCGTAGAAGTAATATGTTCCGTCGGCGGTAAATTGTGTCCCGCTTGTAAAGGTCACATAGCCCGACGCGTTCGGCTTGTAGACATAGAGCGCGTAGGCGTCCGTCGCAGTATACGTCACATAGGCGGCGTTGGTAATCTTGCCGCTCGAAAAGGTAGCCGTCCCCGCGTAAAGCGTTCCTACGGGCGCGGCTCGGTCAAGCGTTATTGTATAGGTCGCCGTCGTGTTTCCGGCGGGGTCAATGGCGTAGAACGAGTAAACGCCCTCGGCGGTTACGTTCGTCCCCGAAGCGTAAACGCCATAGCTCCCGCCGTCCTTTTTCATGTATACCGTGCAACCGTTTGTGTCCGAAGCCGTAAAGCGGATATAGCTTGCGTTGGAATAATAGCCGCCCGATACCGCCGTTGTGCCGGAATAGAGATGGGCGGTCGGCGCGGTGCGGTCGAGCGTTACGGTGTATGTCGCGGAATAATTATCGGCGTTGTCGCGGGCATAGTAGCAATACAGTCCTTCCGTGCTTAACGTGACCGATGACGTGTATTTGGTATAGCCGCTTGCCGTCGAAAGCCTTACATACAGCCCCTCTAATCCCGAAGTCGAATCCGAAGCCTCGAATCGTAACGAAGCCGCGCCGACGTTCGCGCCGCTCGATAGTTTCGCCGAACCGTTGTACGCGCCGATTGCGGGCGCGGTCGTGTCCCGCGTGACCGTTACCGTGTCGCTTACGTTTCCGGCGCGGTCTTTTGCATAAAAGCTGTAAACGCCGTCCCCGTAAAAGTAGGTGCTTGCCGTACATTCATAATACGAGCCGCCGCCTATTTTGTACCAATAGCTTGCAACGCCGCTTACGTCGTCCGTTCCGAGCAGGGAAAAGTACGAGCCGGGCAACGTTGTCACCGTGCCGCCCGCAATCGAGCTACCGTTGAGCCGGACTTGAAGCTGCGGTTTTACCGTGTCCAAACAAATCGAGCTTACCTTGCTGTAATCGCCTTTCGGACTCGGCTTGTAGCTTCTGTAATACCGCCAGCCGTCCGCGTTTGAAGCGGAAAACATCTGATGCGTTCCTAACACGGTATAATCCCAATTCACGCTGTCGTAGGAATATTGAAACTGCGGAAAATCGTCGTGGGCGGTATACCCGTAGGCTTTATTCGTATAGCTTCCGCTCGATACGTTTGTATTCTTGTCGCCCGCGTGCAGCGTGCCGTACGCGTCGATTTCTTCGGGTATCTTGAATAAGTCCTCCCACCATCCGAGGGGAACGACGCTTACGCCGCCGGATTCCGCGCCGTTATATCCCAACGTTGACGGGGTTATAGCGGCGGCCGCGCCGGTACTTTGCGTATCGTCCTTTTTCACGCTTCTTAAAACGACCGAAACGATAAAAAAGGACACTACGAGTGCAAGCAGTACGCTTAACATAATGATTTTTGTTTTATGATTTTTCACTTAAACTACCTCCGATTTTGTTTAATGATTCTCTTACGCCGTCGTTTAATTTTCGTATGTCCCGTAAGAGGGTTTGCGTTGTCCGTATCGCCGCAAGCTCGTTATTCTTTAAGGCGCGGGCGTTGGCTTCCTCGGCAATCCGTAGCGCGTATTGGTATCTCGCGTTTTGCAATGCCGTGATGAGCGCGGCGGTTTCCTTGTCCGATAGAACGTCCTTCAACGTCCGTTCGGCAAGCTCGGCCAAATGCTCCGCCAAAACCTGCGCTTCCTTGTCGGCTACGCCGCCTTTCGGTTTTCGCGGCTCCTTTTTTGCAAAGAGGGCATTCCGTTTCCTCATGTCGTAAAAGATTTTTTCCTCGTCAAAAAACCTGCCTCTAAATTCCTTTTCGGTCGTCTTTTCCAATTTGAACGCGCTTACCCGAAAGCTCGGCGTGAACCTTGACCGTATGGGTTGATACCCGAACACCGTCACGATTGCGTTGCCCATGTTGGATGGTGAGTTTAATTGTTGCAATTCGGACGGATAAACAAGCGGACGCTCCTTAATGCTCGCGTTTGAGTTGATGTCGTCCGCCTTTACCGTGTTGTACCCGACGTTTCGGGTGATGACTGTGTAGTTGCCGCACCGCTTTGAAAAGTCCTCGATTGTTTTCAAATCCGTTGTGCCGATAAAAACCTGTATATTGCAGTTCGATTTGATAATCTCGGCGACCTTTTCATCGTAAACTTTCGCTAATTGTGCGTAGGATTGCACGACAAGGTTCAGCCAAATATTCCTTGACCGTCCGACCGTAATCATTTGCTCCAATTTGTGGACGGCGGGCATATTTCCGAATTCGTCAAGTAGAAAGTACACGGGGCGCGGCAGGGTCAGGTCGGGGTACTTGTTCGCCTTTTGCACAAGCTCCTTGTACGCTTGCAATATGACGATAGCGGCCAAAGCGTGGCGGGTTTCGCGCTCGTCCGGCACCTGTAAAAATACCGCCGTCGGGGTTTCCGCCAAGTCCTCGAACGTGATTTCGTTCTCGCTTGTCAAGCTGCATAGCGACAGGTCGGCAAACATATTCAATCGGTCAAACAGGGTCGATAGGTAACTGCCGCGCGTTTTTTCCGCGCTGTCCAAAACCTGCTTCGATAGGCTGATACACTTCGATAACGGGCTGCGGTTTGCAAAGTAATCCGTCAGGGTTTCGCAGTCGTTCTCGGTGTTGGTCGCGACCTTCATAAGGTTAAAGAAATTGAATTTATCGACCGTCATACCGAGCTTCGGATTCCCGCTGTCCTCTAACATAGCGAGGATAACGGCAAGGCAAAAGTTTTTCGCGCCGGATTCCCAAATCGGCTCGTGCTTGTTCGTGATAGGGCAAAGCGCGCTGATAATGTCGTGCAAGTCCTCGTACACAAGGTCGTATAACTGTTGTTGCTTAACCTGCACAAAGCCGTAGACTTCGGATTCCTTTTGAAATTCCT
>BNZQ01000026.1 GCA_026001225.1 Clostridia bacterium
TGGCGCGGTAAGCGGCGCGGGGAGCTACGTCGGCGGTATCGCGGGACGCGTTCAGAACACGTGTAACGGCGATTACACCGCGACGTTCAGCAACAATAAAAACACGGCGGCGGTCGTCGGCAACGGGAATTACGTCGGCGGGCTGATCGGGTACCAAGGCAGTACGGGGTACTCCTCCTATCCCACGCGCTATGCCGGGCTGATCGTTTCGAGCTGTCAAAACACCGGCGCGGTGAGCGGAAAAAACTATACCGGCGGCATCGTCGGATATGCCGAGCTGTTGCAAAAGCTGTCCGCCTCGGTCAACTCGGCCGACGTCGGCGGAGCCGATTATGTCGGCGGGTATATCGGAAAGGCGGCCGACGCCGAGGTGGATTTGATCACGAACGGCGGCGGAGTCACGGTCACGGGCCGGGGTTATGTGGGCGGCATCGCCGGATACATCGGCGCGATAAAAAACAGTACCAACAACGGCGCGGTCGTGTCGATCGCGGTGATCATCGAGGAATCCGAAAGCCGCGCCTATTTGGGCGGCCTCGCGGGGTATGCGACGGGCATCACGAATTGCACCAATAACGGTGATATAACCGAGGTAAACGTCGGGCGGTACGTCGGCGGTATCGTCGGGTATTTGTCGCTTTACAACAATGCGGCGGTGGACGGAAACGTCAACAATGGCGCGGTAAGCGGCGCGGGGAGCTACGTCGGCGGTATCGCGGGACGCGTTCAGAACACGTGTAACGGCGATTACACCGCGACGTTCAGCAACAATAAAAACACGGCGGCGGTCGTCGGCAACGGGAATTACGTCGGCGGGCTGATCGGGTACCAAGGCAGTACGGGGTACTCCTCCTATCCCACGCGCTATGCCAAATTGACGGTTTCCGCTTGCGTAAACTCGGGGGCGGTGACGGGCGGAAATTATGTGGCCGGCATCCTTGCCTACGGCGCGTATGCGGAAAAATCCGGGTCGGTTTGGGCGACAAACGGCAACAGCGGTCTCATCTCGGGCACGGGCCCGTCGGGCCCGTTGTATGCCGATTTGGCTTGAGCCTATGAACATTCACAAGGTTTACTATCACCACCTTTCGTCGCGGCACAGGGCGGTTTACGAGACCCTCGAAAGGGGATTTCTGGCCTTTGAGCCGGAGATCGCCGTGACCCGCGTCGAACGTTCCGCGATCGGCGACATTTTGAACGCCGTGTTGCTTGACAATCCGTTGCTGTTTTCCTTCCGCGACATCACGTTCCACACGAGCGGGCCGCGGACGGACATTTTTCCGCAATATCTTTATTCCGCAAGGGAAGTCGCCGAGATTTCACGTCTGTGCAAGGCCGCCGTTTCAAAAATCAGCGCGCGGTTTCCGACAGGCGGCGATTGGGAAAAGGAGCTTTATATTCACGATTGTCTGTGTCAAAACGTTACATACAAGGAGGTCGGGCACACCGCGCATTCCATCGTCGGGCCGCTTACGGGCAAGACGGGCGTTTGCGAGGGGATTGCTAAAACCGCAAAGCTGCTGTTTGACAAGGCGCAAATCGACTGTTGCGTCGTGATGGGGAACGTCAAAGCCCGGGATCAAGCCGCCTTGACCGAAAAGCATATGTGGAACAAGGTGAAAATCGACGGCATTTGGTACAATTTGGATATTACCTTTGACGCCACGGTAGGCGACGGAGAATCCAAGCGTTACGATTATTTCAATCTTTCGGACGAGGAGATAAAAATCGACCATGCGCAATCGCTGGACGCCGGCATCCGTTGCCCGGAGTCCGCGCGCGGATATTACGAGACAAACGGACTTGTCATGCACAACCAACAAAAATTTGCAAGTTTTTTGAAAAAATCCATTGCAAATCGGATCTTTGACGTGACGGTCAAGCTGCCCTCGGCCGCGGACGCCGAAACCGCACACGCCAAGGTCATGCAAAATGTCCAAAAAGTACTGGACGAGATGAAACAGCCGTATCGGAACGTGCAAGTTTTTTACAACAGCGATCAACGGATCTTTAATGTGAAAATCATCAAGAATGAAAATGGGTCGTGAGTAAGTGTCTAACCCGCCGTTTTTGGATAGAATTTGCAGAGGGCAACGAGCATTTAGAATTTTAGGGGATTTTGAGGGCATTGGGAAACCTCATTCCATAACAAATAAATACATTACACCATTATTTGTAGTGGAAGTCGAGTTTCCTTTCAGCGGCACAACGGCTTCAAAATTCACTAAGTCCGAAATCAAAGACCTTTTCATCTTGCCATTACTCAACCCACTAAAACCGATCGAAATGCGATTAAAACCGCCTTTATACATCGGTTTCGGTCTGAGTTGGGAATGGGCAGGGAACGCAGTGGATAACAGGTAATACTTACTTTTACCTGCCTCCACTTCTCAATCGCCCCCCCGCCGCATATCCTATTTATATATGGATATACGACGCACCCGATCGCAAACCCCAAAACACAAAAAACCGAAATCCGAAAACTTCGTGCGCAACGTGGTCGTCAATTTGGTTTTGGCGGCGGTCGTCGTGGGCGTATTCGCTTTAAGCCTGATCCCGCAAATCACGGCGGCGTTCAATCCGCATCAAAACGGCGCGTATTACCGCGGCAACCCGCAAAACAAGAATATCGCTCTCATGGTCAACGTCTATTGGGGCAACGAGTATATCGACAGCATGCTGCAAGTCTTGGCGGACGAGAACGTCAAATCGACGTTCTTCGTGGGCGGCTCGTGGGCGGCAAGCAATTCCGAAATTTTGGAGAAAATCCACAAGGCAGGACACGAAATCGGCAACCACGGCTATTACCACAAGGATCACAAGCTTTTGAGCGAAGCCCGTAACCACGAGGAAATCAACATTACCCATAAATTGGTGGAAAGTCTGATCGGCGTCAAAATGAATTTGTTCGCCCCGCCGAGCGGCAGCTTCTCGAACGCGACAATCAAAGTAGCGAACGATCTCGGCTATAAAACAATCATGTGGAGCCGCGACACGATCGATTGGCGCGACAAGGACGCCGACCTCATCTATAACCGCGCGGTCAAAAACATGAAAAACGGGGATTTCATTCTCATGCACCCCACGGCCTGCACATTGCAAGCCCTTCCCCGTATCTTAAAAACCGTGCGCGAAGCGGGATTTCGGGCGACGACCGTAACCGAAACCTTATAACGCCGACGGAGGTTCGCCCGCCAATGGCGTCGGCATTTGTATTTTTGAGCAGGCACGAAAAGAAGTCATTACGAGCCGATGTTATACCGAGGCGTCGTAATCGCAACTCCTTGTAAAGCGATCGAGATTCCACGGGGCCGCTTCGCGCCCCTCTGAATTACACTTTTTGCGCGTTGCGCTTCTCCGATACAGCCTTCTCCTCGATCCATAAAGCAAATATCGTCGCCCTGTTCGCCCGCCCGTTTTCGATTGCAATATTCGCGAAAAAAGGGTATACTATTATTCAAGATAATGGCATTTTTAAAAAGGAGCTTTGCGTTATGGGAAATTTCCGGGCTATACGCGGAAAAGGCGCGAACATGTACTACATGTTCAAGAGCGACGCGCGGCGGCACAGCCTGCAAGCGTCCAACTCAATCTTAAAAATTTTTTGGGTTTTAGCGGTCATCGCTCTCATCGCCGGCGTAGCGCTTTTCGCCGGTTCGTTGGCTCTGTGGTTTCTCGTGCTTATCTTGTTCAGTTGGTGGCTTCCTCAAGCTCTCGATTCATGGATGCCCGATTTAATGGATTTTGCGGGAAAGATGACGTTAGTCGCGCTGATCGCTTTGGCCGTATTTGCGGTCGTATACCTGATCAAATTCGCGATCGAATGGATAGCCGTCCTGCACGAATGTCACGAATTAAAAAAAGACGGCGCGGCCAATAAAATTTATCTCGACATTTCCGGCGCCGTCAAGATCGTGAAGCTGTGCAATCTGGCCGCGTTTATACTCGTCGCAGGGCTTATGACGGCTCTGTCTTTCATGATAAAAGGAAACGGCGCTGATCAGGATTCGACATTATCCGTCATTTTCGTTGTTGTGACGATCGTCGTCCTGATCGCCAACAAAATCGTCTCGGTGAAGCAATTCCAAAGAGTACAGCCGCAAATCGACACGGTCAAAGCCGCGCGCGGCGAATTAAAAGAAGCACGGAAAGAAGAACAGTCAGCCAAAAAGAATAAATAAACAAGCTTTTTACTTTGTACTCTATCCGATTTTTCTTTTTCAGTCGGGCGGTTTTCTTTTGACCGGCCTGCCCTGATCGACAACCTCAAAGAAAAAAGCCCGATCAGTTAAACGTTACCTCGCCCAAATCGCCATCGCCGGCGAGATCGGCGGCGCGCTCCAAATCGGAGCGCGTTTTTTCATCCCTCAACAACGCGTCCGCAAGCTCCCGCGCATCGCGGATCATATCGGCGGACACGGGCAGATCGGCGCGGCCGTGCTGCTTTAAGCCCAAAAACTCCCCCGCCCCGCGCTGCTCGTAATCGTACTCGGCCAGCTTAAAGCCGTCGTCGGTGGTTTTCAAAACGTTCAAACGATTCACGGCGGGCTCGTCCAAATCGCCGCCCGACAACAGAAAGCACCACGCTTTTTGCCCCTTACGGCCGACACGCCCGCGCAGCTGATGCAGTTGGGACAGCCCGAACCGGTCGGCGTCGCAGATCACCATGACCGTCGCCTCGGACACGTCGATCCCCACCTCCACCACCGTCGTCGAAACAAGGCAACGGATTTCCCCCGCCGCGAAGGAGGATAAAACCTTGTTCTTTTCCGCCTCTTTCATACGCCCATGCAGGGTTCCGATCCCGAAAGCGGCCGGCGGCGTTTCCCTCAAGGCCGCCGATAAGGTTTTCACGCCTGTCAAGGGTTTTCCTTCCGAGCCGCCTCCGAAATCCTCCCCGCCGCTTTCTCCGTCCTCGTCCCCTTCCACACGCGGACAAATGAAATAGGCGCGCTCGTTTTGCGCAAGCCGTCCGGCGATAAAACCGTACATAGCGGAAACTTTTTCCGCGCCGACATAACTCGTCATCACGTCGCGGGCGACACGCGCCGCATGCAACCGGGATAACTGCAAATCGCCGTACAGCGCAAGGGACAGCGTGCGCGGAATAGGCGTCGCGGACAACGCCAACACGTCGGGCAACGCTCCCTTCTTTTCGATCGCGCCGCGCTGGGCGACGCCGAAACGATGCTGCTCATCGGTCACGGCCAGCGCCAAATCCCGGAATTCCACGCCCGCCGAAAAGACCGAATGCGTGCCGATCACGACCGCGCAATTCCCATATCGAATGTTAAAATAAGCCGTTTCGCGTTCAGCCTTTTTCATCGAACCTGTCAAAAGTGCTATATTGAACGGCATATTCGAGAATACTTTGAGCGCGTTTTGATAATGCTGCCGCGCCAAAATTTCAGTCGGCGCCATAAACACCGCCTGATGCCCCGACGCGGCGGCCATGTACAGGGCGGTGAACGCGACCGCCGTTTTGCCGCTGCCTACGTCGCCCTCCAACAGGCGGTTCATGACTGCGGGGCCGCGCAAATCCCTCGCGATTTCGCGGATCGCGTTCATTTGATCGCCCGTCAACGTAAAAGGAAAGCTCTTCAAAAAGTCCGCGATCTGCCCGTTGGTCGCGCCGTAGACCGTCCGCCGCTTCAAGCCCGCATTCCGCTCGCGCAGGATCGAATAAACCGCGAGTTTCACAGATAGTTCTCGCGTTTGCAGCGTCCGCCGCGCCGCCGCCGCGCCCTCGACAGAGGTCGGGCAATGGATTTCCCGATACAAGGAACTGTCGGAGGCATTCTCTTTTAAGGCCTTTTGCAGAATACTTTGCGCTTTATAAGCGGGTAAGACCGTCCCGCCGCTTTCAAATTTGCGGTACAGCGGCAGAATTTTTCCCAACCGTTTCAAATTGTCCGCTTTCTCGAACAGAGGATTGAGCAGCTGCAATTTGCCATTTTTTTGAATTTCGGCTTTGCCGAAAAAGAGGTATTCCGTATGAGGGATAAGATTCTTTTTCGTATAGGGACGGTTGAACCACACGGCGGAAAAGGCCGTGCCCGCCGCCCCCGCCGCCGCGCCGCCCGCGTTCGGAACGACCTCGTGCAAAACCGCGCGGGCTACGCTCAAACCACGCCGCGCGCGCGCGACAAAGACGGATTCGGCGGACGCCCGAACAAGGGCGTATTCGCCGTCCCGCGCTTCTTTTACGCGTATTTCAACGCGCGCGTCCAAATATTTATAGGGGAAATGATCGAGAATCCCGTTCATTCAAATCAGTGATACAAACAGTGCGAAAACATAAAATGACGGTGCAGACACGAGCAAGACAAGGCATACGAAATTTTACGAAAGGGGGTGTACTCTGACGTACATGACCTGAGAAAAATTTTGCATAACGCAGTATTGCGACGTGTATCCGCCGTCATTTTCACGCTAACGATACGATATAATAGTAAAGCGGCTGCCCGCCGTAATAAACGTCGATATCGCACTTCTTATACTTTTCCCGAATCTCGTCGGCCAACGCGGACGCCTCGTCCTCCTTGATATCGTTGCCGTAATAGAGAGAAATGCTTCCCACATTCTTGTCCATCATCTTTTGAATCAGGTCCTTTGTGACGCCGTCCACCTGCAAGCCTTTCGCCAAAATCGCTTTGGAATCGATGCCGATGATGTCGCCCTCTTTTAAATCGAACGCGTCCACCTGCGTAGAGCGCACGGCGTAGGTCACAAGTCCCGCCTTGACCGCGTCCATCTGCTCGACCATCGCCGCGACGTTTTCCTCGACGGTTCCGTCGGGATTGTAGGCGATCATCGCCGCCAGACCTTGCGGGATATTTTGGGACGGAATCACGACGATATTTTTATCGGTAAGGGCTTTGGCCTGCTCGGCCGCGAGAATGATATTTTTATTGTTGGGAAGCACAAAGACGTTTTTCGCGGCGACCCTCTCGGCCGCGCGCGCGATATCGTCCGCGCTCGGATTCATCGTTTGCCCGCCCTCGACGATATAATCGGCCGATAAATCCTTGAAAATATCGACGATCCCCTCGCCCGCGCACACCGAAACGATACCCAAATTTTTAAGCTCTTGCTGCTCTCTGCCCTTTAAAAGCGCGCGGTTCTGTTCCAGCATGTTCTCGATTTTGGGCCGATCCAGCTCGCCCAGCTCCACCGCCATCGTCAACACCGTGCCCGGCTCGTTCGTATGGACGTGCACCTTGATCATTTGCAGGTCGCCGATGACCAGCACGCAGTCTCCGATCGTCATCAGTCTCTCGCGGAAGCGGTCGATATCCGATTCGGTGGTCTTTTTATGCAGGTTGATTATGAAAAGCTCGGTGCAGTAGGCGAATTCGATCGCGGCCAGATCCTGCAAATTGACGTGAAATTCCTCGAAATTTCGCTCGCCGCCGCTCCGGCCCGCGCCTGCGGCGGAGTTGACGGTGTCCGAAAATTCCATACTGACGTTTTCCTGCCCGATCAGTACGTTGTGAAAGCCCTGAAAGATGACCAAAAGGCCGCGTCCACCCGCGTCCACGACGCCCGCCGTCTTCAAAACGGGGAGCATGTCCGGCGTCTTTTGCAGGATTTCCTCGCCCGCGTCGATGATTTTTTTTAAATATTCGGCAAAATCGCCCGCTTTCCGCGCGGCGTCGGCGGCGTACTCAGCCATGACGCGCACGACCGTCAGAATCGTGCCTTCTTTGGGCTTCGTGACCGCTTTATAGGCCGTTTCCGCGCCCGCGTTCAAACCTTTTGCGAACAATTTCGGGGAAATCTCGGTCTGTCCGGTAAACGCGCCGTTCATGCCCTTGAATATTTGGCTCAAAATGACGCCGCTGTTGCCCCGCGCGCCGCGCAAAGCCCCCCGACTGATCGCGTTCGCGAACGCCTCCATCGTATTTTGCGAGGCCGCATTCAATTCCTTCGCCGCCGATTGCATCGTCAGGAACATGTTGGTTCCGGTGTCGCCGTCGGGGACGGGAAATACGTTCAATGAATCGACATGCTGTTTATTCTGTTCCAGCAAACTCGCGGCGTTCAGCACCATTTTGCGCCAGGTCGCCGCGTTGATCGTTTTTGCCATTTTCCTATAAATCCTTTTTGTTTTGTTTGAGGGCTTTCACCCTCCGAATAAATTCTGACAGTTCGCATTTTATAGACCACATATACCCTGTCGCGCAGTATAGTGTAACGACTTAACCCATTTTTTGTTTTCGACCGACTTTTTGACGGCGAAGATGCGAATGGACGAGGAACGCGAGAATTTTCGAGAGGAGCGTAGTTCTTCCTACGTGACCCGAAAAAATTCAACGCGTGACATAGTATCACGAAGTATATTTACCGTCAAAGCTTTACGCCCACCACGTTGACATTGACCTCGCCGACAATCATGCCGGTGAACCTCTCGACGCCGTAGCGGACGGATTTCTTCAAGGCTTCGGCGACAGCCTGCAAGGAAACGCTGTACTTCATATCGACCCATAAGTCGATGACGATTTTGTCGCCGTTGGTCATGACTTTCACACCCCGCGAATTTTTGTGTTTTTTAAACAACTCGGCCATGTTGTCGGAAAAGCTCTTAGCGACGAGATCGACGATCCCGTAGCATTCGAGCGCGCTGTATCCGGCGACTTGGGCGACGGCCTCCTCGGTGATCGAAATCCGACCGTAAGCATTGGTAGTATTGAAAGCCATACGATATATTTTACTACAATTTTTCCAAGAATGCAAGAGGATAAACGAAGTTATCAAAATATAATTGACGGTACGTCCAAAAGGACGCCGTTGCCGGCGTCCTTTTGATCGTTTCCCCCATAACACATAACGTTTTTCGGCCCGAACGGTTCCGAATAACGGCCGTCATTCCACCGGTATGATCTTCACGTACCGCGGTTCCTTTCCGCTCTCGTTGACGACCGCGTCCAAGATTTGTGTCACCTCGTCCTCGGTCAGCTCGGCCTTCTTGACGATCACGTTGATATTCTCGGTGCCCGCCGACACAATGCAGTCGGGAAAGCCCTTGGCCAAAATGATCGCTTCGAGCGCCAGCTCTAACTGCATGGTCTTGGTCAGTTGCAGTTTTTGGGCCTCGGCTTCGGCCTTGGCCTCCGCGCTGCCGGTTTCGCTGTCGATGATCGCGGTCAAATAGGCGATCGTTTGATCGCGCGTCGTCTGCCTGTCGGCGCGGTACGTGGTAAAGAAATTGCCCGTCTGCGCGCTGCCGCCGCCTTCCGTCGTCTTAGTGCGGTTGCTGAGCAGGACGTTGATATAGCCCGTCACCACAAGCAACACCACCATACCCGCCAGAATGAAGATTTTTTTCTTTTTACTTAACATGTTCTTTGTTCCTCCTGCTTTTATATATATTGCCCGCCGTTTGGGAATATACCTTGCATTTTTACCTTTTACTTTTTGCCTTCCGACGGGAAAACCTGCACGATCGACGAATCGATATGAAAATACGTCCGCACGGCGTCCAGCAGCGCGAGCCGCACCGCCGTGTCGTTCGCGCCCTCGGCGGCCACGATCACGCCGGTGACTTTGGGGTAAATTTCTTTCAAGACAAGGGGAACCTGCGAGCCGCCTTGGTTCAGAATGACGGGGCTTTCCGAGGATTGGGAATTTTCGTTCAATTTACCGTCCGCGCCCACGTTGGAGGTTTTGTTGTTGTTCGTGATATACGCGATAACAAGTTCGGGCGAGCTTTCGAAATTGACCAACGCCTTGACCTTGCCCGCGCCCTTGACTCCGGTTAAGAAGCTTTCCAATTCCCGCTGTACCTTGTCGCGGTATTCCTCGGCGGTTTGGCTCTGCGCCTCGGCGGTATTTTTTTGGGTTCCGCCGAAATTCAGTGTGGAAAAGTAGATGATCAGCACGACCGCGACCAGCGCGACCGCGACGGCAAGCTGCAATTTTTTCTTATCCTTGAAGAAAGGCAGCTTGAAGCTTTTAAAGATACTGCTCTTTTTTTCCGGTTTCCCCGTCGGTTTTGCGTCTTTCTTAACATCATTTTTCAATTCGGACGCCTTGTTGTCGGCTTGCGCGATCATTTTGTTGCTTCTCCTTATACGAAAGTTTTTTGAAAAGGGCGCGGGGAAAACTTTTGTTATTGAATTATCCGTATGCGATAAGCTTTTCAATGCCTACGTTCAAATACCTTGCCGCCAGCTCTTTCACGTCGCTATAAACCTGTTCGCGGCTCTTTCCTGCGGGAGAAGTCGTTCCCGCGAGGTTCATATACACGCCGACGATATTCATATCCTCCCTGTAACCGTCGGTCGCCAGCGTAACCGCCGCGCCGCCGTACCCTGACGCCGCCAGATGTTTTTCCGTTCCCCGCTCTATAATCGCGGCTTTTTCCCTGTAATACGCGTACAAATATGTTTGATCGAGGCTCACGGCCACCGTTTGATCCCCGCTCCCCAACTCCGCCGAATAATCCCGTTTGAGCAATCCCGGCAGCGGCAACACCACCGCAAGCACGGTGACGATGCCGAACACGCCGCGCACGACTTTTTGTGTTTTCCCTTCCGGCACAAATAAGTCTACAAAGACGCCCAACGCCGCCGCGCCCGCTATGCTCATGACCCACTTGGAGAACGCTTCGATCATGATCTTCCTTTTTATGTATATTCGCGAGAAATTTTTTTATATTCGCGGGAGAACTTTTTTATAAAAAAGTTCTCCCGTATCTTTTTTCAACAACCTTTACGATCTTCTGCCACGCGGCGTTTTAGCGGACGGGCGCGCCGCAGCCCCCCCTACATGACCGCGCCGAAGGAACACACGTAGTTCCGATCCGGCGATGCCCGTCCGTTAAAACACAATATTCCCCGTCGATACGATCAACATCAGCATAATGAAATACATAAATCCCGTCGCGAGCAACAGGACGATCAGCATGGTCAGATTTTTGGCGATCGCACTCAAAAAACCCGCCGTCTTGGGATCGGCGGCGGGCTCGATGATCGCGGCGGTCAAACGCAAACCTAAAACAAAGACCGCGATCGCGATAACAGGTTTCATCACGCCGATAAACAGCAACAGCACGCAGGAAAAGCCGACCGCGTTCTTGATCAGAACGGTTCCGGCGGCCAACAGATTAAAGCCGTCCGAAATGTAGCCGCCGATCAAGGGTACGTAATGACTGATCGCATATTTGGCGGTGCGGATCGAGATGCCGTCGTGCGCTCCCGCCGTGATCCCTTGAATACTCAAAAAAGCGGTGAACACCGTGAAAACGACGCCGACGATCCACTTGTTCAAGGAAGAAAAGAAGGCCGAGGCTTTTGTCAGGCGCACCCCGTCCGACAGGCCGCCGACGATATCCAACGCAAGTGTGAACAGGAAAAAAGGCAGAACGACTCCTGTCATCACGCCCGCCACGATTTGCGCCAAAATCACGGAAGCGGGCTGATAGACCGCCGCCGAAGCGTTCGCTCCAAGAGCGGTGACCAACGTTAAAAGCGCCGGAAAAGCGACGTTCATTTGCGCGCGCATGGACACCAGCGCGCCGCGCGTCATGATGATCAATTGCGTCACGCCCGTCATCACGAGGACGACGACGACCGACATACAGGCGAATCGGATGATCTTGCCGGTTCCCTCCGAGCCCGTGGACGCGCGCGCGTTGTACAATATGCCGTACAGTAGCGCGATCGCGACGATCGCGGCCAGAAGCGGGATAAAACCGCGCAAATTCCCGAACAGCAATTCCAGCGCGGCTGTGAAAAAATTGTCATAGCCCAATTTAAAATCGCCGTTCAGCACCGAACGCACTTTGTCTTTAAAGCTTGTCCCGCCGAAAAGCTGCGCGTCGGCGGCGGTCAGCTGCCCGATCAAATCGTCCAACTCGCTCAAATTTAAATTGTCAAGCTGTTCCCGAACGGTGTCCTGCAATTCCTTTTCGGCATCCGCGTTGTCCCCCGCGGCGGCCAAAACGGCGGCGGGACGCAACGCCGTGAGTAGCGCGGCGATCGTCAGAAACAGGAACAGAAAGATTTTTGCGGGAGAAACCCTTTTATAAAAAGGTTTCTCCTGCGCTCTTTTCCAAAAATTTTTAGCTTTTTTATCTATCCGCATATTTGGTTTAGCATCAACCGATCAAACTCGTTATGATTTCAAACACGGCTTTTATGATCGGTAAAGCGAGAAACAAAATGATGATTTTTCCGCCGAATACGATCTTATCGCCCAAACCCCGCGCGCCGGTGTCCTCGGCAAGGCCGGCGGCAAATTCGGTCAGGTATCCCACGCCCAAAATCTTCATGACCGCCGAGATCGCCGCCGCGGGCGCACCCGTCTTGGTCACCAACTCCGTAAACGTCGTGACAATCGTCATCAGCATATCCGCCACAGTCAAAAAGATGACGATTCCCGCCGCCACGCCGATGAGAATCGCGATTTCGGGCTTGGATTCCTTTAATAACGTTATCGCGATAGCGGCGGCGATGCCGATTCCGGCTATTTTTACAATCTCCATTTTTATCGGCAACAGTTTTAGAACACATTGAACAATGAACGAATGGTGCTGAACAACTCGCTGATCATGCTTGCGACCATCAGAATCACGATGATCAGCCCGGCGAGCGTGCAGAGCGTGGCGATTTCATCCTTGTCCGCTTTTTTCAAAAGCTGATTGACGATCGCCGTGATGATCCCCACCGCCGCGATCTTAAAGATGATATCGATGCCCATATCAACATTTTATTGTGGACTTGTCCTAAATATGCTTTACGATCGACCGACGCAACTTTGAACGGCATAGACGCGCCGCAGCGGGGCAACAGGCGCGTCTATGCCGTTCCTCCTCAAAACAACAAAAGCACAACCGCTCCCGCGCCGAGCAGGCCCAATTTCCAATACAGCGGCGCATATTTCTTTTTGTCCGCGAGGGCCTGCTTATGGTATTCGGAAAAGGCGTCCTTGAAGCCGGCCGCAGATTCGAGTTGATTTTCGGCGTCGCTTTTGCCTAAAACGCCGAGAAAAGCGACCGCGTTGTCGTATTCGGCCGATTTCAAGACGCCGCGCGGCAACACGGCCCGCAAGGTCTCCGCATCGAGCACGCCGTCGCTTTGAGCGATTTCCCCCGCCGCTTGCAGCTGCGCGGCCAAAAGGCTTTTAAAGGACGCGGAATATTTCTCGAAAATGACCGCCAAAGGCGCGCGCACAAAGCCGATTTCCCCCGCCAAATAGCCGCAAAACAAAACCAATTCGGAAAAATAGGCCTCCCGTTCCGCGTACCTTTTGGACGCCCGGAATCCGTAATAGCCCGATAGGCCGAATACGCCTATCGAAATAAGAAGCTTGATATATATCAAAATATCCTGTTAAGGTTCTCGTCGTACACGCCCTCGCACGTCCCCGGACCGCGCCGGTTGCTCAATACGACAAAGCGATTGAACAGCCGCCTTTTTAAGACGCTCTCGAACGCGGGCTTTAAATTGAGGTCGAGATGGTCGAAAGCGTGCGTGCTGGCGATGATCTTCACGCCCGCCGCGATCGCGCCCGCCGCGGCCTCCGCGTCGGCGGCGTTCGCAAGCTCGTCGGTGATAATCACGTCGGGCCGCATCGAACGGACGCCGTACTCGAAGCCGTAGGCCTTGCCGCAGTTTGTCATGATATCGCTGGTCGGCCCCGTGTCCAATTGCGGAATACCCGCCGACACCGCGGCGATCTCGCTGCGCTCGTCCAAAATCAATATATTGGGCGGCGGAACGAGACGCGACAGCTGACAAGCCAAATCGCGCAGCCACGTGGTCTTGCCCGCGCCGGGAGGCGACACGATCAGCGTGTTGTATATCTGCTTGTCCGCGATATATTTAAAGCAATTCAAGGAACAATTTTTGACCTCGTGCGGAATGCGGATATTGACCGACGTAAAATTCTTGACGGTCTTGACCGCGCCGCCCTCCGACACCGATTCCCCGCAAATTCCCAAGCGCGCCCCGCCCATAACCGTGATGAAGCTCTGTTTGATTTGCTCGTTGAAAACGTATAGGGAATGCTCGCTCGCCCGCAGGATCACGCTTTCAATCGCCTTGCGGTCGGGAACAAAGGCGCGCGCCGCTTCGTCCGAAACCCCGTCCGCCGTCAAATACATGTACCGCCCGCAATAATTGACCATGACTGGCTTGCGAGCCCGCAAGCGGATTTCGTACAGCTTATCGCCGTTGATTTTTTCTTGCAGAACCGACAGGATCGGCTCCGACAGGATTTTCTCTAACACGGTATTATAGATATGAAAGGCTTCCGCCGTATAGAAGTCGGGAATTCTTCACGCCAACCGGAATGAGGATATGCGAAACGCATAAAACTGCCTATTGAAATATCCGGAATATCGAAATGTCGGAAAAACGCAAAAGCTGTCATTCCGAGCGCAGCGAAGAATCCCAACCGATTAAAAAAAGAATTTCCGTCAACAATTAATTCAATATGAACACAATATCCTCGTGGATCGATTTTATTTTGTCGCGCGCCGTTATCTTCGTGTTGGCGTTTATTTGGATACGGTACTATGCGGATGGGCTTTGGGTCGCCGTATTCGCCGCGTCGGCCGTCACCGCGCTCGTCAGTTTGATCCTCTCTTTGCTCTCGCGCCGGAAAAAGAAGAAAAAGGATTTGAGCGCAAAGGATATCAAGCACGCCGAAAGCGTGATGACGCAACTGATTTTCATGGAAAATACGCGCGTTTTGAGTTTTTTCGCCGCTTTCTTAAAAAAACATTACAATTGCATGTCAACAGGCGAATGCGTTTTGGCCGAAACGGGCGCGGAAGCGACACTGATTTTTACCGCGTTCAAGCACGCTCCCCTGTCGCCCGACGACCTTGCCCGCGTTTATATCGCCGCGCAGAAATATTCGGCCGATAAAATCCTGATCTTTACAAACGGTTGCGCGCCCGCAACGACGGAAGCGGCGCGGCGTTTACAGAAGCCGCGCGCCATTTTGCAGAACGCCGCCGACACCTATAAATTTCTGAAAGCCTATGAAACCTTTCCCGAAATCACCGTTCAAGTGGAACCGCCGAAACGCCGCAAAAAATTCAAATTCCTGCTCGCGGCGGCCCTTTCGCGCAAAAACGCAAAAAGCTACCTTTTCGGCGCGCTCTTTATGGTCGCGGGCAGCTTCTTTATCCCCTACAATCTGTATTACCTGATGAGCGCCAGCGTATTTTTGAGCTTGGCGTTGTTATGCTGTATCAATTTTAAATTTAAAACCGAATCCGCGGAAACGGAAAAAGTGATTTAAGGGGAACGGCCCCGCGGCAAGCCACGAGATAACGCAACGGATTGTTTCACTTTATCGAAACGGACTTTTGCCTTTGTACTCTATCCGCTTATTTCTTTTTCAGTCGGGCGGTTTTCTTTTGACCGGCTTACTTTGACCGGCCCGCTTAAAGAAAACCGCCCGTAGAATGAAAGAGGACGGTCACGGGCGCGCGCCTATCAATACGCCGTAGACCTCCAACGACAACAATTTCTCCAAAACGCGGGCGTACCGCATGAGCAAGGACGTAAACGAATACGCCTCCTCGACGGTTTCTAACACGGCTGCGACGACCGAAACGCCGAACGAAGCGCGGACGGTTTTGCCCGTATCCTCCCACAACGGAATAATTTTAATCGTTTCGGCGTTCGGGTCTCCCGGAATCCACCAATGCCCGTCGCGCGTTCCGACCATTCGCAAGCCGAGCTCCTTCAACGCTCCGTTCGCTTCCTCTATTCCGTAATACTCATACTCTTTTATCATATACGTATATCCTGTGCTTGTGTCCGACATAATAATAAGACATTTTTGGAAAAATGTCAAGCATATTTCCATACTATAAACTATTATACTTCTTAACTATAAATTATATTTCCTTTCGTTAGAGATACAATATATATGTTAATACTTTGAAGTATTACAAAACTTGGAATGGAACTATCGGATGCCCTGTCAAAAAGATTGAATGCCTTGTTAAAAGAAAAACACCTAACGCAATATCGTTTAGGGAAATCTATGGGCATTCCTCAATCGACGATTAGTCAAATTAGGAATGCACACATTCCGAGTCCGAAAATTTCCACTATCGCGCCGATCGCATGGGGGTTGGGCGTAACCTTATCCGAATTTTTCAACGATCCTTTGTTCGATGAGGGAAACTTAAATCTTTAATCATGGAATTGTCCGTAGCGATAGCAAAGAGGCTGAAAGCCTTATTAAAGAAGAATCATATGACCCAATATAAGTTGGGAGCGGTCACGGGCATCCCTCATTCCACAATAAGCCGCATGGCTCTCGCGCGTACGCCGAATCCCAAAATGACGACCATGATGCAAATCGCTTGGGGACTCGGTTTGACTGCCGGAGAATTCTTTACCGATCCCTTGTTCGACGAGGGCAATCTAAATTTCTAAACATTAATGGAACTACCCGTCGCAATTTCAAAGAGATTAAAAGCCTTATTAAAGAAAAATGGAATGACGCAGTACAAGCTCGGCATATCTATGGGTATTCCTCATCTACGATCACGAATTTTGCGCGCGCACAAGTATCGAATCCGGGTATTGCCACGCTTCTTCCTATAATGTGAGGTTTAGGCGTAACTGCCGCCGAATTTTTCAACGATCCTCTGTTTGACGAGGGGAACTTAAATCTTTAATATTCAGTTTTCAAGGTACGGTGAAGCGGTTTCTTACGGAAGCTCGGAACAGAGTCCTGATAAGAGTGTACAAGAAGACCGCACGTTGCCTGAACGACAGTTCAGCCCGAATTAAGCCCGCGTTGAAACGGTCGGAATACGGATGAGGTTGCGACGGCGGGCCGACGCACGCTGTCGGCCCCTACGGATTGCGGCGCCGCAATGACATACAAAACGGATTCCTTACTTCCGAGCGGGTTTGCGAGGAGTTCGGGAGGGCATAAAAAGATTTATGCCGACGAACTTATTACCGAGATGCGGAGCGCGTTTGGGTCGGCCCGGCCCTTTCGGGTTATTCGGGAAACAAAAGTCCCGCCCTGCGTCCGAGGTTCCTCCGACTTATAATAAGAAGCTGTTTACATGGATTGCAATAATGTCTTTTCGTGTCTTTTTGTGCAATACTTAGGGGATTTTTCTTGTCGTAGCGTTGCTACGTCTTTGAAAAATCCCCCGTGTCTTACGCAAAAATCCTTCGAAAATACATTTATTTCATCCACGCAACAGCTTCTAGAACGTACGCGCGGGTTACCGAAGCGCGCACGCTAACGACCGTATAACACCAATGCGGCCACAAGCATACTTTCTTGAATGTAAGCTTGATTTGTCGGCCACCCCGCCCCTTTCAGGGGCACCCCTCCGAGGGAGGGGAATTATTAATAGGATGGCAACCGCAACTTCGACGCGCAATACGGCCGTTACTTGGCCCACGTCACTATTAGCCTCCCATCGCTGCCGGTATCGCAATGTATTCGCATTGTAACACGGGAATTTGAAAAAGTCAATCCTTTGATGAACAGATTTTCGGAGAAAGTTTCGACAAGGTTAGACAAAGGGACGGCAGGTCGTTTTGAGAGTAAGAACCGATTAGAGATATAAAATAAAACCGATTGAAGTCCGACCGATTTTTTACGGAGTTAAAAAATCGCGTTTGGTCGGAACAGAGCGCGAAGCGAGCGATCAAGCGAGGAAACGATTTATCGTTTTCGAGTATGAGCGAAGCGGAGCGCGTTAAGCGCGACATGAAAGTTTTTGAAAGGGGCGCGGGGAAAACTTTTTGCAAAAAGTTTTCCCCGCACACTTCATGAAAAGCTGTCTTGGATTTTTGATTCGCCTGTCACAAGGCTGTCTCGGGCTTTTGATATTCGCCCGTCACAAAGTTACCTCGGATTTTTGATATTCGCCTGCGCCGCCGCGAGTCTTGCGATCGGAACGCGGAACGGAGAGCAAGACACATAGTTGAGGCCGATATTGTGGCAGAACTCCACCGTCGAGGGATCGCCGCCGTGCTCGCCGCAAATGCCGAGTTTGATGTCGGGACGCGTCGATTTGCCTTTTTCGACGGCCAGCTTCATGAACTCGCCCACGCCTTCCTGATCCACGCGCGCGAACGGGTCGGACTCGAAAATCTTTTTGGCGTAATAATCGGTCAGGAACTTGCCCGCGTCGTCGCGCGAAAAGCCAAACGTCATCTGCGTCAGGTCGTTCGTGCCGAACGAGAAGAACTCGGCGGTTTTCGCCAATTTGTCGGCCACCACGCAGGCGCGCGGAATCTCGATCATCGTGCCGACCATGTATTTCAATTTGACGCCCGCCTTGGCGATAATCGCGTCCGCCGTTTTGGCGACGATATCGCGGACGAAATTCAGCTCTTTCAGCTCGCAAACCAGCGGAATCATGATTTCGGGAACGATAGTATAGCCCTTGCGCTTGTTCACGTCGATCGCCGCCTCGATGACCGCCTGCGTCTGCATTTCGGCGATCTCGGGATAGCTGACCGCCAAACGGCAGCCGCGGTGTCCCATCATCGGGTTGAACTCGTGCAGGGACTCGACCGTCGCTTTCAGCTCGTCGAACGACAGCTTCATCTCTTTCGCCAACGCCGCGATATCCTCGTCGGAGTGCGGCAGGAATTCGTGCAGCGGCGGATCGAGGAAGCGGATCGTGACCGGGCGGTTTTCCATCGCCTCGTAAATACCGATAAAGTCCTTTTTCTGCATCGGCAGGAGCTTTGCCAAAGCCGCGCGGCGTTCGGTTTCGTTTTTGGAAACGATCATCTCGCGCACCGCGGGAATGCGGTCGGCCTCGAAGAACATATGCTCGGTACGCGTCAGGCCGATGCCCTCCGCGCCGAACTTGACGGCCTGCGCCGCGTCGTGCGGGGTGTCCGCGTTGGTGCGCACTTTCAATTTACGGTTCTTGTCCGCCCAGCCCATAAGCGTGGCGTAATCGCCGCCCGTGCCCGCCTCGACCGTGGGGATCAATTCCAAATACACGTTGCCGGTCGAGCCGTCTAAGCTGATCGGGTCGCCTTCCTTATAGGTCTTGCCGCCCAAAACCAGCTTGCCTTCCTCGTCGTCCACATGGATTTCGGAACAGCCCGCGACGCAGCAAGTGCCCATGCCGCGCGCCACGACCGCCGCGTGGCTGGTCATGCCGCCGCGCGCCGTCAAAATGCCCTGCGCCACGTTCATGCCCTCGATATCCTCGGGCGAGGTTTCCTGCCGGACGAGGACGACTTTCTTTTTTTGTTCGTGCAGCTCGACGGCGCGCTCGGCCGTAAAGCAAATGATGCCCGCCGCCGCGCCGGGGGACGCCGGCAAGCCCTTGGCCGCGACCTTGGCCGCTTTCAATTTGTTCGGGTCGAACTGCGGATGCAGGAGCGCGTCGAGCTGTTTCGGCTCGACCTTCATGACCGCTTCCCGCTCGTTGAGCATACCCTCTTTCACGAGGTCGACGGCGATCTTCAACGCGGCCTGCGCGGTGCGCTTTCCGTTGCGGGTCTGGAGCATGTACAGCTTGCCTTCCTCTATGGTAAACTCCATGTCCTGCATGTCTTTATAATGCTGCTCCAATTTGTGCGCGATATCGGTGAACTGCTTGTACAGCGCGGGGTTTTGCTTGTCCAGCTCGCTGATCTTCATCGGCGTGCGGATGCCGGCCACCACGTCCTCGCCCTGCGCGTTCATCAGGTATTCGCCGAACAGAGCCTTTTCGCCGGTCGCGGGGTTGCGCGTAAACGCGACGCCCGTGCCCGACGTGTCGCCCATGTTGCCGAACACCATCGCCTGTACGTTGACCGCCGTGCCCCAGTCGCCCGGAATGTCGTTCAGGCGGCGGTACGTGATCGCGCGCGCGTTGTTCCACGAACGGAATACCGCCCGGATCGCGCCCAGCAGCTGAACCTTGGGGTCTTGCGGGAAGTCCGTCCCGACGTGCTCTTTGTACAATTTTTTATAGGTGGCGATGATCGTTTTCAAATCGTCGGCCGTCAAATCCTTGTCGTGCTGAATGTTTTTCTTGGCCTTGATTTCGGTCAGGATTTTTTCGAATTTGGTTTTGTCCTGCTCCATCACCACGTCGCTGTACATTTGAATGAAGCGGCGATAGCTGTCGTAGGCGAAGCGCGGATTGCCGGTCTTTTTGGCCATGCCCTCCACGGTCACGTCGTTCAAACCGAGGTTCAAAATCGTGTCCATCATGCCGGGCATGGACGCGCGCGCGCCGCTCCGCACCGATACGAGGAACGGGTTGGCGGGGTCGCCGAACTTCTTGTTGTTGATTTTTTCGCTCTCGGCCAAATACTTGAAGATTTCGGCTTCAATCTCGGGCGAAATTTTCTCGCCGTCGGTGTAGTACTGGATGCAGGCCTCCGTCGTGACGGTGAAGCCCTGCGGCACCGGCATACCGAGGTTGGTCATTTCCGCAAGGTTCGCGCCCTTGCCGCCCAAGAGGTTTTTCATCTTGGCGTCGCCTTCGCTGAATAGGTAGACATACTTTTTGGACATGGGTTGTTGTACTCCTTCTTTTATGTTTTTTATTTTTTGTTTCTATCTGTCATTTTTATTTTTGTTTTTATTTGCGAAAAACCTTTTTGAAAAAAGTTTTTTCGCGCTTTTTCAAAACCTTGCATCTTTTTTATTCGATTGATATATAATATCAAATTTTCGAAAAAAAAGCAAATGATTAGCGGTAAAATTTACGTGTCTTTTTTGCGGAAAAGACAAATCGTTGCGGCGGCAAAATTCGGGAGTGGACAATTCGCACTGAAAAAATATTTTTGAGAATAAAATTGTCAAAAAGCGCAAACCGTAGCACCGCTACTGTCGAGCATTTTGGCGGTTTAAGTCCAAAAATATCCAAAAGGATTTTTAGGCGTTTCGCGCCGTCAGTGCGGTTTGTTCACTCCCGCAAAATTCAGGCCTTGACTTTTTGCTCTAAACGCGGTATAATGAAAAAATGAAATGCAAGGCCGATTCGGAATACGATACCGAAAGGGTTTATACGGTAGCGGAATTAAAAGAAAAATTGTATATATCCCCGCATTCAAGGGGGAATTGTGATATATGAAAGGTAAGTCTTGCGGACAAGCCGGAAAAAATCCTTGAAGCGCCATGAAAAAGATCAAAATCGAACTGAAAAATCCGCCGAAAACGGAGCGCGGCTCGTGGGGCAAGGTCAAGCCCTTTACCCGCGTCGAACCGGACAAAACCAAGTACGACCGGAAAAACCTGCCCGATCCCGCGGGGGAAGCGGATACGGAAAACGACGCCTAACCTTGAAAATTGTTGCGGGTCGGGTGAAACTTGTGATATAATACATTGCATGCCGTTTGAAATTGAAATCATTAAATTCTTGCAAACTCACGGGAATGCGTTTTTAACCGCCTTTTTTAAGGTGATTTCCTTTATCGCCTACGGGAATTGGTGTATTTTTGCCGCGATATTGGTTTTGATGCTCGCTTTTTTGCTTTACAAATTGCACAAAAAACAAAAAATCAAAAACATACTGTGGTTTATATTGATTTTCGCGGTAATCTATGCCGTCGCACTCCTGATCAACACGGCGTTGAAATTTCTGATCGCTCGCCCGCGGCCGTATAAGGTCGACGGTTCGATTATCGATTTCGATTCCGCGGCGTACGAAAGCATGCCGTCGGGACATACCATTTCGGCGGTGGTGCTGTGTTGTTTTGTCTTTGAATTTTTTGTGCTTTTCCTTATGAAGAAACACGCGCACAAGGTCATTTTAGCGGCCGTGCTTGCGGTGTTTATCGTTTCCGTCGTCTTTTCCCGTATGTATTTGGGCCAGCATTATTTGACGGATACTTTGGTCGCTATTTTATGCGGCGCAGGATGGTCCGTTTTGGGTATTACGGTGCATCGCAAAAAGGTCAATAATAGTCCGCCCGATCCCGAAAAGGATACGGAAAGCAACTGAAAAAACACTCCTATTCAAATGTGATCGAATTCAGATAAAAGTTTTGAAAAATCTCGTTATTGGTCAGTTCTACATACTCCACCGCGTCGGCCACCTCTTGCGAATGCTTTAAAATTCCGGCGTTCAGAACGCACATGATCGCGCCCGTCAAAGAAGTATTCCCCACTGCGCGGGTTTTGCCTTTGAATTCGGGCGGAAAAATACAGATGCGTTCCGCTGATTTCGGATTGAGAGCCATGCCGAAGCCGCCTGCGATTAAAACCTCGTCCACCTCGGACGCGCTCATTTCGGCCGCGGCAAGCAGCGTCATAATGCCTGCCTTGACCGCCGATTTGGCCAGCTGAATTTCGCGCAAGTCGCGCTGCGACAGATAAACCTTTTCGTTGACGCGGATCGCGGGCTCGCCGTTTTGCTCGAAAATATCGATATCGTCCCGACAGTCGTCGATCGCCCCCGTTTCGTCGATGACGTTCAAATCCAACAAGGCGGCCGTATAGTCGATGACCGCGCCGCCCGCGATGCTGACGCCGTCGGGCCGGTCTACGACGATCCTACCGCCCTCGATTTTCGCGTTGCAGATCGCCTTGTCGTGGGCGTGGCTGCCGCAGGCGATATTGCCGCCCTCAAACGCGGGGCCCGCCGCCGTCGAACAGCCGTAGAGCTTGCCCTTTTTGGATAAAACGATCTCGCCGTTGGTGCCCATGTCGAGGAACAGGATATTTTTATCGGTTTTTTCAAGGCCGCACGCGACGATCCCCGCGACAATATCGCCGCCGATAAAGCCCGACACGTTGGGGCTGAGCGTAACCGTTCCCTCCCCCGACAAAAGGCAGTCGGAAAATTTCAGCGTTTGCATTTCGGTGAATTGCGGCTTATAGGGCGCGACGCCGATCGAATAGGGCGACACGCCCGCGGCGATATGTTCCATGGTCGTGTTGCCCGAAAGCAATACATGACGCACATTGCGTCCCGCGATGAATTTGTCGATCTCGCGCATTAAACAACCGCGCACTTCCGGCATTCCGCCGTTGTTGCAAGCGTCAATCCGGGCGATCACGTCCAAGCCGTATTTCTTTTGCGGATTTAAAAAGCCGGTTTTGGCGATTTGAGCCCCCTGCGCGTCGAAAATCACGCCCGTCACCGTGGTCGTCCCCACGTCCACCGCGCAGACGTTCGCCCCCTTAACCGTCGGAGCGAAGTCGAATTTTAAATTGAAGCCCGTCATTAATACCTCGGCCTTGGCCGAGGCGGACGAGCTCAAAACGGCGTTGACACAGGACAGGCACGCGTCGGGATTGTACTTTGTTTTCGCGCAAAAGGTTTTGCGGTTGCAGAGAGGCTTTATCGGCATAATTTAATCCTAAATGACAAGAGAGTAAAGTAAAAACTGAAAACTGAAAATTACAGTCGAATACCAATTCTAATCGGTTGCGATTCCTCACAAACAAGAGAACTCCATTTGCGCAATGATCTCAACCGCCGTTTTCACTTTTCAATTTTCAGTTTTCAGTTCGGGTTTTAGTCGCCCGTTCTTAAAAGAACAGCTTTGCCGCCGTCGCCGCGCTCGCCGCGTCGGACGTATACGCGTCCGCGCCGATTTGTTTGGCGTATTCCTCGGTGACCGGCGCGCCGCCCACCATGATCTTGATCTTATCGCGCACGCCCGCCGCTGCCAACGCGTCGATCGTGTCCTTCTGCGCGCCCATCGTCGTCGTCAGCAGAGCGGACAGGCACAGAACCTTCGCGTCGCTCGTTTTGACGGCCTCGACAATCTTTTCCGGCGCGACGTCCACGCCCAAATCCTGAACCTCCAAGCCCACGCCTTCTAACATCATGCGCACCAAATTCTTGCCGATATCGTGCAAGTCGCCCTTCACGGTGCAGATGATCGCCTTGCCGAGGGGCTTGACGCCCTGCGCGGCCAAATACGGTTTCAGCTCGGCGGTGCCCATGTTCAGAGCGCGCGCGCTGATCAGAACCTCGGGCACGAATACCTCGTTGTTCTTAAACTTCTTGCCGACGATAGCCATCGCCGCCAACAGACCCTTGTCCAAAATGTCTTTCGCGCCAATTTTTTCCGCGATCGCTTTTTGGACAAGTTCCTTTGTGTCGCGGGCCTTGCCCTTTTGGACGGCCTCGCTGATTTGATCTAAAATAACATTTGACATGATTTTGATCCTCCGCATATAGTATACCAAATCCGCGCTGTTTTTTGTAAAAAATTTTTCACGCTAAATTTCGAAATTTGTAAAAACCTCTCGCCTTTCCTTGACAAATATCCTAAAATATGCTTAAATTGAGAAAAGCTTTGGACAAAGGCGGCATTGCGGATATTATTATGAGAGAAACCTCCATCGTCAATCTATCGGGCCGACGCCTGATCGTCGAGTCCTATTACAATCAAATGTTCTCGGACTATGCGATGACCTACCATATGCACAACACCTACGAGGCGTTCTATGTGGAAAGCGGCAAGTGCAAGTTCTCGGTGTTCGACCACGAAAACGGCAAGGCCGTCCCCCTCAAAATGAAGGCGGGCGATTTTGTGTTCACGGACGCCGACACGTTCCACAAGGTGGAAATCAAGGACGGCCCCTGTCGCCTGCGGAACCTCGAATTGAAAGCCCTGGAATTAAACGGCAAGGTGGATCCGCGCGTCGTCCTCGAACGATGCGACGGGCTGAAAAACGCTCTCGGCCTCTCGCAATTCCTGCACCTTTCCGAAACCGACGCGATCCGGGACACGATCGAAAAAATCTTCGCCCTGCTCAATTCCGACCATAATTTGTACGCCGACCATCCTTTCACGCAGACGCTGGTCAACGAGCTGCTGTTCAACATGGATCGCAGTTACCGTTTCATGTACATGGACAACCAGTACGTCCGCCGCACGATCGAGTATATCATGACCAATTACAACGAGGACCTCGACG
>BNZQ01000027.1 GCA_026001225.1 Clostridia bacterium
AAATATTAGCGCCCGGCCGCTTTCTCCCCTCTGTTCGTTACTCACTATCCGCGCCTAAAATTTCCTCCCTTATTCACTACTCGCTGTCCGTACCCCCGACACGGCGTCGTCCCCGTCGAATTCCTCGAATTCGTTATACTCCGGTTGGGTGACGGTCGTAAAGACCGGCGATTCCACATATTCCTGCGCGCGCACGCTGTCGGAATAGCTGTCGCCAGCGTAAGAGCTCATCAGATTTTCTATATCGTCCTTGGGCAGCGTCAGCGTCAGGGAGGCCGCTTCTTCCGTTTTTGCTTCCGCCGCCGTATCCGTAACCGCCGAAGCTTCCGTATTCACGATGACCGTCTTTGTGATCGTGACGGCGCCGGGCACGGGCTTTTTACGCGCTTTGCGCTTAAACGGCTCAATCGGCGGGGGCAAGCGGCTTAAATCGACTTCCTTGTCGGAAATCAGGCGGTCGATGATCGTGCGCGAATATTCCCACTCGTCCTGGCTTTTGGTAAAGTCCTCGATGCCTTGCTGCGTCAGGCTGTAATAGCGGCGTTTTCCGCCGTGCGTGGCGGACTCGTCGTTTGCGTAGGAGCGGATCAGCCCTTGCGCCTCCAAGCGGTTCAAACAGCTGTACAGCGTGGGCTGTTTAATCTTGTACCAACCGTTGGTGCGCGACTCGACGACCTTGCAAATCTCATAGCCGTACTTGTCGCCTTCGAAAAGCGCACGCATGATAATCGTGTTCACATAGAACTTAAAATCGTATTGAAGCGTATTAAATTTTTCCATAATTCCGTACGAACAGTATAGATGAAAACATTATACATTTTTTGAAAACGTTTGTCAAATCTTCGGGGATTGTGTTATACTTATATTTGCATATTTCTTACCGAAAAAGAAAAAGAGGAGAAGAAGAGGTAATCGATATGAAAAGCTGGACATACACCGTACAGGTACGCGACGCGGATTTTTTGGATCGGATGCGGCCCGCCGCGATTTTAGACCGCTTTCAAGAGGCGGCCACTGCCGATTGGCCCTACGACCACGCGCAATTGCTCGCGCGCGGTCAGGTTTGGATTTTGGCGCGCATTTCGGCGCGCGTCTTAAATACGCCCAAACGGTATGTCGGCGGCGACGTTTTGCGGACGCAAACGCGGCACAATATGCCCGGCGCGGCCTATGTGGACCGCGATTTTCTGATCACCGGCGAAAACGGCGACCGTTTGGTCGAGGGAACGAGCCGCTGGTGCCTGCTCGGCGCCCGACGGGGCGGTTTAATCAGGATACGCGACTGCGCGTTTCAGAATTTTCCGACCGAGCCCGCGCCGCGCCTGGCCGATGTGCCGGTGGAAAAGCTGGCGCGCGTCGGTGCGTCGGCCGCGAATGCTTTGACATTCGCGGTGTTACCGTCCGACCTCGACCTCAATATGCACGTCAACAACGCCAAATACGCCGATTATCTGTTCAACGCGTTTTCGTTGGAGGAATTAAAAGCCTCGGAAATCGCTTTCTTTTCCCTGAATTTTCTCAAAGAGCTGAAATGCGGGCAAACGGTTTCCGTTTGGAAGGAAAAGAGGGGCGATAAGGAATACGGCTTTGAGATCAGAGACGAGAGCGGTACGCTTTACTTGACGGCGGAGATGCGGTTTCGGTAACACCGATAACGAACGCCCGGATTATGAACAAGCTTTTTTACGATTTGCAATACGTCAAAGGCAAGCGAACTGTTTCTATCACCGTGCGGGACGGCGCGGTCGCCGTACGCGCCCCAAAAGGCGTGAAAGCTGCAGAGATCGAACGTATCGTTGAACAGAAAAGCGCGTGGATCGAGAAAAAGCTGTCCGAGCAAGCCGAGGAACATCAAAACACCCTGCCGTTTACGGAATACGCACGCTTTCTCTTGTTCGGCGAGACGTATCGCGCGCCGCAGGAATTGCGGGAGGCCTTGGAGCGCGCCGCGGGAAAAACGGACGGGGGACGCGCGCCGCGCGACGACCTTAAATCACTCGTCAAGCCGTATAAAGCCGCCGCCTTGCCCGTCTTGCGGAACCGACTGTCGGTCTTCGCGCAACAATTCGGCTTCGGGTTCGGCCAAATCAAATTGATCAATTCGCGCGTCAAGTGGGGCAGCTGTGAAAGCGGAGGTACGATTTCCTTAAATTGGCGTCTGATTCTGTTGCCGCCCGCCTTGATCGATTACGTGATCATTCACGAGCTTTGTCATTTAAAGCATATGAACCATTCGGCGGCGTTTTGGGGCGCGGTCGCGTTGCGCTGTCCCAATTTCAAGGCTCGCAAAAAAGAGATGCGGAGCTGGCGTTTCGCGATTCGATTGTTCCGATAATTGACCTTTACAGAAGTCCTCTGCTTTGCAAAAAGGCGCGCAGCTCGTCGGGCGTTCCGGCGGTGAACGCCGTCTTTTCCAAAATGGCACGGCCCGACTTGATGCCCATGCGCCCTTGCGGCAGGTCGATTTCGATGAGGAAGTAGCCGGGAAATTCCTTTGCGCTCAAAAAAGAGGAGTACTCGAACCGCCCCGGATGCCGGACGCCGTTCCTTATAGTGGTGGAGAACAACGCCTCGTCGGTAAACAGGTGCTCCATGTAGACGGGTATCCGTTGGTATTTGTCGAAACGGCCGCCGGTTTTCATGTTTTTTGCCGCCAGCCGGGGCACGGCATAACGAGTCACGAGGAAAAGAGAGGGGGCAACGATCAGGAACAAGATCCCCATGATCAAGGCGGTCAGTCCGCCGGTACCGGACTTCGTGCTGCCGACGATAATGCAAATGACGGCCAGCAGCAGAAAAAATCCCAACAGCACATAGGACATAATATTCAGCATTTTTTTGGTTTGGCCCCGGCTGTGCAGCTCCGCCAGTTCGTTATTTATCTTTGATTTTACTTCGATACGCATTCGGATTCCCTCTTTTAAAAGTATAACACAATAGGCGGGCAAATGCAAGCCTTTTCGCGCTTCGCGGGCTTTTACCTCGTAAAAAGGCATTCGCCTTTTTCCTTGCTTTACGTCCGCTCCGCGCTTAGCTCAAAGGAGGACTTCGCTCACTCTTTGGCCCGTCAAGAAAGTATTCGCGGCATCGATTCGCTCGTGCCCCCTTGCCCCCCCCTTCATGAAAACCGCTATTCCGCTCCCACGTCCGTCAAGGCGGGCCACAGTCGCGCTCATACGCGTTTTTCATGAAGGGTGCGAAATCAGGGAAACCCCGATTTCGCGGAATCACTTTTTGCGCATACCGTCATTCAAAAACGCCTGCCGTAAGAAGGGACGCCGTAGGGTCAAGGCAGCGTGCGTCGGCCTGCCGTGGAATCCAACCGTTTAAAAAGATGGTTATGCCGTCGCCGTGTCGGGGGTACGGACAGCGAGTAGTGAATAAGGGAGGAAATTTTAGGCGCGGATAGTGAGTAACGAACAGAGGGGAGAAAGCGGCCGGGCGCTAATATTTATTATACCGTTTGAGTAAGATATATATGACGACAACGCTTCGCAATATGAAAAGTGAAATGTGAAAAGTGAAAAAGAAAAAAAAGATCCATAAACCGCGGGCCGTGTTGACGGCGTATACTCTGTGGTGCGCCGCGCTGCTCGCTCTTGCCGCCGTGTTTTTGTCTCATATGCCGCTGTGGGTGCAGTTCGCCGCCTATATTTTGGTCATGCTTTTGTTGGTCGGGGCCTATGTCACCACAGCCCTCGGAAAGCCGGCCCTGTTTAAACTGTGCGTCACCACGACGATCAGTTTGAGTTTAATCCTCGGCTTCTATATCGTTTTGGATTTGACGGGCGTTTTCGACACGCTGACCAACATGGAATTGATCAAAAATTTCGTGCTGTCCACGGGGCCGTTGGGCATGATCGCGCTCGTCGGCCTGAAAATCGCGCAGGTCGTCGTCCTGCCCGTTCCAGGCGTGCTGATCGATTTGGCCGGCGTCGCGGTGTACGGGCCGTGGATCGGCTTCGTATTGTCTATTATCGGCACCACGATCGGTTCGGTCATCGCGTTTTCGGTCGGCAAAATCTTCGGCAAAAAGGTGGTGTCATGGATCGTCGGGCACAAAACGGCCGAAAAATACCGCAAGCTGTTCGATAAAAAGGGACGGTTTATCTTTATTCTCATGCTGATTTTTCCGATATTTCCCGACGATATGCTGTGCATGGTCGCCGGCGTCACCACGATGAGCTACGGATATTTTTTCTTGGTCGTTTTGTTGACACGCACGTGGGGCCTTGCCACAACCTGTTTTTTAGGGAGCGGCGAGATCATTCCGTTTCACGGCTGGGGCCTTTTTGTTTGGGCGGGGATCATTATCGCCTTCGGCGTCGCTTTCTTCTTCCTGAATAAGTATAAGGATCGGCTCACGGCGTGGATTTCGGCAAGGTTCGGCGGGAAAAAGAAAAGGAAGGCGGGGGCGGATACCGGTCGGTCGCAGGAGAAAGGCGTAGGGGGCGGCAGGGTGCGCCGACCCGCAAAGGATAAAAGAATATTGGCGTTCGAGGCGGGCGAGGATTTGAAGGTTGACAAAAAGAAGAAACCGTGATATAATACGGCGAAAGAGTTGACCGGATGAACGCGGAGCGCGGAGGAAACGCGCGACGAGGAAAGTCCGAGCGCCGCAGGGCAAGGGTGCCGGCGAAATACCGGCGGGGGCGACCTCAGGGACAGTGCAACAGAAATAAACCGCGAAGCCGTTCGTAAGGGCGGCCGTAAGGATGGAAAGGCGGCGTAAGAGACCACCTACGCCGGGGCGACCCGGCGTGACATGTAAACCCCACTCGGCGCAAGATCGAAAAAGGCATAAGGCTGCCCGCCGCCTTTTAAAGCTACATCGCTCGAACGACGCGGCAACGCGCCGTCTAGATAGATGTTCATCCAAGACAGAACTCGGCTTACAGGTCAGTCTCTTTTTGTGCAGAAGCGCACCGGATTAGGTGCGCTTCTGCTATTTAATAGTTGAGGCATATTCATAAGCTTATTTTAAGTGTATTCCTAAAATTTCGTCAGCCGAAGCTTCTAAAACATCACAAAGAAGAGCAAAGGTTTCTATACTCGGAATTTTTTTTGTAGTCGTATACTGGGACAGCTCGCGACGAATATTCCCACTTTCTTGGCGATAGCCGTTTTTGTCATGCCTTGAATATCGAATCGTATCGCTTAATCTTTTTTTAATTTGTTCGCTTGTATTCATAATCGGATTTTTTAAATATCCGTGCGGCCCAAAAGATAATCCGTCGTTACGTCGAAAAAATCAGCCAACTTACAGAGAGTTTCATAATCGGTTTGTTTTCCGCGCGTTTCCCATTCGTAAACCGCATTTTGTTTTAAATGAAATTTTTCGGCAAGTTGCCGCCGCGAGAGTCGGCGCTCCAAGCGAAGTTCCCGAACCCTCTCTCCGAATAGTTGAGACATATACATAAACTTATTTTAAGTGTATTCCTAAAATTTCGTCAGCCGAAGCTTCTAAAACCTCACAAAGAAGAGCAAAGGTTTCTATGCTCGGGAATTTTTTTGTAGTCGTATACTGGGACAGCATCGCGACGAATATTCCCACTTTCTTGGCGATAGCCGTTTTTGTCATGCCTTGAATATCGAATCGTATCGCTTAATCTTTTTTTAATTTGTTCGCTTGTATTCATATATCTATATTAACTGTCAGTAAATGTTCTGTCCTGAATTTTAACCATTGATTAAAACTACAAATATAGTTAACTTTAACCAATGGTTAATATATACTATTGGTAAAGAACGTTATGGATATGGAATATACTTATCACGGTGTCCAAGAAACCGAAGATTGCTTAAAAGAACTCGGTTTGCAATTCGTCAGGCTTCGGGACGCTCATTGGCGGGTATCGCTCAAACGGGGCGACGAGTCTTTTATGATTATTGCTTCTTGGCGGCAAGAGGGAGATAAAATTCATGCTTCATTCGGCTTGTCCGTCAATTTAGCCACCGTATTCAAAACCGCCGCCGAGTACGTTCTTATGCCGCGAAGCTTGCGCGCTATATTCACGTTTTGGAAAATTTGCAACAATTGGAAGTGTACGGTATAAGGGCTACTCAATTCCCAATCTCTTGAAAAACTCCGCGCTGCTTTTTCCGTATGCCCTGTTATAGCGGCCCAATCGGAATAAATCGCTTTGGCGCGTCAGCCGATTGACGTGCTCGTTGCAGGTAAAGCCCGCGAAAAAGCCCAAATCCTTGATAATGCGGATCAGCTCTTTGTTGTACGAACCGAACGGATAGGCGACCGCCGTGGGGCGGATACCCGCGCGGGCTTGTAATTTGTTTTGCCATTTGGACAGGTCGGCGCGCACCGCCTTTTCATAGTCCGCGACGCTTTCGCCCGTTTTCAGTTTGAGCCCGTAGCGGCCGCCAAGCCCCTTGCCGAAGCCGTGCATGTTATAGGTGTGGTTTTGGATTTCGACCAATCCCGAATCGTTCATTTCCTTCATCTGCTCGTAGGTCAGGTGCGACCACGTCATATTGACGGTTTTATCGTCCTTTAAATAGTTGTTGTCCGTCAAGCGGCCGATCGTCGCCATGACGCATTTGACGTTGTGCTTTTTTAAAATCGGGAATATGTGAAAATAGTTGTTCATATAGCCGTCGTCGAACGTGATCATGATCGGTTTTTCGACCGTTTCGCCCGTTTGAACGTAACGGATCAGATCGGCGACATTGATCGGCGTACAACTTTTTTCTTTAAGATAGAGGATATCTGTTTCAAATTGAGCGGGCGGCACGTTGTATTTGCCGGGCTTTTTGGCGTGCGTGCTGTGGTACATGACGATCGGCAGAATCATCGGCGTTTCGGCGGGGGCGGGGAACCGTTCGGCGGGAGAATTTGCGGGAGCCGATAAGGCGTTCGGGGCGGGAAAGGGGGCGAGGGGAAAAAAGACCGCCGCCGCGAGGACGAGGAACAGGGCGGCGGTTTTAACGAGGGTTGTTTTTTTACGGTTATATTCGCGGCGCATGAAGGTATTTTTTGTTGGAGGCGGTTGTTTTATACCATAGGAAAAATCGCCAAAATTGCAGGCTATTGTTCTACAATAGCGCGCCGCGCGCCGTCAACCGTGAATTGCGCGTTGAAATTTGGGCATACTTAAACGGATTATGGTTTTTGAGCCCGATTTGAATTTATATCCGGCAATATCGGCGCGGGAGCTGCATACCGTTTTGGGCAATTTAGCCGTCAAAGACGGCGAAATTCAAAAGGGCCGCAGAGTCTTTCCCGTGCGGGATTGCAAGCGGTTTATCGGGCGGAACCATAAAAAATCAGAACGGAAAGCGGAACGGGAGGAGAGCTTTGACGAGTTTGAGAAGTGGCTGTATGAAAACGACGGCGTGATTTCGGACGCGCTTTCCGCGATAGCGGCCGACAATAAAATGTTTCGGAAAATGCCCTATGCGGACGGCGCGCCGAGGGTCTATACGTTCGCGGGACGGGTCTTGAAGCACGCCGACGGAAACGCCGACGCCGAATGGATACGCGGCGCGGTCGCGGCGTACCAACGGGAAAAACGGTTTGATTATCGGGAATTGCTGTATTTGCCGCTTGCGTTCCGTTGCGCGGCCGTCGAATGGATCTGCGCGCTGATATTGCGGTATCGGGAAATCGCCCGCAGTAAGCCGGCCACCCCGCCGCCTGTCGACGGTACCCCTCCGCCGGAGGGGAATTCTCAAAAGGATGAGTCCGATAATCGTCAATCGGTCGTTGTCCGTTCTCAACGGAAACCGAACGCCCTCTTGAAAAACAAATACACGTTGAGCCTATCCGCGTGTATCAACTTCTTGCGCAAAATCGAGGAGCTTTTGCCCTATGCGGATTTGCGGGCATGGTGCGCCTCCGACGGAATCCTGCGCGGAGAAAGGTCGGGCGTATATCGGGCGATGCGGGAGGAAACGTGCGGAGATTATTTGGACTTTCTCGCGCGGTTTGCCCGCCGCCGTAACCTGAACGAGGACGACGTTGCGCGGGCCGCCGTCGAATCGGCGGACGAGGCGTTCGCGGCCGGAATCGGCGCGCCCGCGAACCATTGCGGATATTGGTTCTTTCGGGAACGCGGGGCGTTGGTTCGGCGGCTGAAAGAGGTTGAGCCTGCCGTGCCCCGGAAAAGCCTTCTTTCAACGAAATCGCGTTTCTTCCAACTTCTGTATATCGTGCCGAATTATGTGATCGCGGCGGCTTTGAGCTTGGCGGCGTCCGCACTCGTGCCCGCGGGTTGGCCGCGGCTGATATACGCTGTGATAGCCTATCCGATTTTTGTGTATATCGCCAAATTGATCACAACGGGCGTTTTAAAAATCTTCACGCGGCCCGACGTTTTGCCGCGGCTGGACTTTTCCGGAGGCGTGCCCGACCGTCATAAGACGTTGGTCGTCGTCAGCCAACTGGTCGCGTCCGAGGACGAGATGCGGCGCGCGGTGCGGCGCGTCGGCGTGAACGCTTCCGCCGAGGCCGACGGCAATATCGGCTATTGCTTGCTGGCCGATTTGCCCGCGTCGGACGGCGAGAATTTGAGCGATAAGGATAAAGCTATCATCGAGGCGGGGCGTATAGAATGGGAAAACTTAAAGAAGGAGTATAAACATCCCGTTTCGCTGTATGTGCGCAAGAGGACGTACAACAAAAAAGAAAAGAAATACATGGGGTGGGAACGCAAGCGCGGGGCGCTCATGGATTTGTGCGGACACTTTTTAGGCAAGGGACAAGTAAACAATGCACAATGCACAATGCACAATGCACAATTAAAGGGAACAGGGAACAGGGAACAGGGAACAGGTAGCGGTCAGTTAGAGGATAAAAACGCAGAAAAATTCCCCTCCGACGGAGGGGTGTCTGCAGAGCGGACGGGGTGGCCGACGAACGAAAATAAAACCGATAATTGTGCATTGCGCATTGTGCATTGTGAATTGAAAAAAGGCAACGGCTTTTTTTACGCGGCTTTCGGCGATGGGGACTTGATTCCGGTCAATATCGTCGCACTGGACGGCGACACCGCCGCGCCGCCCGGAGCCGTGTTGAACCTGATCGAAACCGCCGCGCATCCGCTCAATTTTAAATACAACGTTTTCAGTCCGCGTATCCGCACGAATCCGTTGACCACCGAGGACACTGTTTTCGCGCGGTTGTTTGCCAACGACAGAGGCTTTGACAGTTATTCCTCCGGCGCGTTCGACGTGTATCAAGACCTTTTTCATATCGGCATCTTTCACGGCAAGGGCTTGTTCCGTATGCGCGAGTTTCACGATACGCTGGCCGAGACCTTGCCGGAAAACCGCATTTTGAGCCATGATTTGATCGAGGGCGCGATCGCGGGCGCGGCCAACGTCCGCACCGCGCTTTACGATACGTATCCGCCGGGGTATCGGCCGTTCGTCAAGCGCAATCTGCGGTGGATTCGCGGCGATTGGCAGCTGATGCCCTATCTGTTACCCACCTTTATCACGCGGTCGGGCAAACGGCGGGCGAATCCCTTGCAACCGCTGTCCAAATGGCAGATTACGGACAATCTGCTGTACAGTCTGCTCGCGCCTTGCGGGTTGGCGTTGATCGCTTTGTGCCCGTTTTATGGGGCGGCGTTTCTATGGCCGCTCCTGACGGGCGCATCCTTTTATTTGAGCGCGTTTTTGACCGATATCTACGTCAATATCAAGGCGGTGTTTCATCGCGCGAGCCTGCCCGCCGTCGCAAAGCATATCGGCGCGGGGCTTGCCCGCCTACTGTTCAATCTCGCGGTTCTGCCGCATTATGCCCTGTGCGCGCTGTACGCGATCGGCTTGACGTTGGCGCGTATGCTGTTTAAACGCAATCTGATGAGGTGGGAGACCTTTGCGCATACATTGCCCGCGAAACGGAAAACGCGGAAAAAGGCGGAAATTTCGGAGGCGGATGGGGCGTATTTTTTGGAAATCGCGCGTGAAACGTGGGCGTATTTTCGCGATACGCTGAATGCGGAAAATCGGTATTTACCTTGCGACAATTTTCAGGAGGAGGGGGGCGTCGGTTGGGCGCGGCGCACATCGCCCACGAATATAGGGTTCGCTTTGCTCGCGGCGGTGTGCGCGCGGGATATGGGTTTTTTGGGACAAGAGGAATTTTTGGAGCTGACGGAAAACGTTTTGAAAACCGTCCGCGCGCTGAAAAAGTACAAGGGGAATTTATACAATTGGTACGACACTCGAACGTCGGATGTTTTGCGGCCCGCATATGTGTCGAGCGTGGACAGCGGAAACTTCTTGGCGGCGTTGGTGGCGGTGAGAGGGGCGATTGTCAATGCACAATGCACAATGCACAATGCACACTTAAAGGACGGGAACAGTGATCGGCGGTCAGCGGTCAGTGGTCGGTTAAAGGATAAGGCGTGTCATTCTGCCGTGAGTGAAGAATCCCCCTCGGCGCAGGACAAGGGACAAGGGACAAGGGACAAAGGACAAGTAAAAGACGATCATTGTGCATTGGAAAAGAATTGCGCATCGAGAATTGTGCATCGTATTGACGAATTGATCGAAAATACCGACCTGTCCTGCCTGTACGACCGTAAAAAGAAGCTGTTTTATATCGGATACGAGGAAGGGGCGAGAGGGATACAGGACGCGCACTACGACCTTTTGGCGAGCGAGGCGCAGTTGCTTTCCTTTGTCGCCGTCGCGTTGAAAAAGGTTCCGGCGGAAACATGGGCGCGGCTGTCGCGCGCGCGGGTTCGGGCGGCGGGCGGGACTTTGCGCTCGTGGACGGGCGGCATGTTCGAATATTTGATGCCGCGCCTGTTGTTAGATATCCAGCGCGGCGCCTTGTTATATGCGGGCAACCGCAACGCGGTGAAAAGTCAAATCGCTTTTTGCCGGCAAGAGAGGCTGCCGTTTTTCGGTATTTCCGAATCGCAATACCGTCGGTTCGACGGACGCGGAAATTATCAATATAAGGCGTTTGGGATTCGGACGGTCAGTATAAAAAATATCGACGTTCACAGGGTGTTGAGCCCGTATTCGGTATTTCTCGCCTTGGGCATCGGCGCGGAAGCGGCCGATATCCGTAAAATGGAAGCGGAGGCTTTACGGGGCAAATACGGCTTTTACGAAGCGATCGATTTTAGCGACAGGCAAAAAGGGGCGGTTATCCGTTCCTTTATGGCGCATCATCAGGGCATGATTTTGTGCGCGATTTACAATCGTCTGAACGACGGCGCGCTCGCTCGGGCCTTTATGTCCGATTTTCGGACGGCGGGCGCGGCGTTGCTGCTTGCCGAGCCGGAACCGACGACGCGGGCGGCGCGTAAAAAATTTTCCGCGAATATAAGGCAAAAGAGCGGGAAAGGATCGGGAGCAAGAGGCAGGAAAAGCGACGGCCGACAAAAAGAAAGCATAGCAAATCGGGAACGGAGTACAGCGCGAACCGACGCGGGCGCAGGCCTTTTGACGAACGGACGGTTTTATTCCGTTTTCAATCGGCGCGGGGAAGGATTTTTGACATTCGACGGCTTTGCATTGACGCGCTTCCGTACACTACGGAACGCCGGAATACGCTTTTCCGTCGAATGTCCCGACGGGGGGATCGTCGAACTGTCCGATTTGATCCCTAAAGCGGTTTTTAAAGACGGCGAGACGCTGTTTATTTATCGTGCGCGGGGGTTGCAAATCACGGTCGCGGCGGCGGTGTCGCCCGCGTATCCCGTCGAAGCCCGCGCCGTGCGCGTGCGGAGCCGGAAGGACCGCGACGGGGTTTATAAAATTACATCCTATTTCGAACCGACTTTATGTCCGCGCGAAGAGGATATTTCGCATCCCGCCTTTTCCGAGTTGTTTTTGAATACCGAAATCCGGCGCGGGGATAACGCGATCGTCGTGACGCGGAATAACGCGCGGCGCGCGCCCGCGCTGATTCACGTCGCGGCGGCGGGCGAAAAAAATGAGGCTGTACAATTCGAAGCCTCGCGGTTTAATTTCTTTGGGCGGGGCCCCGCGTCTCCGCCCGACGGATTCACCGTCGCACCCTGCGTATCCATACGATGCGATATGCCGATGAAAAACGGGAGCGCGGAGGTTTGCTTTTTGACGGGGGCGGCCTATGAGGATCGGGGAAACGGCGACGGGAACGACAACGGACGCGGAAACGCAACGGAACGCATGATCGGTTTATTGAATAGTCCCGGCTTTGCCGATAACGTTTTCACGGCCGCGAGGCGCGAGGCGTTCGGCGCGGGGATGGCGGACGGCGCGGATAAAGCGAATACGTGCGGCGGCGCGGCTTTGCTGTTGGAAAAGCTTGTGGCGGATAAAATTCCCGACCGCGCTTTAAAGGGGTTGGCGGGACGGGAGCCGAACGTGCGGGGCCTCGAACGTTTGGGGATCGACCTGCGGTTTCCGGTTGTGTGCGTCCGCATAAAAAACGCGGAGGAATGCGGAGATTTAAGCGGGATCACGGAGGAAGTGAAACGCTTGCGCGGCTGTCTGCGTTTTGGGTTTGGCGTTCTGTACGCGGAAAAGGCGGGGTACAGAACGCCACTGAAAGACGCTTTGCGGGAAGCCGTCGCGGATACGGGGGCAATCCTTGTCAATACGGCGGAGGAGTTCGGAGAAACCGTGGCGGCGCTGGAGGCGGTAGCGATAGAAATGAAAACTGAAAGAGTAGTGGTCAGTGGACAGTGGTCAGTGGACGGTTAAAGGAGGCCACTCTGAACGAGGTGAAGAAGCCCAACCGAATAAAGGGTAAAATCGCGGAAAATCCCTTCCGACGGAGAGGTGCACTGTCCACTGACCACTAAATAAATTATGATTTTGAAAAATGAAAATATTGTTTTAAGGACGGGCGCGGGCGGCTTTGCGGAAGACGGTACGTTTATCGTCGACGGGCGGCCCGCGGCGCCGCATTCCAACGTCATCGCTTGCGGGGATTTCGGGACGCTTGTGACCGACACGGGCGGGGGCTTTACGTGGTATAAGAACGCGCGGGAAAACAAGCTGACCGTGTGGCGCTCCGACGCCGCTCACGACGAACCGAGCGAAAGCTTTACCTTGCAAAAGGAAGGCTGCAAGCCGTTTTCGATCGGATGGCCGGCGGAGAACCGAAGCGGAAGCGACGGACATATTCGGACGGTTTCGCACGGTTTCGGAGAAAGCGTTTTTACTTGCGGTACAGAGGACGCCGAATTTACGATGCGGGTCTATATCGGCCGAGCGGCGGAGGTGAAATACTACGATCTGACAGCGCGGGGAAAGCGGCCGGCCGGGTTTGCCCTGTGCGTCCGTATAGAGCCCGTATTGGGTGATTTTGAGCCTTACACGGCGCGGTACATTCGCATAGAGCGCGACGGCAACGAGATTTCGGCGCGAAATACGGCGAACGGGTCGGCGTTGTTTTTCGGTTTGGCGGCGGGGCTTCAATGGACGCGCGAACGGGAAACGGACGGAAAAAAGGATATCGCGTATGCCGCGCGGTTCGGATTGAAACAGCACGAAACGAAAAGATTTATTTTTTGTTTGAGCCCGCATGGGGGCAAGGCGCAATTAGAGGGTAGTGGTCAGTGGTCAGTGGTTAGTGGACAGTTAAAGGACGATGACAAGGGACAAATAAAGGATAAAAACAGCAATTGTGCATTGAAAAACGCCGACGCGGCGCGCGAGGACTGCATAAACTACTTCTCCAACCTGTCGCGGTTAAAAATTCAAACGCCCGATCCCGCGTTCGATATGTTGTTGAAATGGCTGCCGTATCAAACGCTGTGTGGCAGGTTCTTCGGACGGACGGGCTATTATCAAGCGGGCGGCGCGTGGGGCTTCCGCGATCAGTTGCAGGATTGCTTGGCGTTACTGTACGTCGATCCCGCTTTGGTTCGCAACCATATTTTACTGTGCGCGCGGCATCAATTCAAGGAGGGTGACGCGCAGCATTGGTGGCATCCTGACAGGACGGGTGTGCGGACGCGCATGACCGACGATTTGCTGTTCCTGCCCTATGCCGTCGCGGAGTATATAACCTTTACGGGGGATCGTGGAATTTTGGACGCCGAGGAGCCGTTTTTGGACGCGCCCGAATTGCAAGACGGCGCGCGCGGGGATTATTCCGCGCCGCCCTATACGGCGTATACGGCGAGCCTGTACGAGCATTGCTTGCGGGCCTTGCGGCGGGCGTTGAAATTCGGGGAACGGGGCTTGAACCTGATCGGCGGCGGCGATTGGAACGACGCGTTCGATGAAATCGGCATCGGGGGGTGCGGCGAAAGCGTGTGGCTGACCGCGTTTTTCTATCTTGTCGTCGATAAGTTTTTGCCCTATGTGAAAGAGCCGAAGGCGCGGCGGGAGCTGTTCGACCTGAAAGCGATTTTAAAGAAAAACGTATCCGAAAAGGCGTGGGACGGGCGGTGGTTCGTCCGCGCGTATTTTGACGACGGGACGCCTGTCGGCTCGGTAAAAAGCGAAGAAGGGAAAATCGATTTGATAGCGGGGAGCTTTGCGGTTTTGACGGGAATCGCGGACGGGGAACGGACGGAAAGGATCTTGGACGCGATCCGGGAGTATTTGGTCGATACGCGAACGGGGATCGTCAAGCTGTTGACGCCGCCCTTTACCGCGTCGGGCAAGCGGGCGGGCTATATCAACGACTACCCGCCCGGAATTCGCGAGAACGGCGGGCAGTACACGCACGCCGCGGTTTGGTACGCTTTGGCCTTGATCAAGGCGGGCAAAAAGGACGAGGCATATAAAATTTTATCTATGATCAATCCCGTGAATCGCGGAAAAGACGCGGCTTATCGCGGCGAGCCTTATGTCACGGCGGCGGACGTGTATTCGGCCAATGGATTAGAGGGGCGCGCGGGGTGGACGTGGTACACGGGCAGCGCGGCTTGGATGTACAAGGCGATGATCGAGGGCGTGTTGGGAATCCGAATCGAGGGAAACCGCCTGCACGTGCAACCGAACGCGCCGAAGGAGTGGAAAGAGTTTCGTTTCGGGTGGGGCGGGAAAGTGAAGGTAACGGTGAAGCTCAATTCACAATGCACAATTCACAATGCACAATTAAAGGACGATAACAAGGGACAAGAGACAAGGGACAGAGGACAAGTAAAGGATAAGACCGCGCCGCGAATCTATATCGACGGCGTATTGCAGGGCAACGATTATATCGTGATCGGGGACGGGGCGAAAGAGGTTGTGGTTGAAATTTAAACCGTTTATCCGTTTAGGAAACCGCGACGCCTTTGATATAGAGAGTTTCGGGGGTGAAGTCGATCTCGCCGTCTAACCACATGACGGTGCCGTATTTAGACCGCGCGGTTTAAAAAACCGCGCGGTCTTTTAAGGGGCGGAACGGTTTTATGTCCAAATAGGGCGTAAAATCAAACAACTTGACCGCGCCGTCGGAAAAACGGATACGCAAGGAATAGCCCCGATAAACCGTCCGCGGGGATATTCGAAATACATAAGATTTTGCGCAATGCGATTTAACCGAATTTTTCACCTTTCACTTTTTACTTTTCACTTAAAATATGGTATAATACTGCTATGTTTTTAAACTCTCGCAAACAAACCGTGGTCGTGGGAATGAGCGGCGGGGTGGACTCCGCCGCGGCGGCGTTGCTTCTCAAAGAGGAGGGGTATAACGTCGTCGGCCTTTTCATGCGCAATTGGGAGGAGGAGGACGAAAACGGCGTGTGCGCGGCGGCGGCCGATTTCGAGGACGTGAAAGCCGTGTGCGGGACGATCGGCATTCCGTACTATTCGGTCAACTTCTCAAAGGAATATCGGGAAAATGTTTTCAGCTATTTTTTAGCCGAATACAAGGCGGGGCGCACGCCCAATCCCGACGTGTTATGCAATCGGGAAATCAAGTTCGGGCCGTTCTTGGCGTACGCGCGGGGGCTTGGGGCGGATTTCATCGCCACGGGGCATTACTGCGGGTTGGAAAAACGGGACGGCAACAATTATCTTTTAAAGGCCGCCGACAAAAGCAAGGATCAAACCTATTTTTTGAATCAGGTGCCCGCCGCCTGCTTCGACCGCGTATTGTTCCCGCTCGCGGAATTGCAAAAGTCCGAAGTGCGCGGCAGGGCGGCGGCGGCGAGGCTGCCTGTCGCGGACAAGAAGGACAGCACAGGCCTTTGCTTTATCGGCGAGCGCGATTTTAAAAGGTTCTTATCGGGTTTTTTACCCGCGCAGCCGGGGGCGATCAAGACCATGAAAGGTCAGGAGGTCGGGCGGCACGACGGGCTGATGTATTACACGTTGGGACAACGGCGGGGCTTGAATATCGGCGGCGTCAAGGACCTTCCCGAAGGGCGGTGGTTCGTCGTTAACAAGGATTTGGAGCGCAATATTTTGTACGTTTCGTGCGGGGATGAGGGGCCGCTGTATTCGCGGGGGGTGACGACGGGAAAGCCGAATTGGATACCGTTATTCAATGCACAATGCACAATGCACAATGCACAATTAGAGGACGATGACAAGGGACAAGGGACGAGCGACAAGGGACAAGTAAAGGATAAGACCGAAACTGTCAACCGACAACTATCAACTGTCAACTGTGCAAAGGGGTGTTATTCTGAACGAAGTGAAGAATCTCCACCGGATAGGGATGAAACCGATAATTGTCTGCTGTTGCCCGTCTGCGCCGCGCCTATTTCGTCGGATATCGTCGAGCGTCGGCTTGCTTTCAAATGCGCCGCCAAATTCCGCTATCGGCAAGAGGAACAGGGCGTGACCGTGCGGATTTTAGCGGGCGGCGGCTTGCGGGTGGATTTCGACGGGCCGCAAAGGGCCGTCACGCCGGGGCAATACGTTGTGTTTTATCAAGGGCGGTACTGTTTGGGCGGCGCGCCGATCGAAACGACGGAGTAAAGAAATACAAAGCCGTTGACATTGACATTTATTGGTGTCATATTTGCATTGACTTTTTGCGTTTATATGAGTACAATTGAATAAAACGACGACAAACGAGGTTGCTTTATGGATATTATGAAGGAATTAGTAGACCTATCCAATTTTTACGGGAAGGATCCGGAATTTGTATTGGCGGGGGGCGGGAATACCTCCGCCAAGGTCGGCGACGAGCTATATGTCAAGGGCAGCGGCGCCGCCCTTGCGGCGATTTCCGCCGAGGGCTTTGTGCGCATGGACCGCGCCAAGCTGAAAGCGGTCGTGAATGGGAAGTATTCCAAGGACGCGGACGCGCGCGAAAAGGAAGTTTTGGCCGCGCTTTATGCCGCGCGGGCGGCGGGCGAGGAGCATAAAAGGCCGAGCGTGGAAACCTCTTTACACGATATGTTGGACTTCACGTTCGTTCTGCACGTGCATCCCGCGCTTGTAAATGGCATGACTTGCAGTCAAGACGGTAAAAAGACGGCCGCCGCGCTGTTTCCCGACGCCGCATGGGTGAACGCAACGAAGGCGGGTTATATTTTGGCCGTCGATTCCCAAAAGGTTATCGACGCTTACGTTAAAAAGCGCGGGAAACAGCCCGCCGTGCTGTTCATTGAAAATCACGGCGTGTTTTTCGGGGCGGACTCCCGCGCGGCATTGGACAAGCTTGTGTCCGGCGTCATGGGCACGCTGCGCGGGCAGGTGAAAATAAAACCGGAATTTATCCAAATGTCCGCGCAAGATATCGACGACGAATTGAACCTTGGAAACGCCGCCCGCGCCGCCGCTGCGATTCGGACGGTTTACGGAAAATTCGAGGGCTCGGCGGTGACGACCTATGTTTTGAATTGGGAAACGTTGCATTTTGCCGAAAGTCGCGGGGCTTTTTCGGCTGTCGAATACGCTTTCACGCCCGATCATATCGTGTATTGCAAGCATAAGGCGTTGTATTTGGAGGACGCCGCGCCAGACGCGGTGAACGCGGCGTTCGCGGCGTATCACGCAGAAAATAAATTCGCGCCGAAAATCGTATTCGTCAAAGGCTTGGGCATGTTCGCTTCGGGCAAAAACGTCAAAGAGGCGAACGCGGCGCGGGACGTGTTTTTGGATGAGATCAAGATCGCCGTTTACGCGCGGAGCTTCGGCGGCGGCAAATTCATGACTGCCGAAGATATCGATTTTATTTTACATTGGGAGGTCGAGAACTACCGCCAAAAGGTCAGCGTCGGCGCAGGCGGGAGTAAACGCCTGTCGCAAAAGGTTGTCATTGTGACAGGCGGGGCGCAGGGCTTCGGGAGAGGGATCGCGGAACAGCTCGCGAAGGAGGGCGCGCTCCTGGTCGTCGCCGACCTGAATTACGAGGGCGCGTCGGCGACGGCGCGGCAGATTGAGGACATCAACGGCACGGGGACGGCGTATGCGGTCAAGGCCGACGTTTCCGACGAAGCGAGCGTCGCCGCTATGGTGGATTCCGCCGTTTTAAAATACGGCGGCGCGGACGTTTTTATCAGTTGCGCGGGCGTGGTCAAGTCGGGCGGTTTGGACGAGTTGGATGTAAAAAGTTTCGAGTTTGTGACCAAAATCAATTATACCGCCTATTTTTTGTGCGTGAAATATACGAGCCGGATCATGAAGATTCAGCACGCCGCCGATCCGTCCAAATATTACGATATTATTCAAATCAATTCTAAATCGGGTTTGTCGGGCAGCAATAAAAATTTTGCATACGCGGGCAGTAAATTCGGCGGGATCGGCCTGACGCAGAGCTTTGCGTTGGAATTGGTGCCCTACAATATCAAGGTCAACGCAGTTTGCCCCGGCAACCTGATGGACGGGCCGCTTTGGACAGATCCCGAAAAGGGATTGCTCGTACAATATTTGCGGGCGGGCAAGGTGCCGGGTGCGAAAACCATAGAGGACGTGCGCAGGTTTTACGATGCGAAGGTGCCTATGGGCCGCGGTTGCAGGGAAATAGACGTTGTGCGGGCGATTCTGTATATCGTCGAGCAGGAGTATGAAACGGGGCAGGCGGTGCCGGTCACCGGCGGGCAAGAAATGCTTAAATAATTGAAAGATGAAAACTGAAAACTGAAAATTTCGGTCGGGTAGTTAAAGCGGCAGTGTCGGTGGATAAGAAGCTTACAGCATAATAAAAGAGTATTCTTTGACAGATCCGTATTTTTCAGTTTTCAGTTAAAAGGGTACTATTATGGAGTATGTAAATAATCACATTCATACAACCTATTCATTCTCGCCCTATACGCCCGCAGAGGCGGTGCGGAAAGCGGTCGAAGCGGGATTGGCGACGTGCGGGATCATGGATCACGACAGTATCGGCGGAGCGCGGGAGTTCGTTGAGGAGGGAAAGCGGGTCGGGATCAGGACTACCGTGGGTATGGAAACGCGGGTGAGCCTGAAAGGGACGTTTTTGGAGCGGAAGTTGGTCAACAATCCCGATCAAAAGGGCGTGGCGTACGTCGCGCTGCACGGCGTGCCGCACCAAAAAATAGAGTATTTGAACGAGGTGTTCGCGCCGTACCGCGCGGAACGAAACCGCCGCAACGAGGCGATGAGCGCAAAAATCGACGCCCTTATTAAGCCGTTCGGCATGAGCTTCGATTTCGGCATGGACGTTTTGCCGCATACAATGTACGATCGGGGCGGGACGGTCACCGAGCGGACGCTGTGCAGCGCGCTAGCGCATAAGCTGATCGGAAAATTCGGAAAGGGCGCGGCGTTACTCGGCGCGTTGGAGGAGTTGGGCGTCCGCCCCGACGGAAAGGTAAAAGGGTATTTGGAGGACGCGCGGAATCCTTACTATGAATACGATTTGTTGGGCGTTTTAAAGAGCGGGCTGGTCGGAAAATTCTATATCGACGCGGACGGGGAATGCATGAGCGCGACCGATTTCATTTCGTTGGGAAAAAAGATCGGGGCGATCAGCGCATACGCGTACTTGGGGGACGTCGGGGATTCGGTCACGGGCGATAAAAAACGGCAGGAATTCGAGGATTCCTATTTGGACGAGCTGATTTTGTGGCTGAAAAAGACGGGCTTTCGGGCGGTGACGTATATGCCGTCGCGCAACACCTTGGAGCAGACCGCGAGAATCCGTGCGCTGTGCAAAGAAAACGGATTGTTCGAGATCAGCGGCGAGGATATCAATTCCCCGCGCCAAAGCTTTATCTGCAAGAATTTGGAACTGCCGCAGTTCCGTCATTTGATTCCGGCGACCTACGCGTTGATCGGGCACGAACGCGCGGCAACGCGTGACAAGGGACAAGGGACAAGGGACAGTGAACAATTAAAGGGAGCAGGGAACAGGGAACAGGGAACAGGTATTGTGTGTCATTCTGAACGAAGTGAAGAATCACCCTCGTTAAAGGCCGAACCGTGGGCGGAGAAAGGCATGTTTTCGGCGGAGGCGGTTCGGGCAATGCCGGATTTAGAGGAGCGGATCGCTTATTTTGAAAAAATAGGCAGGAAATAAGGAAAAAGTCTTTACCGCAGAATGAAGCATCAAATTAAACGCAACATAAAACGACAAAAATCAAAAAAGGAGATTTGACAATGGCGAACAGATTCATTTTAAACGAAACGGCGTACTTCGGCGCGGGGGCGCGGAGCGTGTTGGCGGACGAGGCGGCGGGGCGCGGCTTTAAGAAAGCGTTGGTCGTGACCGACGCGGACTTGATCAAATTCGGCGTAACCGATTCGGTCGTCAAGGCCTTGGGCGCGATCCCTTACGAGGTCTTTTCGGACGTGAAGGCCAATCCCACGGTCAAGACCGTCAAGGCGGGCGTCAGGGCGTTCAAGGCGGCGAAGGCGGACTTTTTGGTGGCGGTCGGCGGCGGCTCGGTCATCGACACCGCGAAAGCGATCGGGATCATTATAAAGAACCCCGAATTTAAGGATGTGGTTTCGCTCGAAGGCGTCGCGCCCACGAAAAAGAAAAGCGTGCCGATCATCGCTCTGCCCACGACGGCGGGCACGGCGGCGGAGGTGACGATCAATTACGTCATCATCGACGAAAAGACAAAGCGCAAAATGGTCTGCGTCGATCCGCACGACATTCCGGTTCTGTCGATCGTGGACGCCGAGCTGACGGCGGGTATGCCCAAGAGCCTGACGGCGGCGACCGGCATGGACGCGCTGACGCACGCGATCGAGGGCTATATCACAAAGGGCGCGTGGGAGCTGTCGGACATGTTCGAGCTGAAAGCGATCGAGATGATCTCCAAAAACCTGCGTGCGGCCGTCCAAGACGGCAAGGATATGCGGGCGCGGGAGCAAATGGCCCTCGCTCAATACGTGGCGGGCATGGCGTTTTCTAACGTCGGTTTGGGCTGCGTGCATTCGATGGCGCATCCGTTGGGCGGCCGGTTCGATATCCCGCACGGCGTGGCGAACGCGCTGCTGCTGCCCCTTGTCATGGAATTTAATATGACGGGCAGCGAGGAAAAGTATCGCGAAATTGCCCGTGCGATGGGCGAAGACGTCGAGGGGAAATCCGCGGCGGAGGGCGCGGCGGCGGCGGTAGCGGCGGTCAAAAAGCTGTCCCTCGATTTGGCGATTCCGCAAAGCTTACGCGAATTGAACATTCCGAAGTCTGCGCTTCCCAAGCTGGCGGCGGACGCTTTCGCCGACGTTTGCACGGGCGGCAATCCCCGCCCCGTCACCGAGCAGGATTTGTTGGAGTTGTACAAGAAAGCATACTAAATCGGCGTGAACAAATAGCGGTGTTGATACGGGCTACGTGCGGCATAATCCGTTCGGTCGAGTAGGTCTTACTACACTCCCTCACGGATTTGCCGCCTGTTGCCCGTCTGAACACCACTCTTTGCCCACTTCATGTTAAGTAGAAAAAACAGAGCTATTCTCGCAAAATAAAAAAAGCAAAAGGGAGCAAGCCAATATGAAAATCGACAGAGATATCATCCAAAAGAGCTATGAGAATGCTAAACGGGTCTATGCGCTGTACGGCGTGGATACCGACAAGGCGATCGAGGCCGCCAAACGGGTCAGGATCAGCCTGCACTGCTGGCAGGGCGACGACGTGACCGGCTTCGAGGGAAAGAGCGTCGCCAACCAAAACGTCGTCACGGGCAACTATCCGGGGAGGGCGCGGAATGGAAACGAGTTGCGCGCCGATATCGAAAAGGCGTTTTCGTTCTCGCCGCTGGCGCATAAGGTCAATATCCACAGCTTTTACGCAGAGACGAAAACGGGGCGGGGCAGAAACAACTATACTGCCGAGGACTTTAAGGGCTGGATCGATTGGGCGAAAGAGCGGGAGTACGGGCTGGACTTTAACACAAGCTTCTTCGCCCACCCGATGATGAACGACGGCATGAGCTTGGCGTCGCCCGACAAAAAGACGCGGGATTTTTGGGTAGAGGCGGGGAAAGCCGGACGCGAAATCGCCGCCGAAATGGGTAAAGCCGTCGGTCAGGTTTGCGTGAACGATATTTGGATACCCGACGGTTTAAAGGATAACCCGATCGATCGCGCGCGGTTTCGCGGGTATTTGACCGAAAGTTTAGACCGCATTTTGGAAAAGAAGCTCGACCGCAAACAAACCGTCGAGGTGTTGGAAGGCAAGCTGTTCGGGATCGGCACCGAGTGCTTCGTCGTCGGCTCGCACGAGTATTATATGCTGTATGCCGCGCAAAAGGGCGTCGGCCTGTGCATGGACACCGGCCACTACCTGCCGACCGAAACCGTCACAGACAAGCTGTCCGTCGTGACGCAATACATCCGGGACGTTTTGCTGCACGTCAGCCGCGGCGTCCGTTGGGACAGCGACCACGTTGTCGTCTTCGACGATATGCTGACGAGCCTATTCATCGAGGCGAAACGGCTGAACGTTTTGGAAAAAATCTATATCGGATTGGATTATTTCGACGCAAGTATCAATCGGATCGGAGCATGGACCGTCGGCCTGCGGGCTACGGGCAAGGCGTTGGTCGCCGCGTTGGTCGAGCCGACCGCGCTTTTGAAAAAAGCCGAGGAAGCCGGAAACTATACCGAGCGGCTCGCCTTATCCGAGGAATTCAAGAGCCTGCCTTTCACGGCGGTTTGGGATCAATACTGCGCGGCGGCGGGCGTCCCCGTCGGCGGCGAGTGGATAGAGGATTTACGGAAGTACGAGGCCGACGTGACGGGGAAACGTAAGTGAATAGGCCGTAGGGCACGGCGACAGCATCACCATTTTTGGAAGGGAAAAAGCATAATAAAGAGAGAGCGACATGCCCGAAGAGTCATTCAGAGGGGCGCGAGTAGCGCCCCGTGGAATCCCAACCGATTAAAGAAGTTATGCAACGGGCCGCCGCGAATATCGCGGCGGCCCGTTGAAATTTTTAAACTTAAAGGATGCGCGGAACGCTTAATTCAGCGGTTGAACGGTGATGACCGCGCGGTCAAAGCCGGTCTCGGACACGGAGGCCGTTTTGACGTTCCCGTCCGCGTCGATCGTTACGGAGAAGATTTGGCGATCCGTAGCCGTGTCTACGATCGCGCAAAGAACGCCGTTTTGTATGCGCTCGCTCGTGGCGGTCATGATTTCCTCGACGCGGGAAAAAGCGGGGGAATCCAAATAATAGTAATAGTCGTAATCGTCGTTGTCGGGACTGTACCCGGACTCATGATACGGATAATAGAGCGTAGGCGCGTTAACGGACGACAAATCGAAATAGGTAAGCGTTAAGGAAGAATCCGGTTGCTCGACAAGCGCGAAAAGCTCGCCGTTTAAAACGAAGATTTTTTGATCGTAATAACCGCCGTATTCACTCGCGGTGTTCAACGAAGCCCAACCTTCATACTGTCCATAACCGCAATCATAGTAAACATATAAATAACTGTAACCGATTCTAAACAAAAAATCCCCGTCGAGAAGCCAACCGTCGTACTCCGACCCGTAGGATAAATATATCCGATTGCTCTTCGGCGCGCCGGTCAATTGCTTGTTTTCGTCGTAATACCGCAGCCCTCCGGGGTGACACAAGAAATAGAAAGTTCGGTTTGAAATACGGAATGGGCGGATTTGTAGTTAAGGCGTTTACGTGGCAGGGAATTGATGCTGTAAACGATACGGTTCAGAATGTCTTGGC
>BNZQ01000028.1 GCA_026001225.1 Clostridia bacterium
GTAAAACCCGTCGGTATAGTACTTGTCGGCGGGCGGTGCGCTGTCCACCATCATTTGTATCAGCCTTTGATCGCATCTGTTATCCACATCAAAAGCTACGATTTGACGCGGATTGCGGCTTATCATTCCTATGTTATGTTGACCGGTAATACTTCCGCACTTCGGACATTTTCTCAATTCTTCTTCCATTCCTCTATTATATCATCAAACGGATTGTTTGTCCACTCCCTTGCGTTCGCTTGAAGTCGAGATGATAGGCGGGATTTCATTCGCTTGAAGTCGAGAGGCCAAGATTAACGCGATAAGGCGGAGGATTTCTGGACTGCGCTCGAAATGACAGGATTAGCGCGCTTTGTTCCCCTATCCTTTTAAACTGCCCACTAACCACTGACCCCTGTTGTACTATGACAACAACTGTGCACTGTGCACTGCCCCTGGCCACTACGGTTTATTGCTATTTTAATTTCAATAATCATCTTTTCGCCGCATTTAGGGCAAAAGATTTCGATATTCGAGCCGTCGCCCGCTTTTAATAATTTGTACCCGCAAGTGGGGCGTGCCGTGTAGTAATTCATTTTTTATCCGCCTTATATTCTAAAATGTCGGCAGGTTGGCAATTAAGAACTTCACATATTGCTCCGAGAGTTGAAAATCTTATTGCCCTAACTTTTCCCGTTTTAAGATTTGACAAATTGACATTTGATATGCCTACTTTTTCAGCCAATTCGTTTAAGGATATTTTTCTATCCGCCATTATTCTGTCTAATCGTAAAATTATCATATGTCCCTCACAAAGTTTCGTCGTCGGCTTTTTGCAAATCAAAGCCATACTCAAAAATCAAAGATAGCGCAAATAGTATGACCGCACTAATTATCCCAAAAATACTCATTGTAGATAAATTAAATGCAAAATAGCCGTCAACAATTAAACTTAAAAATGCCATAATCAATGGTAATAGTAATGACAAACACAATAAAAAAATAGATACAATTTTTAGTCTTTTTGGATTTTTTTCTAAAAAAGGCGTACCATTGTTTTGTATATTTCTAAAAACTCTTTCAATGAAAAAGAGTATAACAATAACGCCGCCCAATTCAATTAAGCCTTGAATAATTAAAAGGTTTAAGTTTGTACTGTTTGTTCCGTTAGAAAAAGTAAGTTTATTCAAAAAACTTTCGTCAATGCGTACTGTTATATTCCATAAAAAAAGTGCTAACAAAAGCCCCCAAACAACGATAGAGAAAATTTCGATTACTCTCAACGCTATGACAATAATTTTTGATGTCTTTTGTATTTTTGCCTTTTTGCTCATATAATTACTCCTTTCATTTTTTTAGTTTATAGCAATTCAAACGCTACAATTAGACAAGCATAGACATTTGATAACCCGTGTAAAATAATACTCGGTATAATTGAGCCGTCTGCTTTTTCATTCATATACCCCATTAACCAACCGAGCGTTCCCGTGAAAACTATCACTAACATAGGTATCCAAAATCCGAGTGAAGGAAACATAGTTGCGCCGTGCAATAAACCGAATAAAATCGCTTGTATTGTGTTCCCCACAATAAAACCAAGCCTTTTGCTTATCCGTTTACTTATAAATCCTCTAAACAATATTTCTTCGGGTAAGCCCGTTGCGAAAAACGCAAATACGATTATAGGTAAACCGGCTTTTGTTCCTTGTCCTACAAATCGTGCATTTGCTAACTGTATATCGTTCGGCAAAAGAGGGTCTAATACAAGCGACATAGAAACAGCGATAATAATTGCAAGGAAAAAAGGTGTCCAAAATTTTGCCTTTCGTTCCACTGTTGGCTTTTTAATTCCTATATAAACAAAAAAATTTTCTTTCTTTCTCGTCGTGATGAGCCACCATATAAGCGGTATCGCAACAAAAATGGCTAATTGTATAATCGCCCTTATAATTTCGTTTAACAGCATATTTGTTCTTTTATTAGTTGATAAGACTAATATTAGTATACACAGCAATATAATGAATGTCAAGTAATTTTTAATGTTTATCATTAAATTTATGTTGACTTGCAAATATCATTTTGATATAATCAACGAATAAAGGCGTATTCGTTTTGCTTTTCGCTTGTGCTTCCTCTCATAAAAAGTAAATGCCGTCGCTCCGCCTTTTCCCCTTTCACCGATCCGCCGCATATACTGATACTATTATGGCCGATATCCCCCTGTCCGAGTTTATCATGCGCCCCGACACGGCGGCGGTTACGCTGCGGTACAATTCCTTTATACAAGGTTACATAAACGCGCGCCCCCACATACGCCTCGGCAAGCGCCTCGCCGGCGATTTCGCGATCGCCTATATCCAGCGCGACCGGCTGACCGAGCTGATCCGCGACCTTGGGGAATTTTATATCAGCATCCTGTCGCTGGTCATGGGGCCGCTGGACCTGCAAGCGCTCGAGGACACGGGTATTTTGCGCTTGCAGCAGCAGCCCTATCTGAATTTGCGCGGGCAAGGCGTGATCCTGGGCTTTATCGACACGGGCATCGACTATACGTTGGAGCATTTCAAATACGAGGACGGCTCCTCGCGCGTTCAATATATTTGGGATCAGACGATCGCGGGAAAAGCGCCCGAAGGGTATTTCTTCGGCGCGGAATATGACAACGCGGAAATCAACGCGGCTTTAAAGACCGAAAACCCGCTCTCCCTCGTCCCCCACACGGACACCGTAGGGCACGGCACCTTTTTGGCGGGCACGGCGGGCGGACGGGGAACCGGCGCGGCGGCCGGCGCGGCACCCGACGCCGAATTCATCGTCGTGAAGCTCCGCAAGGCTTGCCCCTATTATTTGGAATATTACGACGTTCCCGGCACGCAGGAAACCGCTTTCGAGTCCGCCGACCTAATGCTGGGAATCGAGTACATCGTCGAACGCGCGGCCGCGCTCGGCCGTCCCGCCGCGATCTGTCTGTCCGTGGGCACCAATTCGGGCGGCCACGACGGCTTTACTATCCTCGAGGAGTATTTGGCGAACATTTCCTTTTTACAAGGGGTCGCGGTGTGCGCGGCGGCGGGCAACGAGGCCGCGGCCAAGCACCATATTCAAGGGCGGATCGAAAAACAAAACGCCGCCGCCGCGATCGAAATCAAAAGCGGGGAATTCAGCAACGCGATCCGCCTGGAAATTTGGAACAACCCCGCCGACCGCTTGTCGGTTTCGGTCAAATCCCCCGCGGGCGAACTCATCAGCCGTCTGCCCGCCAAGTCCGGCACCTATTTCGAGACCCGTCTCGTGCTGGAACGCTCCGTCGTGCGGATCAACTATTCCTTCCCGATCGAGGGAAGCTCCAGCCAGCTGACCGTCGTCCGCATTTTAGATCCCACCCCCGGTATTTGGACGGTGACGCTGTACGGCGACATCGTGACGAGCGGCGACTATCACGCGTGGCTTCCCCTCACGGGCTTCGTCGATTCCGGCGTAGAGTTCCTGACGCCCTCCCCCGCCACCACGGTCGTCGTGCCGGCGACCGCGATCGGCGTTATCACCTGCGGCGCGTACAAGGTTTCGGACAAGAGCTTGTATCCCCTGTCCTCGTGGGGCCCGTCGCGCCTGCCCGCCAACGTACCCGACCTGACCGCGCCGGGCGTGGAATCGGCCGGCGTCTTCCCCGGCGGGCATACGGGATCGATGAGCGGCACGTCCGTCGCCGCCGCTTTGGTCGCGGGCGCGTCCGCCCTCATGCTGGAATGGGGGATTTTGCAAAAGAACGAGGTTTCCTTGAACACCTATTTGATCAAGGCGAATCTGATCCGCGGCTGCGACCGGGATAGGGATTTGGTGTACCCCAATACGCAATGGGGCTACGGGCGGCTGAATCTGTATAATACGTTTTATTTATTGAGAGGGACGATTTAACGCGCTCCGCTTCGCTTACCTAGGAAAACAAAGTTTTCCTAGTCTTATGCTCGCTTCGCGCTTTTTTACGGGCGGGACTTCGCTCACTCGCTAATCGCTCGATTCGCTCGTGCCCCCCCCGTACGCCCCTCTATAGAAAAACGCTATTCCACTCCCCGGCCCGTCAAAGCGAGCGAACTCGTGTCATACGCGTTTTTCATTAAGGTCGAGTATTTTGGGCGCGCGGCGATCGTTGTTAGCAGAATAATGAACAAGAATAAAATCGGGTAGGCTCAATCGGACAAGATTATTCCCGTCTCCCCAAGATCTCGTCCGCCAAAACGTCCAAAATCAAACACAATTCCGCAAAGGTGTCCAAAGCGGGGAAAATATTCAACCGCGTGTATTTAGACAACGTGGACGGATTGATCCCCAACCGTTTCGCGATTTCCTTTTGGAGTATTCCGCTTTTGTTTATTGCTTCGCGTAGGTTCTTATGCATACTTTTATATCGCATTTTGCGTTTTTTGCCTGCAAAAAGACAAAATATGCCTTTTTTTACAACAAAAATGATTTTCTTGCTATTATATTATTTATTTGATATAATATAAAATGTGGAACAGAGTGAAAAATTGAACAACTACAAAAAAGTTGAAATAGACGGCGAGACCTATATTAAGTTAGTTGATAGTTGGGTAGATAGCATGTATATCACGCCCCCTACGACTGTCTTGCGCAAGTTGTTGGAAACAGAATTTGCCGGAATTGATATTGCAGCGATAGAGATTAAACGATTAAAAGCAATGATATCTGAAAGCAAAAACGCAGAGTGCTATCCAATGTGCTTAAAGTTCGTTGATGAACTGATTAAACGATCGTTACTATCAAGGGACATTTCTGAAGTCACATATTGTATTCCAATTAAAACTGCTTGTTTAAGAAAAATAAATCAACCAGAAGATGCCATAAGATTTTGCGAGGATATGCAACGCACGCATGGGAAAGACATATTGACTATCGCAAGCTTAACCTCTCTCGCCGCCGCATATTGCGATATCGACGAATGGGATCTTGCTTTAAAAACGGCAAACCGTGCCTATGCCATGCAAGGCGGCGGTGTTGGCTACACGAATGAACTGTCTATGGTTTTCAAAAGAATAGAAGCAAATACAAAAAAGTAACGCAAAGATGAACACTGTGATAAAAAATGAATTTGAACACTACCTTATTCAACAAGGTTGCAGCCAATATACGCCGAGCGGAAAATCAAGCACCGTATATGACATCGAAAAAGAATTGCTTCCGTCTGCGATAGAGAAAGAATGACATGGAACGAACTTGCAGTAAATATATCTTCCATTGTAATCGAATACGACGTCGGCGGTTGCAAGGAAGCTTTTAGCCGACAAAATCATAATGCGGTTCTTTGTGCGCTAAAAGCATATAATCGATTTTTGAAGGGATACTTACTTCGCCCGCACAACCGTATTATGCTCCCGCTCCTCCCCGATCGTGGTTTCTTCCTCGTGGCCGGGATAGACGAGGGTTTCGGGCGGCAAGGTGTACAATTTTTCCAAAATGCTTTTTTTGAGGGTAGCAAAGTCGCCGCCCGGAAAGTCGGTGCGGCCCACATCGGTGTGAAACAACGTGTCGCCCGAAAAGAGCAAAGGGCGGTTTATAGATTCGAACAAAAAGCAAACGCCGCCGGGCGTGTGGCCGGGGGTCGCGATCACCCGTATTGTCAAGCCGGCGAGAGTTAAAATTTGGCCGTCGGTCAAGTCATGGTCGGGCGTAAAGGCTTTGGGGAGTACGAAGCCCATGCCTTTTTTGATCAGCACCCAATCGCTTTTGTTAAGGTAGATTTCCGCGCCCGCTTCCTGCAACCGCCGCGCCGCGCCGTGGTGGTCGAAATGCCCGTGCGTCAAGAGAACGGCGGTCGGCGCAAGCCTCGCGACCATAAGCGCGGCTTCGATTTTAGCCGCTTCGGTCGCGGGGTCGATAATAACGGCGTTTGCGCCGTCGCCGCTCAGAATATAGCAATTATTCCGAAGCTTTCCTACATTCAACGTTTGAAAAAACATATCGTTTCTCTTTTTTTCTTTTTTGCGAGAAAAACTTTTTTATAAAAGGTTTTTCTCGCGCTCTTTTCAAAAAATCTTAACTGTATTCCGATGAGTCTTCTTCACTTCGTTCAGAATGACAACCGCAATTTTCTGTATATACAGATTTCAGTATATACAGATGAAGGTTTTTAAAAGGGGGTTCGGGGGAAAACTTGTTACAACAAGTTTTCCCCTGAACTCAATTATTCATAACCAATCACTTATGATAGATAAGGTTGCGCATATCTTGAACTATCACCTTAATCTTATTATCGCTTTTAATCTCGGCGGCGATCTTGTCGCGGCTGTGGATCACGGTGGTATGGTCGCGGTTGCCGAAAATCTGCCCGATTTTGGTCAAGGGCAGGGACAGCATTTCGGTGATCAGGTAGATGCACAGCATACGCGGCAAAACGATTTCCTTGTTCTTTTTCTTGCCGATAATGTCCTCGCGCGTCACGCTGTAATACTTGCACACCGTGTCGATAATCGCCTCGGCGGTCAGGGTCTCGGCGTTTTTGTTGACGTAATCCTTGACCGCCTCCTTTGCGAGGTCGAGCGTCACGGTTTTACCGACCAACGAGGCGTAGCAAACCACGCGGTTCAGCAGGCCTTCCATCTCGCGGATATTGTTTTCGACCTGCGCGGCCAAAAAAGCCAGCACCTCGTCCTTGACGTTGTAGCGTTTGCGTTCGCTTTTTTTCTGCAAAATAGCGATACGCGTTTCAAGGTCGGGCGGCTGCATATCGGCGGTCATGCCCCACTCGAAGCGCGTCCGCAAGCGTTCTTCCAAAGGCGTGATATCGCGCGGCGGTTTGTCACTGGTGATGATGATCTGTTTATTCGCGGAATGCAAGTCGTTGAACGTGTGGAAAATTTCCTCCTGCGTGCGCGTCTTGTTGGCGATTTCCTGAATATCGTCGATCATCAGTACATCGAGCTTCCTGTATTTGGCGCGGAATTCCCTGGTGTCGCCCGCGCGGATCGCTTCGATCAGCTCGTTGACGAAGTTTTCGCAGGTCACGTACAGCACCTTCAATTCTGGACGTTTATCCCGCAAATAGTTCCCCACCGCGTGAACGATATGCGTCTTGCCCAAACCGACGCCGCCGTAAATGAACAGCGGGTTGTAGCGCGTGCCGGACTCCCGCGCCACCGATTCGGCGGCGGCGTGCACGAATTGATTGCCTTTCCCGACGATGAAATCGTCAAAGGTGTATTCGGGGTTGAACATGTTGGATGCGTTATAGGCAAGCTCGTACGCCGGGGGCTTTTTGCCGCCCTTCCCCGCCTCGTCCTTGCCCGTTCCGGTTCCCGCCGCGCTCTTTGCCTCCGTCGGCGCCCCTTTGCCGCCGCTCTTGCCCAAATAGTCCTCTAACTCTTCCTGCACAATGACGGCAACCTCGGTCAGGCTCGGATGAACCTCCTTCAAAGCTTCCTTCAAAGCGGGCATAAAGTTTTGCACCACAACGGCCTTATTGGCCGCCGTAGGCGCTTGCACGACAAGCCGGCCGTCGTGTATACACAACGGCTCCAACGTCTTGATCCAAACGTCAAAGCGATACGCTTGAATTTCCGTTTGGATGATATCGGTCATGCTCTTCCAAATTTTATCGAGTTCTGTCATCGTTCTACACAACTCCGCGCGATCGGCGCATATCGGGCGTGATACGGGCTGCGTGTGGGTCGGGCGGCTCGGTTACGTAGATCCAACTACGCGCCCTCGCCGACACGCCCGCCTACCGCCCGTCTGACACCCAATCTGCGCCGACAAAAGTTACTCTTATAAGGTTTTGTCTGTTTTTTATTAGCGAAAGTTTTTTGGAAAGGACGCGGGAAAACCTTTTTTACAAAAAAGGTTTTCCCGCAAGTTCTTTATTCCGCCTCTTCGCCCTCGCCGATATCCTCCGCGCCGCCCTTAGCGACCGCCACGCAGACGATTTGGCAGCCGGGCTTGACGCGCATAACGCGCACGCCCTGCGTGTCGCGGCCGATCACGCTGATCTCCTTGGCCCGCATACGGATGATCGTGCCGTCGTCGCTGATCACCATTACGTCGTCGTCGTCCGCGACCAATTTCAGGTTGACGAGCTTTCCGGTCTTGGCGTTCAGGATGCCCGCCTTGACGCCCTTTCCGGCGCGGGATTGCAAGCGATAATCCTCGATCTCGGTACGCTTGCCGTAGCCGTACCGACTAAGCGTCAAAATCTTGAACCCGCTCCGCACGGCGATCATATCGACCACATAGTCGGCGGGGTTCAGCTTCATGGCGCGCACGCCCTGCGTGTCGCGGCCCATCGAGCGCACGTCGTCCTCGGAAAAGCGGATGCACTTGCCCTCGCTCGTGGCCAGCAGCAGCTCGTCGCGGCCGTTGGTCAATTGCACGCTGATGAGCTCGTCGCCTTCCAACAGTTTTATAGCTATTTTACCGACCTTGCGGATAGACTCGAATTCTGTCAAACCTGTCTTTTTCACGAGGCCGTTGTGCGTCGCCATCAGCAGATTGCCCTGCGTGCCGGCCTTGATCGGAATGACGGCCTGCACCTTTTCGCCGTCGTCGAGCTGCAACAGGTTGACGACCGCGCGGCCGCGCGACGTTTTTTGCTCCTCGGGCACCTCATAGCCCTTGATCCGGTACACGCGCCCCAAATTGGTAAAGAACATAACGTCGTCGTGCGTGGATGTGACGAACATGTTCTCGACAAAGTCCTCCTCCTTGGGTTTGTGCGTGATCACGCCCTTGCCGCCGCGCCGCTGTATTTTGTATTCGGCCACGGGCAGGCGCTTGATATAGCCGAAGTGGGTCATCGAAATGACGACGTCCTCCTCGTCGATCAAGTCGCCGATGTCGATTTCCTCGTAATCGGTGGCCAGCTCGGTTTTGCGCTCGTCGCCGTACTTGTCGCGGATCTCCAGCATTTCGGTTTTGATGATGTCGTTGATCTTTTTCGGGCTGGCCAAAATGCCCTTCAATTCCGCGATCAGCGTTTTCAGCTCGGCCAGCTCGGCCCTTAGCTGTTCGACCTCCAAGGAGGTCAGGCGCTGCAAGCGCATTTCCAAAATCGCGGTCGATTGCTTTTCGGTCAGGGTAAACCGCGCCATCAATTTTTCGCCCGCTTCGAATTTGTCGCGCGATTTTTTGATGATGGCGATGACCTCGTCGATATGCGCCAGCGCGATCACCAAGCCCTCGACGATGTGCGCGCGTTCCTCGGCCTTGGCCAAATCGTACTTCGTGCGGCGGACGATCACCTCGCGCTGATGCTCGAGATAATAGAACAGCATCTCCTTTAAGTTGAGGATTTTGGGCTCGCTGTTGACGAGCGACAAAAAGATGATGCCGCCCGAAATCTGCAAATTCGTATGCTTATACAAGGTATTCAAAACGACGTTCGCCTGCGCGTCGCGCTTGATCTCGATGACCACGCGCATACCCTTGCGATCGGTTTCCTCGCGGATATCCGAAATACCCTCGATCCGTTTGTCCTTCACCATGTCGGCGATGGATTCGATCAGCAAGGCCTTGTTGACCTGGTAGGGCAGCTCGGTAATGACGATCCGGCTGCGGTTGTTTTCGCCGCCCTCCTTGCCGCCGTACTCCTCGATCTCGGCCTTTGCCCGCAGAATAAAGCTGCCGCGCCCCGTCCGGTACGCGTGCCGAAGCCCCATGCGCCCCATCAGAATGCCGCCCGTCGGATAGTCCGGCGCGGGGATATGCGCGATCAGTTCGTCCACGGTGATATCGGGGTTGTCGATCAGCGCGACCGTGCCGTTGATGACCTCGGTCAAATTGTGCGGGGGGATATTGGTCGCCATACCGACGGCGATGCCGTCCGAGCCGTTGACCAACAGATTGGGAAACCGCGCCGGCAGCACGGTCGGCTGCATCAGGGTGTCGTCAAAGTTCGGATAGTAATCGACGGTTTCCTTTTCGATGTCGCGCAGCATTTCGCCCGCCATCTTGCTCATGCGGGCCTCGGTATACCTTTGCGCGGCGGGCGGATCGCCGTCCACGCTGCCGAAGTTGCCGTGGCCGTCCACGAGGGGCACGTTGATCGAAAAGTCCTGCGCCAATCGCACCAGCGCGCCGTACACGGACGAGTCGCCGTGCGGGTGGTATTTACCGAGGACGTCGCCCACGATACGCGCGCATTTGCGGTACGGCTTTTCGGCGTACAGATTCAGCTCGCTCATCGCAAACAGAATCCGGCGGTGGACGGGCTTCAAGCCGTCCCGGACGTCGGGAATCGCGCGCGAGATATTGACCGCCATCGCGTATGAGATAAAGGACTTCTTCATCTCGTCCTCGACCAGCACCGGCACATACTTGGTTTTGTCTACGATCTTTTCGTATTCGTCGTTTCTTTTCTTGGCCATTTCCTATTAACTCCTTTGGGTTCTTACGGAAAACCCTTTTTTGAAAAAAAGGGTTTTCCGCGCCTTTCCCAAAAACTTTGATCTGTTTCATTCAATACTGTCCCAGCAGTTACTTTTTAGAGTTCCATAAATCGGCAAGCGGTTGCACAATGGCGACGACTTTTGCATCGCTCAAACTCGTCGCCGCCGCACCGTCGATCAAAAAGCCCGTCATCTTCGCGTTTTGATAGCCGGACAAGATGCCCTCGGGATATTTGTAGGCCGCCGCCGCATCCGTATTCTCAAATATGTAAATCAACGCCGAATCGCCGTCCTTTACAACCAAAACGACGGCAAGCAGCTTCTCTCCGCTGTACCCGCTTTGTTCCGCCGCGGTAAAGCCCGCGTCCGTATAGGCCTTCTGAATCTCACTCACCGTCAACGCGTCTTCGGTTTTCGTACAGGCCCCGAAAGCCAACGCCGCGCATGCCGCCAAAATAACCGCCGTGACCGTTAAAAATTTTTTCATGTCCGTTTCTCCTTTTTTTGTTTTAATTTGTCTCTTCTATGTTTCCGCAGATCAAAGTTTTCCGCAATCTAAATATCCAGCTCCTTGACCATATTCGCGTTGTCCTCGATGAACTTCCGGCGCAGCTCCGGCAGCTCGCCCATCAGGATCGAGAAGATTTCGTCGGCGTTGAACGCGTCCTCCATCGTGACCTGCATCAACGTGCGGAATTCGGGGTTCATCGTCGTGTCCCAGAGCTGTTCGGCGTTCATCTCGCCCAAGCCCTTGTACCGTTGAATTTCACAGCCCTTGCGCCCGAGACGGTTCAAAATCTCTTCTAATTCCTTATCGGTGTACACGTAATTGTCCTGCTTGCCCTTGCTGACCTTGTACAGCGGCGGCTGGGCGATATACACGTGCCCCTTTTCCACGAGAGGGCGCATGAAACGGAAAAAGAACGTCAAGAGCAACGTACGGATATGGCTTCCGTCCACGTCCGCGTCGGTCATACAGATGATCCGGTTGTATCGGAGCTTGCCCTCGTTGAAATCCTCGTGAATGCCGCAGCCGAACGCAGTGATCATCGCCTTGATTTCGGCGTTTTCCAATATCCGGTTCAAGCGGGCTTTTTCGACGTTTAAGATTTTGCCGCGCAGCGGTAAGATCGCTTGAAAACGGCGGTCGCGCCCCTGCTTCGCCGTGCCGCCCGCGCTGTCGCCCTCGACCAAATAAATTTCGCAGTTTTTCGGGTCGCGGTCGGTGCAGTCCGCCAATTTGCCGGGCAGCGTCGTGTTTTCCAGAACACCCTTGCGCCGCGTCAAGTCGCGGGCGTTGCGCGCCGCCTCCCTCGCCCGCTGCGCCGTGACGCACTTTAAAATCAGCTCCTTCGCTTCCTTCGGGTGCTCCTCCAAATACGTGCCGAAGCCCTCGGTCATCGCCTTCGTGACGGCCGTGCGCATACTCGAATTGCCCAATTTAGTTTTGGTCTGCCCCTCGAATTGCGGATTTTGCAGCTTGACGCTGATGACCGCCGTCACGCCCTCGCGCACGTCGTCGCCGGTCAGCTTCTCGCTTTCCTTTAAAATTCCCAGCTTCAAGCCGTGATCGTTGATCAGCTTGGTCAGCGCGTCCTTAAAACCGTTTAAGTGCTGCCCGCCCTCCTCGGTGTTGATGTTGTTGGCGTAGGTGTAAATGATTTCGCTGTAGTCGTTGTTGTACTGCAAGGCGATTTCCACCTCGCCCTCTTTTTCGGAGCGGTCGAAATACACCGCCTCTGCGAACAGCGCTTCCTTGTTGCGGTTCAAATAATTGACAAAGTCTAAAATTCCGTTCTCAAAGAGGAATGATTCCTCTTTTTCCTGCCCCGGGCGGCGGTCGATCAAATCGACCTTAAAGCCCTTGTTGAGGAACGCGACCTCACGCAAGCGCGTGCGAATCCGGTCGTAGTTCCATACCAGAGTCTCAAAGATTTCAAAGTCCGGCATGAACGTGACCTTGGTGCCGTGCTGGTCGGTTTTCCCCGCGGCGGCCAAATCCCGCTGGGGAATGCCGCGGTTATAGGTTTGTTTATAGATTTTTCCGTTCTGAGAAACCTCGACCTCCAGCCATTCGGCCAAAGCGTTGACGACCGACAAGCCGACGCCGTGCAAGCCGCCCGACACCTTATACCCGCCGCCGCCGAACTTGCCGCCCGCGTGCAGCTTTGTCAGCACGACCTCCACCGCCGATTTCTTTTCGGTCTTGTGAATGCCGGTCGGAATGCCGCGCCCGTTGTCGGTGACGCTGCAAGCGCCCTCCTTGGTCAGCTCCACGATCACGTGGTCGCAATACCCCGCCAAAGCCTCGTCCACAGAGTTATCGACCAGTTCCACGATCAAGTGGTGTAAACCGCGTTCGTCGGTACTGCCGATATACATGCCCGGGCGTTTCCGCACCGGGTCGAGGCCCTCCAGTACCTGGATGCCGGATTCGTCGTAATTTGCCGTGACCTTGGTATCCTTTGACATGATAAACGCTCCTTTACGGATAATTTTTGAGAAAAGCTTGCGGGAAAATCTATGTTGTAAAAAGGTTTTCCCGCGTCCTTTCCCAAAAAACTTTAACTATATTTTTTAGTGCTTATAAGTATAACACAAAACGATCAAAAAACCAAATGAATTGAAGCGATTAAACGGGAAAATTTTTGCGATTGCGATTAAACGCCCTTATATGCCGTTCCTTGGCAAAATATGCGCGGGGGGCTGATTTTGCCGAACGGGAAATTGAGAATGCAAAATGCAATATTTTTACCTTTGCTTTTTACTTGAAATTTCCACCGTCCCCTCCGACACCGCATAGAATACGGCTTCCGGCGGTTTCAGTTCTAAATGCGTGCAAGTCAGAATCGTTTGCACCTTTTGAATGCGTTCGAGTAGCTGTTTTTGGCGGCTTAAATCCAACTCGGATAAAACATCGTCAAGCAGCAAAACGGGATATTCCCCGATCTCGCCCGCGAAGATTTCGAGTTCGGCGAGTTTCAGCGAAAGCGCGGCCGTGCGCTGCTGTCCCTGACTGCCGAACGCGCGCAGGTCTACGCCGGATAAGCGCACGGCGAAATCGTCTTTATGCGGCCCCTCGCCGGTAAAACCGTGTTTTACGTCGCGTTTCATGTTGTCGGAAAGGGCTTTTAAAAAATTCGCCTTGGCCGCCGCCGTGTCCGCGCCCGCGATCCCCTCGTATTCCAAATCGATATCCTCCGCGCCGCCGGTCAAAAAGGAATGCTCTTGCTTCACGAGAGGTTTTAATTTATCGATGAATTTCCGGCGCGTGACGATGATTTTCGCGCCCGCGTCCGCTAATTGTTCGTCCCAAACCGGCAGCGTGCTGTGGAGAGCGCCCCCGTCCCCACCCTTTAACAATCGGTTGCGTTGGGTCAGGATTTTATTATAGCGGTTCAGCAAATAAAAATAGGTTTTGGACATTTGACAAATATCGGTGTCCAAAAAACGGCGGCGATCGGACGGGCTTTCCTTGACGATCTTCAATTCGTCGGGCGAAAAGAACACGCAATTGATCGCCCCCATCAATTCTCCGATCCGCGAAATCGGCAGGGAATTGACGGCGATCCTCTTGTTTTCGCTTTTAGACAAGCGCACCTCGACGGCGGTTTTGCCATCCCTTTTGACAGCCTCCGTCAAAACGCGCCCTTCCTCCCGTCCCCGGCGGATCAGGTCCTTGTCCCTTACGGTGCGCGGCGACCGCCCCACGCAGCATAAATAGACCGCCTCTAAAAGATTGGTCTTGCCCTGCGCGTTCGCCCCCGCCAACACGTTCAAGCCTGTGGAGAACCGCACCGTTTGCGCGGCGTAATTGCGGAAATCTTTAACCGTCAGCGTATCTATGACCATTTATCCACACCGCACACAATCGTTTCACAGGTTGTCCACAGAGTTATCCACAAGGCCGCGCTCCACTTCGCTCCTCCTGCGGAATCCTCATGGACTCCGCATTTGATCGCTCGCTCCGCGCTCCGTTCCGACCCAACGCGATTTTTTGACTCCGCAAAAAGCGGTCGGACTTACATAAGGTTGAGTTTGTATATCGGCTTGCCGTTGTCCCAGTAGGGGACGACTGCGTGCGTCGGCCCGTCGCCGGCGGGTAAGGAACTTACAGCATAATAAAAGTTTCTTCTGCGACAGATCAATAATTTTCAGTTTTCACTTGTTTAATTTTCACTTATTTGGTGTTCGTCCAAAAAGCGGAACAGCGTTTGATGCGCCGCGTCGTCCGCCCTCTCGATGAATTCCCGATACCCTTTAAACAGCCTTCCGTAAGGATCGCGAAACAAAAGATCGGTCGAGCTTAAAGTATCTGCGTCCTTCTCGTTCAGAATTTGGTTCATATCCGCAAAATAAATGTTGTACGACGTATCGCGCAAGCCGATTTCCTTCGCCAAGCGCGCGTACACATTCAGCGCGCTTCTCGCGGTCTCGACCTCGCCCGCGACCAGCCGCGCGCAAATGAACATGCGCGACCGCCCGACCGCCATGTGATAAACCTGCGGATCCTTGCCGATCAGGCTTTCATAGGTAAGCAATTCGGCGTAAATAAAATCCTTCAGCTCCGGCGCAAGCGCGTACTCGTTCAGGGCGTCGGTCAGCGCGATATAGCTCAAAATGTTGAAAGTTTGGCGGTTCCAAACCTCCAAACCCACCCCGATTCTGTATTGAATCAATTTTTGCGCTTCATCCAAAATGAAACGGTCGGGCATTTCGACCAATCCCTGCGACGCGATTCCCAAAAGGCGCGCCTCGCCGTCGCTTTTATACTTCAAATAGGTCAAAAAGCCGCCGCGCCGTTTATAGTCCTCGGTCAGCGCGTTGTACAGCGCGTACCACGCCGCGACCGCGACCGCCAGGCTAATAGGTTCGAGCGGCAGCTTGAGGATCAGCTTCGTCGCCATATAGACGATGACCGCAAACAGGATCAACGCGCCCGCGGACGGCGCGCCCAAAAACACCTTGCCGTATTTCGCCGCGTTTTTCGCGTATCCTGCGGCCGAATCCAAACTGCCTTTTATCCTCGGATAGACCGTGCCCGACCACAGCGTAGACAGGCCGCCCCCGATTTTGACGCGTCCGCGCTCGCCGTCGAACCGCCAAATAAAAAACGCCGCCTCGAAATAATTGACCTTCAAGCCCAGAAATTTGATTAAGGCCGCCTGCCCGATTTGGCACAAGATATTGACGACGATCCGCACGGCGACAAAAATCGCCGCCAGAATCAAAATAGCGAGCCAAACGTTGGTATCGGGCGGATAATTGCCCGCGACGTAAAAACCCGAAAACACACACCAGCCCGCGAAGATCAGCAGGTTAAACAAAAGCCACAATGTTTTATTAACGTTTATTTTCATAACAACCGAAAGTGAAAACTGAAAACTGAAAACTGAAAATTTTGGTCGATGACAACCCGTAGGGTCAGGGCAGCATGCGCCGGCCCGCGACCGGCAGGCAAGGAACTTATAACACAATCAAAGTTTCTTCTGCGACAGGTCAATACTTTTCAGTTTTCATCTTTCAGTTTTCAGTTATTTCGCCCGTCTTTTCTTCCGCACCCACAGAAGCGTCGTCACAATGACGGTCAAGCCGAGCCCTATTAAATAGAATACTAAATTTTTGCCGTAAATGTCAAGCGTCCCGCCGTAAATGAAGCGGTCCAAAATATCCAAAACGAGCGCGTAAAGGCCGATCAAAAACAGCCCCAACTTGAACATCACGAAAACGAGGGCCTTAAAGATCAATTTCAAGACGAACCACATGACTTTCAGCGCGAATTTGATAATGCGGAATACAAAGAGTAGGCACCCCATGGATTCATTATATCATATTTCCGGATTTCAGGCAAGAGGAGCGCGGGCGGCGCGGGTTCGGGCGGCGGCGCGGGGCGTTCCAACGTACCCTCAACGGTCAAGCCGTTCTGCGGCGCGTACCGGTCGTTGCGGACGCACACCTCCCGAACCAGTTTCCTGCCCGCGTAATACCGCAGGTATCCTTTGGAAACGAGGCCCGCCTTCGGATACGTCACGCGCACGCGCTCGCCGCGGTAGGGCGCAACGTCGCGATATTTCCCTTCCGTGTCCACGAGGAATTCGTCCTCATAGTCGGTCAACTCCTGCAATTTCTCGCTTCTGCGTTCGATTCTGTACGGATTCTTAACGCCGTAAAGCTCTACGCGCAGGGTATCCTCCAAAAAATCCGAACGGATAAAGACCGGCCCCGGCCCCGGATTGGCGAAACGCAAATCCATCGCGCCGCCGCTGACGGCCGCGTCGAACGAGGGCGCGACATAAGAAACGGGCAGGGAATGACGGTGCGCCTCCACAATCTGCATTCCGGCCAACAGGGCGGCGTTGTACAGCGTGGTGGACGTTTGGCACACGCCGCCGCCCGAGCCTTTCTCGAACCGCCCGTTCAAAATGATTTTGGCCTCCTGATATCCCCGCTCCTCGGTGCGCGGGCCGGTCGATTTGTTAAAGCTGAATTCCTCTCCCGGCTCGAGCCTCCGCCCGTTGAAAGAAGCCGCGCTCCTGCGGATATTTTCCCGCCGTTCCGCGCCGCTACCCGAAAAACTGGTGACGAACGCGCTCTTAAAACAGGCGAACTCCCTTAAAGCCTTTGCGGAAACGGGCGCGGGCACGGGCTCGAATTTGAGGCCGACGCTCGGCGCGGGTGATTTCAAAAACGCCCGCAACAGGTCGGCGTAAAACCTTTTACGGTCGATTCTGTACCCTTCCTTTTCTCTCTCGATAACGAATTTAGAATTAACCTTTAATTGTGCATTGTGCGTTGTGCATTGTGCATTGTTGAAAGGGTAAAAGAAAAGCTTCGCGTCGGTCGGCGGAATATCGACGGCGCGCCCCAAAACGTCCAATTTGGCGTCCAACGCGGGAAAAACGTACTGCGCGGTCTGCTCCGCGTTAAAGCCCGCCGCCCGCGCCCGACGAATATTGTCCCGCTTTTCGGCATAGGTCAAGCCCCTGCGGCCTGCGTCTCGCGCGGCGAAAATCCCCGCGTTCTCGAATGCGAAGTCCCGCTCCGTCCACCGCCATTGCCGGGATTGGTGCGCGACCGTTATGGAATAATCCTTGTCATTCTGAACGAAGTGAAGAATCCCATCCTTTTTTCGGCATAGGTCAAGCCCCGCCGCGTCGCGTCCCGCGCGACGAAAATCCCCATGTCCGTTTTGCGCGGACGCTATCTTTAATTGTCCGCCGTCCGCCGTCCGCCGTCCCCCGGCAAAAACCGCTTTCGGACTGCAAAAAAACGCGAAAAGAGCCGCCGCAAGGCATACAAAGGCGGCAACTTTCCCGCGTCGTACAGGTTTTCGCGCATACATATCTATAATAGTATCCGCACGGGGCAATCATATTATGCCGTTCCCGTTCAGCCCTATCAGCTTTCTCAATTTCTTTTGCCGGTGTATTCGCGCTCCGCTTCGCTCATCTTCGGAATCCTTTACGGATTCCTCTCTTGATCGCTCGCTCCGCGCTCTTTCCTTTCATGCTGCGAATTTTTATTGCATAAAAATTCGGTCGGACTTTTAATCGGTTTTTACTTTCAAAACGGTTCGCCGTCTTGTATCATTTAAAGGGACGCCGTCGGGGCCGACAGCGTGCGTCGGCCCGCCGTAATGTAGTCATTTAGAGGGCGCGAATGCGCCCGTGGAATCTCAACCTCTTAAAACCCGTGGAATCACAACCTTTGAAAAATTCCCCTCTACGGAGGGGTGCCGCCGATAGGCGGCGGGGTGGCTTTGCGCCCCGCCGTCCGCATCCGTTACTTTTCCAAATTCTCCGTATCGAACAGCGGGCTGTCTAAAAATTCGGAGCCGCTCATATGTAACGCCCGCGCAATCTGAAAAACTATACGGCATGTGATTCTCACGGGCCGCCGCGCAAGGATGCGCGTCAGTTCGTCATACGGCAAGCCCGATTTCCACCCGAATTCCTCCCGCGCTATGCTCCTTTCTCTCAGCAGATTTTCAATCCTCTCGGCCACCGCTTCACAGACTTTCATAATTTAACCTCTTTTTCCCACGGGCTTTTTTCTTTGAGCAAGTCGGTCAAAGTAGGCCCGTCAAAAGAAAACCGCCCGACTGAAAAAGAAAAAGCGGACAAAGTACAAAAACAAAAGCCCGTCACGGGTTAATACCTCGCAACTTACTGCGGGATTCTTTATTTCACTCCTGCCGCATATCGTGGCATATTGATATTATATGCCACACTTAGCGGCATGTCAAGTGTTTTTTTGCCCTATTCATGATAGAATTTTTTCATGAGTAAAACGTTTGGGAAAAAATTGCAATCTTTGCGGGAAGAGCAAGGATTGTATCAAAAAGATATAGCCGCCGAATTGCACATATCCAGACAAGCTGTAACGTCATGGGAAACGGACGCACGCGAACCTGATTTTGACACGCTCATAAAACTGTGCGATCTATTGGAAACCGACCCGAATACCCTATTGGATTACGAGCCGCGCAAAAAGAATTAGACCGTTAAAAAAATCCTAGGGGTGGACGCGCACGCCTCGCCGTCTGTGTTGTCATTTAGAGAGACACCCCCCGTCTCTCTAAATGACACAAGACGGCGTTCCCGCATAAAAAGTTAAAATTTTTAGAAAGGGTCGCGGGGGAAGCCTTTTTATAAAAAGGTTTCCCCCGCAAATGCAACCCGCAAATGCAACCCGCAAATGCAACCGACCGCAATTTTCAGTTTTCAGTTTTCAGTTTTCAGTTTTCACTTGATTGAAAATGTGTTATACTTAATCCTATGATTTCCGACGCCGAAACCTATGACGCGATCGTGGTCGGCGCGGGGCACGCGGGCTGCGAGGCCGCGCTCGCCCTCGCCCGCACGGGCTTCCGCACGCTTTTACTGTCGCTGTCGCTCGACGCGGTGGCGTGGCTGGCGTGCAATCCGAGCGTGGGCGGCACGGCCAAAGGGCACCTCGTGCGCGAGGTGGACGCGTTGGGCGGTCAAATGGGCGTTTCCGCCGATAAAACTCTGCTGCAGCTGCGTATGCTGAACCGCTCTGGCGGGCCCGCCGTTTGGAGTCTGCGCGCGCAGGTCGATAAATTCCGCTACCACGCCGAGATGAAACGCGTGATCGAGAACACCCCGAACCTATATTTAAAGCAAGCGGAAGTGATCCGCATCCTGACCGAGGACGGCCGCGCCGCCGGCGTGGAGACCTCGATGGGCGTAACCTACCGCGCCCGCGCCGTCGCGCTGTGCTTGGGCGTCTACCTCAAATCCAAAATCCTGATCGGCGACAAGGTCGAGGAGCGCGGCCCCAACGGTTTTTTCGCGGCCAACCGCCTTTCGGCCAGCCTTGCCGGGCTCGGCTTTCCCCTGCGCCGCTTCAAGACGGGGACGCCCGCGCGCGTGGACGCCCGCAGCATCGACTTTTCGCAATTCGAGCTTCAACCCGGCGAGGACGATATTTATTCCTTTTGCCCGCTCTCCAAAAACGTCAAGAAAACCAAATTGCCTTGTCATCTGGGGTACACCAACGCGCGGACGCACGCGATCATTCAGGCGAATATCCGGCGGAGCGCAATGTACAGCGGCAACATAAAGGGTACGGGCGCGCGCTATTGCCCGTCGATCGAGGACAAGATCACGCGCTTTGCCGACAAGGAACGGCATCAATTCTTTTTGGAGCCGGAGGGCGCGGACACAAACGAAATTTACGTGCAAGGCATTTCGACGAGCCTGCCGCCCGACGTGCAGCTCGCCTTGCTGCGCTCGATTAAAGGCTTGGAGCGCGTCGAGGTCATGCGCGACGCCTACGCGATCGAGTACGACTGTATCGACAGCCGTCAGCTCTATCCGACGCTGGAAAGCAAGCCGGTCAAGGGCCTGTACTTCGCGGGCCAAATCAACGGCACCAGCGGGTACGAGGAAGCCGCCGCCCAAGGCCTGATCGCGGGTCTGAACGCCTCGCTCGCCTTGCGGGACAAGCCGCCGCTGATTCTGTCGCGGTCGGACGCCTATATCGGCGTGCTGGTGGACGATCTGGTGACGCGCGGCACGAACGAGCCGTACCGCATGATGACCGGCCGCGCCGAGTACCGCTTGACCCTGCGGCAGGACAACGCCGATTTGCGTCTGACCGAACGCGGGCGGGCATGCGGCTTGGTCACGCCCAAACGGTATAAATACCTGCAAGCCTTACAACGGGATATCGAACGCGGAAAGGCGGATTTGAACAAGATATTCAATCCCAAGACCGCCGCCCCCCCGCTTGCCGCGATCGGCGAGCCCGCGCCCGCGACGGGAATTACCGCCGATCAATTATTAAAGCGCGGCGTACCCGCCCGCGATTTACGGGACAAGCTGCGTATCTTTCAAAATATTTCGGAAGCCGCCCTCTTTCAGATCGAATTTGACAGCCGTTACGAGGGCTATATCAAACGTCAAGAGGGCGCGGCCGAGGAAGCCCGCGAATTAGAGGAGTTACCCCTGCCCGCCGATTTCGACTATCAAACCATAAAGGGCCTGCGGATCGAGGCGCGCCAAAAGCTGAACGCGGTCCGGCCCCTTTCGATCGGGCAAGCCGGACGGATCAGCGGCGTGACCCCCGCCGATGTGGCGGTGCTGATTTTCGCCTTTAAAAGGAAATGAGTTGGCGGCGTCCTCTTTTCAAGCGGAAACGCACGTTTGTCATTTCGACCGAAGCGAGCGTAAGCGAACGGAGCGGAGAAATCTCCTGCAATTATGCTTTCTTTTTGCCGTACTGCGCTTTTAACAGCGCGGCGAGACGCGCGACCGCCTCTTTTTGCTTAAAGCCCTTAAATTTGGCGGGAACCGAGAAGCTCAACGCGCCCGCGTTCAACGTCTTGATGACGACAATTTTCGAGCCGAACAAGCCGCTGACGCCGAGCCGTTTGATATTTTCCCGCTTGATTTCGGAAAAGGTGTTTTGATAAACGCCGCTTTGCTTGTCGATATCGAAAACGCGGATTGCGTTTCCGTCGGCGGCGATAATATAGTTGTTCGCATGGGACGCCGAAACGGCCGCGCCGATCGCGCCGCCCCACACCGCGCCCGATACGCTGTAATCCATGCAAGCCGCCGCCTCGCCGTCGGGGGCGATCAGCCCTTGCTGTTTTAAAAAATCGATCGTTTCCGCGTAATACATCGTCATTTCCTCCCGGATATGCCAAATTTTTTAAAAAAATATACGCTCATGCCCTTGCTTTTTTGACAAAAGCGTGTTAAACTGTATACAAATAGTTTACCAAAAGGAGTGTTTTATGTCAAACAAATTGAAGGCTACCCTTGCGGGCGTCGGCGCGTCGCTCGGCGGCGTCGCGTTGTGGATCGTTTTGAGTCTGGTCGGCTTTATCGCCGGAATCGCGGGCGCGCTGATGGGCGTTCTTTTTATCTTCGTTTACAAAAAACTGAACAAGGACGACCAAACCAAATATCCTTTTATCGTCGCCTGCGTTCTGATCCTTGTGGAAATCGTTATCGCCGAGCTTTTGACGATCGCGTTTCTCGCCGCCGCGAACGGAGTTTCCTTCGGCGCGGTGATGAATATCGATAACAATAAAACCTTAATCTTGATCGATATTCTCGTAGGCCTCGCGCTCGGATATCTCGTATTCGGCGGTTATTTGTTCTCACTGAAACGCAAAAACCAAATGCAGAACCTGCGTCAGCCCGGCGTACCGGACGCCTACCAAAATCCGAACGGCGACCCGAACGCGAACGGCAATCCCGATCAACCTGCGCCGTACGGTCAAAATCCCGACCAACCCGCCGCCCAACCGCAAAGCCCCGACGCGGAGCCGGATCAGCACGAACCGAAGTAAACGGTTGATATACGCGCGGGGGGAAGCTTTTTGAAAAAAGCTTCCCCCCGCGCCCCCTTTCAAAAACTTTTAAGCCTCGGTCACAATCTCCAAATCCTCTTCCTTAATTTCGCATTCTATATCGGTCGTATACCACACGCCGTCGGGCGTTTGACGAAACTCACCGGAAAAGCTTACCAACCTTTCACCGTTAATGCAGCGCGGATCCATAATAAAGCCGACCATTCCTTTATAAACGCCCTTTTTCGCATAGGCTTCTTTGTCCACCGCTAATTTTACTTGATCGCAATCTTTCATAATTCTATTCTCCTATTTTGAACTCAAATTTGTCGCCGGCGTCGTGAGTACGATTTTACCATACGGAAAAACCATCCAACCGGTTTTAAAGTTTAAAGGTTTCGTGTTGTCTCCGACCCGCCTTGGCAATTCAATTCTTATTGTTATTCGTTGACCGAAATTATTCAGAACGCCCAAATCGTAATCGCCGTCGGCATACTTTACAGCCGCTTGCTTTTCGTACCTCATTTGCATTTCTTCCGCATCCATTATACCATAACCATTGCTTTCAAAAAAGCCTTTTTTCGCGAGATCGACAAACGCCCAATTTTTAATTTTCTCAATCGGACATTCGGCAAAGGCCGTTATGCCGGGAATCGGGGTATCCGCCTTTTCTGTTTCGCAATGGCAATTCGGGTGCAACGGAAGTTCGGGCATCTTTCGGGAAAGGAACCGACAGCCGTTTAAATTTTTACATTGCGCACAATGCTTAACATCCGGCGTTTTCCCGTAACTGTCTTTCAGCTCTTGCGTTACGGCAGGTGCGCTACCCTCGTGAATCCATTCGATCCAATCCTCCGTTCCGTTCAGTATTCCCATTGCTTTTTCTCTTGCTTCGTTTAATTCTTTCACATTGAAACCTCATTAAAAGAAAAAACACATCTTTCGCAAGTGGAAAAATGTGTTTTCGAGACCTTTTTATCTCTACTTACAGTATATCATACCTTGTCAAGAGGGGGCGGCATTTTTTAATTCAAAAGCTTTCGCCGTTAAAAAACGATCTCGGCGCCCGTTATCTTTACGCCGAAATTGACCGCGTTTAAAAACGACGCGTCGGGATTTTCGGCTTTCCATTTTTGATATAACGCGGGCCGAAACCGGCGGAACATGTCCTCGACGTTCAGAAAATCGCATTGCTCCTCCGCGGCGATTTTCCATAAAGCCCCCGCGTCGGCGGCGATCAGCTCCCCCAATTTCGCGCCCAAAGCGTCGGCCAGCGCCTTTTTCTCGGCGGGCGGGAAATACTGCGGCATGTTTTCCGCCCGAAGCTCGTTCACGACGGCTTTCAGCCCGAACCGCAATTCCGCGGCGGGCTTCCCGTTTTCGAAGCGCGTTTTCAGCCAAACCGATTTGGATTTCAATTCGACCGCCGCCGCGCCGTCTTGCAAGCCCCCCGCGGTCACGCCTTCCAAATCCGCGGCCCTGCGGCCCGCCCGCTTGTCAAACCACAACAGCGCGCGCGTTTCGTTCTTATTCAGTTCGCGGATCATGCGCCCGTCCCGAAACACGGCCGTCGTGAAATCCTGAAATTCCGCGCCCGCCGCCTCCCTCTTGACAAGGTATGATATACTGTAAGT
>BNZQ01000029.1 GCA_026001225.1 Clostridia bacterium
CTATGTGAATACGGGCGTAAATCGGGCGCAAATTTTGATGGACGCGCGCACCGCGCTGACGGTGATCAAGAACGCAAAAACGCAGGCTGCAACCGACATGAACGTCTATGTCGCGAGCCTGCTCGCGTTGTATGAGAACGCGCAACAAACGGAAATTATCCGTTTACAGGGCATGGCTTTGAACACGGTTGCGGGCGCGTTGACGGCGGCCGCGGCGGAAGCGGCCGTGCAGGCTTTAAAGGACGCGGTCGCGTTACTTCCCACCGCGCTGTTTTTGGCGCAAGAGCGCGCGGCGCAAACTCTGTCCGCCTATCTTCCGGCCGGCAGAAACGCAGACGACTACTATGCGGACGACCTTTCCGAGATCGTACGCTTGCGCGCCGCGTGGCTGAAAACCGTAAACGATATCACCGACCCGACCAAAGCCGCCGACGCTCATACGAGCATTCAGAACGCGCAAGCCGAGATCGACAACGTCCAAACCAAGTGGCTGCGTATTGAAGAATGGATGCGGGCGGCGCAGGTTCCGACGTTTGGGACGGCGATCGCGTTCGACGGCTTGGATGCGGCAAAGGCGGCGGCGGCAAAGGCGCGAAACGCCTTCAACGACGCAACCGCGTTGACGGCGGAACAGCGCGCAAAGGTGGACGCGGCCGTTTTGACGGCTTTCGAGGCGGTCGAAACAACATTGGCGGAGATGACGGCGGCGCGGCAAGAGGCTTTGGATATGCTGACCTTGATCACGATGCACCCCGTCGGCGGTTTGACGCTTGCCGATTTAAACGGCGATTTGCATCAAAGGATCAATAAAGCCGCGACGGATTACGGCGCGTGGAGCGCGTCGACCTATATTGCCGAGCAACAGAAAATCGTCACGTCGGTTTTTTACGCCGAGCTGTCGGCCGTTCAAACGCAGTTGGGGCACTTGACGGCGGCAAAAGCCGTGCTGGATACAATCGACGCGTTGCCGACGTTCGCCGCGTTCAGCGACTTGACGCCCGCCAACGCGCAAAAATTACAGGCGGCTTCGGAGGCTTTGACGGCCTATGAAACTGCGGGCAAGCCGGCCGGATTGATCGGCACGGCGGCGCGGGACAAATTGGCCGCCGCGGGCGCGGACAAGGACGCTTTGGAAAAGGCGCAAGAGGTTTATAATTTAATTCGCGCGTTGCCGTCGAATGTAAACGTCCTTGAAATCATGACGCACGAAACCGCCGTAGACGCGGCGACGGCGAAATACGGCGATTTGGTAACGGCCCAAAACAAATTTATCGACTTGGTGGGAACCGCCAATCATGATTATTTGATCAATGCGGCCGCCCGAATAGCCGACTTGAAACGGGAAGCCGTCGATGCGTGCGGTTTGGTGAATACCTTGCCGAGCGTTGGCACGGTTAAGTTGACCGACGACGGCGCGGTCAACGCCGCGAAGGAGGCGTTCGGCAAATTGACGGAAGACCAAAAGGCATTTGCCGATCCGTCGAAAGCGTATGCCGGTAGATTGGCCGATTTGGAAAACGAATTGAAGCAAATCCGCGACGCGATCAACAGAGTGAATGCCTATTTGCCGGGCGTGCGGACGGCGGCGGATTATTACGACGACGCGGACGGCCTGCAAAGGCTCAATGAGATCAAGACACAAGCGGCCGCGGACATGGGAACGAAAATTTTGAGCGCGATTACGGGCGTTTCGGGCGCGGAAGCCACGGCAAAAAGCCTGATCGACGGCGTCCGAACCAAGTGGCAACGCATTGAAGAATGGATGCAAGCGGCGCAGGTTCCGACGTTCGGGACGGCGGTCGCGTTCGACGGCTTGGATGCGGAAAAGGCGGCGGCGGCGAAGGCGCGGAACGCCTATAACGACACAACCGCATTGACGGCGGAACAGCGCGCAAAGGTGGACGCGGCCGTTTTGGCGGCTTTCGAGGCGGTCGAAACAAAACTGACGGAGGCGACGGCGGCTCTCGCGGAGGCGCAAAGCCTGCACTCGTGGACTCTCTCCGCATTGCCGGCGGCGGATACGATCGTGATGACCAATCGGGAAACGATGATCGGATTGTATAAGAACGCGGCGGAGCAGGCGTTGACGAAGTATGACGCGTGGGCGGCTTCGGCGGACGCGATTTGCCAAGAACAATTGAAAATTGTCCTTGCCGCCGACCGCGCGAAGCTGGTCGCGGTGAAAAACCGCTTCATCAATTTGGAAGCGGCGAAGCCCGTATACGATAAGATCGCGGCGTTGCCCGCGCTTGCGAATATCACGCTCGTGCACGAAGCCGAAATCAATGCGGCGCAAACGGAATACGCCGCTTTGAATACGAAGTCGGACGTGCAGGCGTTGATCAGCAATTACGGTACATTGACCGCGGCTTTGCAGAAAATCGCGGACTTGAACGCGGCGAAGACGGAGCTGACCACTCAACGGAATACGGCTAAAACGGCTTTGGACACGTATATGACCGGATTTGTTCAAGCGGATTACGACTCGGCGGAGTGGGATGCGATTCGGACGTACTTACAGAACGGAAAGGACGCGATAGACGCGGCGGCTTTGAGCGAGATTACGGCGGCTTTGGAAGCGGCGAAAGGTTTAATCGGCGCGGTGCCGACCAAAGCGGCGAAGGAATTGGCGGCGGTGAAGCTCAAAGCGCAGGATTTAAAGACCGCGATCGGAACATTGCCCTCGGCAAGCGCCGTTACGATGATGAATTTGACGGCGATGCTCGCGCACAGGAACGCGGCGGAACAGGCGATAACGGAATACGATTCGTGGGCCTCGTTGAGTTATGCCGATCAGTTGAAGGTCATCGTCACAACGGAGGATTACGCGAAGTTGACGGCGTTGAAAGCCCGTTTGGATAACTTGACTGCGGCGAAGCCCGCATACGACAGGATCGCGGCGTTGCCCGCGCTTGCGAATATCACGCTCGTGCACGAAGCCGAAATCAACGCGGCTCAAACGGAATACGCCGCTTTGAATACAAAGCCTGACGCGCAGGCATTGGTAAGCAATTACGGTGCGTTGACTGCGGCTTTGCAGGAAATCGCGGATTTGAAAGCGGCGCAGGGTACGCTGGCCACTCAACGGAATACGGCTAAAACGGCTTTGGACACGTATATGATCGGATTTGTTCAAGCGGATTACGACTCGGCGGAGTGGGACGCGATTCGGACGTACTTACAGAACGGAAAGGACGCGATAGACGCGGCGGCTTTGAGCGGGATTACGGTGGCTTTGGAAGCGGCGAGGGCGTCGATCGGCGCGGTGCCGACCAAAGCGGCGAAGGAATTGGCGACGGCGGTCGATGCGGCGCAAACCGTGAAAGCGCAAATTGTTTCATTGCCCTCGGCAAATGCCGTTACGATGACGAATTTGACGGCGATGCTCGCGCACAAGAGCGCGGCGGAACAGGCGATCGCGGCGTATGAATCCTGGACTTCCGCTTATGCCGATCAGCAAAAAGCGATCGTCACGTCGGCGGATTACGCAAACCTTGTCGCATTGCGCGACCGTTTGAACAATTTGACGGCGGCGAGGCCCGCATATAACGCGATCGCGGCGTTGCCCGCGCTTGCTAATATCACGCTCGTGCACGAAACCGAAATCAACGCGGCAAAAACGGAATATGACGCTTTGAATACGGAGCCTGACGCGCAGGCGTCGGTCGGCAATTCGGGCGCGTTGACCGCGGCGTTGCAAAAAATCGCGGATTTGAAAGCGGCGAAGAACGCGTTGGAAACGCAACGGCAGGCCGCTAAAACGGCTTTGGACGCATATGTGAGCGGTTTGAATCCGGCGGACTACGGCGACACGGAGTGGGTGCTGATCACGGATTATGCAAACGGCGGAAAAGAGGTTGTCGACGCGGCCGACGCGGCCGGCGTCACGGCGGCCCGCACGGCGGCAGAAGCGCGTATCAGCGCGGTGCCGACAAAAACGGCGAAGGAATTGTCCGATAAGAAAACGGCGGCGCGGGCAGTTGTGAACGCCTATAATCCCGCCGATTACAACGGCACCGAAACGTCGGGCGATTATCAGGTGATCGCGAAAGCCAAAGACGACGCATGGAAAGCGATCGCGGACGCTTCGGGCGCCGCGGGCGTTCAGGCCGCGCAGGACGTGTTCCTAAACACGGTGAAAAATATCGCCAAGAAGGACGGCACGACCATCCCCGGCGGCGACGGCGGCAATAACGGCAATCCCGTGGCGCCCGTCACCGGCGAGGCTCCCGCCGGTTACCTCGCGGTGGGGATCGGCGTCATCGCGGCGGTCACGCTGGGCCTGCTGTACTTCGGCATTTTGCGGCCGGCGGTCAAGGGCGCGCGCGCGAAAAAATATTATAATTGACGCGAATTGTCCGCTCAAATTTTCAGAAAGGGCGCGGGGGAACCTTTTTATAAAAAGGTTCCCCCGTAAAAGAAAAAAACATGGATAAAACTGACGAAACCGACAAAATCCAAACGGCGTATTTATCGCTGAAAAGCAAAATCGATTTAAAGCCCCGAATCGGGATCGTGCTGGGTAGCGGCTTGGGGGACTTCGCGGACTCCTTACAAAAGGACGCCGTGATTCCCTACGGCGCGGTCAAGGGTTTTCCGGTCGGTACGGTGAGCGGCCACGCGGGTAGGTTCGTGTTCGCCCGCATCGGGGACAAGCCCGTGTTGGTCATGCAGGGGCGCGTGCATTATTACGAGGGCTATCCGATGTCCGACGTGGTGCTGCCCGTGCGCGTGATGGCGTTGCTCGGCGTCAAGGTTTTGTTCCTGACCAATGCGGCGGGCGGCATCAACCGCGCGTTTCGGAAGGGCAGTCTGATGGCGATCACCGACCATATTTGCGCCGCGCCCAATCCGCTGATCGGGCCGAATTCGGATTTTTTAGGCAAACGCTTTCCCGATATGACCGAGGTCTACGACCGCAAATTATCGGATATCCTGTTTGCAATCGCGCGGGAAGAAAATATCCCGTTGCAGCGCGGGGTATACTATCAATGCACGGGGCCGTCGTTCGAGACGCCCGCGGAAATCCGCATGATGGAGCGCATGGGTGCGGACGCGGTGGGCATGTCCACCGCCGTCGAGGCGATCGCGGCGCGGCACGCGGGACTGCGCGTGGCGGGCGTTTCGGCGATTTCCAATTTGGCGGCGGGCTTCGGCGAGGAGCTGTCGCACAACGACGTGACCGAAGCGGCAAAGCTGTACAAGGACAATCTCGCCAAATTGATTTCGGGCTTTGTCGAAAGAATTGAAGTATGATACGTTTTTATAACGCGCAAATACTGAAACGAAATCAGGACGGCCGATATTATACCGAATCAGGTGAGATTGTCACGGACGGCGCGAGGATTTTGCACGTCGGCGCGCCGATTTCTTTTTCCGACCGCAGTTCCCGACTTCCGGCCCCCGACTCTCAACCTTCCCGCGACATCGATTGTCACGGGAATTTACTGATCCCCGGTTTCAAAAATTGTCATACGCATTCGGCGATGACCTTGTTGCGGGGCGCGGGCGAGGGCTTGCCCCTGAAACGTTGGTTATATGAGCGCATTTTCCCGCTCGAATCCCGCATGATGCCCGAAGACGTGTATTTCGCGGCGCATTTGGCGATCGCCGAATATTTGGCGGGCGGTACGACGGCGGCGCAGGACATGTACTTTTACGCCGACGAAACGGCGCGCGCGGTAACTGAAGCGGGCTTTCGGTGCGTCGGCGTGGGCGCGTCCGCGGATTCGGACGGCAAGACCGAGGAATCGCTGCGGAGGCAAGAGGAGCTTTTAAAAAAATACACTGCGGGCGGGGCTTTTTCGTTCCGCGTCGGATTTCATGCCGAATACACCGCGAGCGACGCGTTGCTGAAAGGCGTCAAAATATTGTCCGAAAGGTTTCAATCGCCCGTGCATTTCCATTTATCGGAAACGGAAGCCGAGGTGCGGGAATGTTTGGCTCGGACGGGGAAAACGCCTCCCGAACGGATCGCCTCTTTCGGCCTGTTCGGGCGGGGCGGGGCGGCGTATCATTGCGTGCATTTGCGGGACGGTGATTTAAAATATTTTTCGCACGAAGGCGCATGCATCGGCGAATGCGGGCGGCAGGCGTCCGATCGGTTCGGTCGCGTAGGAGAGTCCACTAATGATTATGAAAACGGCGGAATGTATATCGTGTCCAATCCCCGCAGCAATCTGAAATTGGGAAGCGGAAGCGCGCCTCTCAAAAAATACCTCGAAAAGGGTTTAAGGGTCGCGCTCGGCACCGACGGCGCGGCGAGTAATAACCGTTTATCCATGTTCGACGAGCTGAATACGGCCGTTTTGCTCTCGAAAGTGAACGATGGGGGAATCGGAATCGGCGCGGACGCCGCGCTCGACGCGGCGTTTTACGACGGCGCGTTCGCGATGGGAACGCCCGACGCCCGCGCTCTCGAAGTCGGTATGCGCGCCGATATCGTCTTGCTCGATATCGACCGCCCGAATATGCGCCCGCAGACAAATTCCGTCGATCGGCTTGTGTATTCGGCGTCGGATTCCAACGTCCTTTTGACCATGGTCGGGGGCAGGATTTTATACGAGAACGGGGAATATGCAACGGGCGTGGATTACGAACGGGTGAAGCGGGAGTTCGAGGCGCGGGTGCGGCGTTTAAGTGAAACTGAAAACTGAAAAATGAAAAGTTATGGATAAAAAACAAAGCGCGTATTGTGTTCTTGCCCGATAGATGTCAACCGTCTACGTTCAGTTTTCAATTTTCAGTTGGATTTTTTTCCCTTCGTCCCAAACGGTATGATACTTAAATCCTACATTCCGCAGATGCTCTATGACGGCGGAGCGGGAACGGAACAGGTCGCCGGTGCGGTGCGCGTCGCTGCCGAAAACGATCGACTCGCCGCCCAATTCGCGGTACCGTTTCAGCACGTTGGCGGCGGGCAGGCAAGGCTGCGGCGCGCGGCGCACCGAGCTGTTGGCTTCCAAGCAGACGCCGCGTGAGATCATCGTTTTCAAAATGTCGTCGGCAAGGTCGGGCGCGGCCGTGTACATATCGACGTTTTCATACGGGCAGTTGCGCGCCACATATCCGAAATGACCGACCGTATCGAACCGGTAGGGCGCGTCCAAAGAGTCCCGCACGGCTTTCAGGTAATTGGTAAAAGCGGTTTTCACGTCATAGCGGTCGAAATAACCGTGATAGCAGTCCTCGCCGTCGATCAGGTGAGTGCTGTTGATGACGTACTCGAAGCGGTATTTTTTCACAATGTCCGCATAGTCGGACTTGCAATGCATATCGTATCCAAGCTCTATGCCGTAAGTCAGCCGGATTTGCCCCGCGTATTTTGTCCGCAGGCGCGCAAACTCCGCCGCGTAGCCGTCCAAATCGGAGGGCTCGATATCGATGCGGTTGCGGGCGAAATCCAAATTGCAATGCTCCGTCGGGCATAAGTATCGGCAGCCCGCGCGGATCGCGGCCCGCACCATGTTTTCCAAGGTGTCGTCCGCGTCACCCGAAAACAGGCTGTGCGTGTGAAAGTCCGTCATGTTGCTATTATACCATATTTATGGTATAATTGTAAAATCGGACATTTACCTTATGTGTCCTATCCGCTGTTTCTTTTTTGGTCGGACTATTTTCTTTTGACGGGTATTCCTTGACGGGCTTTCTCAAAGAAAAATGTCCGTTTCGTTATGGTCGGTATCGATATCGTACAAATCAACCGGATCGAACAAGCGGCGCGAAAGCCCGCTTTCTTGTCCCGCGTTTTCACGGACGCGGAGATCGGGTATTACAAAACGGCGGGGGAACGGCCGGAAACGTTGGCGGGTATGTACGCCTTGAAGGAAGCCGCCGCCAAAGCGTTGGGAACGGGCTTTCGAGACTTTAACCTGAAAGAAATCGAGGTGACGCATGACGGACTCGGCGCGCCGCGCGTCCGGTTCCTCGGCGGGGCCGACGGGATTTTCCGGCTAACCGGCGCGAAATCCGCCGAATGCTCGATATCGCACGAGCGCGATTACGCGGTCGCGGTATGTTTTTTAAGGGAAGATATAAGCGGGAAGATATAAGAGGGTCGGATAACGCACGATTTAACGGTACATATTCCCGCCGAAAGAGCGGGATACTATCATTAACGGTACGTTTAGAATCCACGAAACGGGAGATACTCTTTCATGCCAAAGGCTATCGGAACAACGCCCAAAGAACCGACAGGACTTCCGCCGCATAAGATAAAAGAGCGGCAAATGAAGCGGGGTTATCGCGCTATGGCGAAAATCAACCTTGCCGAGTGCGGGTGCGGCGGCGACAGCCTTGCGGACTATGAAAAATGGCTGAAAGAGATTTCAACGGCAGAGAACAAATAAGGCCCGAAAACGCGTCGATCAAGCGCGGCGAATTGTATTTTGCCGACCTGTCGCCCGTCGTGGGCAGCGAACAAGGCGGCGTGCGCCCCGTTCTAATCGTCCAAAACGATATCGGCAACAAGTACAGCCCGACCGTGATCGCCGCCGCCGTGACGAGCCAAATCAACAAGGCAAAGCTTCCCACGCATATCGAATTGCGGGCGGGGGATTACGGCCTTGCCAAGGATTCCGTTATTCTTTTGGAACAGATTCGGACGCTTGACAAACGCCGTTTACAGGAAAGGCTCGGACTTTTAACCTCCGACGTTCTGCGGCGGGTAGACCGCGCTTTATTGATATCGCTCGGTTTGGTCGCGCTTACATAGGGGGGAAGAAGCGTTTGTCGGTTCGTTTACGCTATTTGAACGGTGCGGCATTTTTGACAAAGCGGATAGGAGTCTAAAAACGGCGTCGCGAGTTCTTTCATTTTATTGAAGGACGTTCCGTAGTAATACAATGCTGTTTCCGTAGGCCCTTGCCAATAGCTCGTGTACAGGCATTCGTTTCCGAAAGCTTTCTTGATTTTCGTGATCACAAGGTTAACGTCGCTTGTTTTGTAAACCTCGCCGGGCAAATCCGTACCGTTCAAGTAAACGGCGAACCCTTCCAACACGCCGACCTCTATATCGGCTTTTCCGTCCTCGCACAATTTGCTGCCTTTCGGTGCCAACGTATTCAAAACCGCAATTAGGCTTTCACGGTTTTTAGTCGAATCGTCGGTCAGATATATGGAAATATCGCAATTTACGAATTCTTTCCCCTCGCCGTCCAACAACGTGCCGCCGCCGTCGATATAACCGCATCCGACCTTTTTCAGCAAAGCGTCCAAAGGATTCTCGAAAATTGCCCCTCTGTCCAACGGCTGTAATTTAGCATTGATGATTAGATTTAAACAAACTTCGGTTGTGCCGCTTTTCTTGCGTTTTTTTAAAAAACCCACGATTTAAGTCTCTCCGTTCGGATTTGTTATGCTTTTATTATAAAGGTTGCTCCCTTTTTTGTCAAGGAAGTCAAGCTAAAAGTTTTTGGAAAGGGGCGCGGGGGAAGCCTTTTTGCAAAAAGGCTTCCCCCGCAAAACTCCCCCAAAGGCTCTCTCGTTAATACCGCCGAAACTTTCTCTCGTCGAACACCTCGAAGCCCAAGTTCGTGATGAACTCGATGAGTGCCGTGTTGCCCGTCGCGTCCTCCTTGAAAACGCCGATGTCCGTCAAGATGTTTTCGCAAACCTCGTCGATATAGCCTTCGATCCGCGCGCCCGCCTCGGCGTCGTTTTTGACGGGGCCTTCTTTTAAAAGCTCCTCAACCATGTCCGCGTGAACGGCAAAATCCGACTTTTCGGTTTTGAACGTTTCCGCGTCGAACCGCGCCGCGCCCGTCAGGTAGGGCGTGAGCTCCCGCGCCTGCCGCGCCAAACGGCCGGGCAAGATAAAGACGCCCATCGCCTCGATCAGGCCGATGCCCTCTTTTTTTATGTTGAAGTACTTCGGGTTGACGTGAAAAAAGCCGTCGGGCCGTGCCTCGGTCGTGTGGTTGTTTCGAAGTATCAACTCCAAAACGTATTCGCCCTTCTCGTTTTGCCGCGCGATCGTCGTCACCGCGTTGTGCCGCTCTTTCGGACCGTTGACGATATTCAAGCGGGGATTGCTATATTTCGCCCAACCGCGCGTGATTCCGTCGGCGGCGGTAAAAAGGTCGAAGCGGGAACGGCTTTCCAAACGCAAGACGGTCGCGCCCCAATCGGGCACGGAAACGCGCACGTTGCGGGAAGCGTCGATAAACTCCATGCGCGGCTTCGCGCCGAACATGGGCATAGCGTAGTTGCCGCCCTGATAGTGGTCGTGCGTCATGATCGAGCCGCCCACGATCGGCAAATCGGCGTTGGAGCCTAAAAAATAATGCGGGAATTTCTCGACGAAATCCAACAGGCGGTTAAACGTTCCCACATCGGTTTTCATCGGGCGGTGCTCTTTGGAAAAGACGATGCAATGCTCGTTGAAATAATTGTAGGGCGAGTACTGAAAGTGCCATTCCTCGTCGTTTAAAATCAAAGGCAGGGTGCGCAGGGTTTGGCGGGGCGGAATCGCGCCGCCGCCGAAATAGCCGACGTTTTCCAAACAGATCGCACATTTCGGATAGCCGCCGCCCGCGTTTCGTTTCAAGGCTTTGGCGATATCGGCGTTGTTTTTTTCGGGTTTACTGACATTGATCGTGATATCGATCGGGCCTTTCGGGGTTTCCGTCCGCCATTTTATATTTTCCGAGACCTCGGCCAAGGGGATATAATCCGAGGCGATGCAGAGGTCGTAGAACCAATTCAGCGCGTCCCGCACATCTCCGCCGTCCGAAAGGATCGTATTGAAATACTCCACGGTTTTCGAAGGCGCGGGCATCAGCAAGCCGATCAAAAGGCAGGCCAAGGATTTTTCGGGAATATCGAGCCTGTGCGCGGCAGGGGCGGCGGCGAGCAGGGACTTTACAATTGGGACGGGGGATTTCAACTGCTCCGGTGAGCCGTCGCCGCACGCCGGACAGGCGCACGAGGCGCGGCCCGAGAAGAGATGACCGCCCTCCGGCTCGATGCCGAGCAAGCCGCAAATCATATTGTAATAGTAAAGATTGTCCTCAAACGGTAGGCAAAGGTGAATGTTTGCATAAAGAATCAGATGTTCGACCAGGCCGACGGGGGAAAGTTTTTGAAAATCCATAAAGAAACTCCCATTGTCTTTTGTATAAATATATCATATTTTCATCAAAATGTCAATAGACATTCGCGCAGTTTTGTAACGAACATTCATTAGTCAAAATTTTAATCAAACTTTAATCCATAATAATTTGACAAATCCCGATTTTTACTCCATACTATATAAGTCATGAGTATGATTTCTCTTCTTTCGGATAATTATATGATCCGTTTCGGCGACGGCGGGATCACGTGGTACGGCTTTTTTATCGCGCTGTCGATCCTGATCGGCGCGGCGGCGGGGTATTACGTGACGCGGCGGCGGGGATACCCCAAGGACACCGCGATCGACATGGTGATGTGGGCGGTGCCCTTCGCGGTCGTGGGCGCGCGCCTGTATTATGTGATTTTCGACATGATCAACGGTCGGAAATGGTCGGTTGTCGAGGTGTTCGAGATTTGGAACGGCGGCCTTGCGATTTACGGCGCGGTGCTCGGCGCGATTTTGGGCTTGTTCTGTTTGAGCCTCGTCTATAAACGCAACAAGAGGACCGGCAAAAAGCTCGATCCCGCGACCGGCAAGCCGCTCGAACAGCCGACGTTTCACCAATTATGCGACGTGGGCGCGCCGTTTCTGATTTTGGGGCAGGCGATCGGGCGTTGGGGCAACTACGTCAATGGGGAGGCCTACGGCGGGCTTATATCGAACGCCCCGCTGCCGAACCGGTTTCCGTTCGCCGTTTGGATCGAGAATCCCGTCGTCGAGGGCGTTTCGCAGTCCCAACCCGGTTGGTATTTGGCGACGTTCTTCATCGAGTCGATGTGGTGCTTGCTCGGATTCGGCCTGTTGCTTTGGCTTGCCTTGCGCAAAAAACAGCAGTTTCCCGGCTTTTTGACGGCGTTCTATATGATTTTCTACGGTGCGGGCCGGTTGGTTATCGAATCGTTCCGCACCGACAGCCTGTGGCTGATTCCGGGCGTTATCAAGGCGTCGAAATTCGTCGCGGTCGTCTTTGTCGTTTGGGGCGCGTGCATTATTGCGTACAACCTGCTGATGAAGTACCGTCCCGAACAGACGAAGCGCGTTTTGGTCAAGCTGCGGTTGCGGAAGCCCGATCCCGCGCCGCCGGAGCCGGAAACGGACGGAGCGGCAACGCCGGAAAAAACGGACAAAACGAAAGCGACGATTTTCGGCAAGAGGGTATGCCCGTCGTGCGGCGCGAATATCGCTTCCGAGCATATCGATGCGGAAGGGGTCTACCGTTGTCCGTATTGCAATACGGAGGCGTTGCCGATCGCGGACGACAAGCAAAAAGGTTGAGATTGCCGCGCTCGCTTCGTTCGGTTCGCAATGACGGAAAAGACAGGCAGGGCGTTTTGAAAATAAAAACTGATTTTAAGTCCGACTAAATTTTTTGATACAAAAAATTTACATTTGGTCGGAACAAAACAAAGCGCGAAGCAAGCGATCAAGCGAGGAATCCGCAGGATTCCGAGTATGAGCGAAGCGGAGCGCGGTAAAAGGAGAATGAAAACAATGCAAAATCGTGAAATGCATACCCGTGCCCGCAGCAAGGCCGTCGCTTTTTGGGCGATATCCGGCGCCGCGCTGATCGCGTTCGGACTGCTCATTATCTTGACCTACGGCGCGAACGTCATCGCGCCGCCCAAGTCTGGCCCGAATCTTTTGTGGCTGATCGGCTTGCTGGGCTTTTTCGGGATTATCCTGTTGGCGCGGGGCATCATCAACCGCAGCGCGGGGCACTTTTGGCTGTCCTGGATTTTTGTGTGGTGCGCCGCCGTGGTCGCCGTCGGCGTCTATACCGATTGGGGCTTTAGACAAATCTATCCGGCCTTCATCCTCGCGCCCGCCGCGGCGAGCGCGCTGACGTGGCTGTTTTTCCCCGCCAAAGCCGCGCATTTAAAGACGATTATCTTTTTTTCGGCAATTTCTCTGATATTGTTTTTAAATTCGATCGACGCCGTGGGTGTAAAATGGCCGTGGATCGTCGGCATTTTGGTGATCGCCGTCGGCGCAATGTTCTTTATTAACGCGTTTACGACGCGCCGAGGCCGTTGGGACGACGCCGACCGCGCGCCGCACGCCGCGCCTCTCGCCGAGCCGCGCGGCATCCCGCAGGAACCCAAACCCAAAAAGAGAAAATGGGACGAGGGCGACGTGCCGCCGTCGAAACGGCAATAGCCGTTATGAAGTGAAAAGTTCGGTCGAATAACCGTAAAACGGCTTTGTCGGCGGGTAAGGAACTTACAGTATAATAAAAGAAACTTTTTCGACAGGTCAATGCTTTTCACTTAAAATCGAGGAGAAACTTTTCAATGCGCAACCTAACGTTATTGACCGATCTTTACCAACTGACGATGGCCAACGCGTATTACTTAAAGGGTATGCACAGCCGGCGCGCCGTCTTTGACCTGTATTTCCGCCGTAACGGTAAAATCAATTACGCCGTCGCGGCCGGCCTCGAACAGGCCTGCGAATACGTACAGGATTTTCATTTTTCCGAAGAGGATCTCGAATACCTCAAAAAATTAAAGCTGTTCGACGACGGATTTTTAAAATATCTCGGCGAGCTTAAATTCACCGGCGACCTGTGGAGCGCGGAGGAAGGCACGGTTATTTTCCCCGACGAGCCGATCCTGATTGTGGACGCCCCGATTTTGCAGGCGCAGCTCCTTGAAACCGCCCTGCTGAATATCATCAACCATCAGACGCTGATCGCGACCAAGGCCGCCAATATCTGCACGGCGGCCGAGGGCGCGCCGGTCGTCGAGTTCGGCTTGCGCCGTGCGCAGGGGCCCGACGCGGGCGTTTACGGCGCGCGGGCGGCGGTGATCGGCGGCTGCCGCGCCACAAGCAACGTGTTGGCGGCGAAAATGTTTCATATCCCGCCGAGCGGCACGATGGCGCACAGCTTTATCATGTGCTTTTCCGACGAGTTGACCGCGTTTCGGGAATACGCCTCGCTGTACCCCGACGCTTGCACCCTGCTCGTCGATACATACGACACCTTAAAGAGCGGCGTGCCGGCGGCGATCGAATTGTTTACCGAATTAAAGGCGGTCAGGACCCTGAAATCGGCGGCGATCCGCATCGATTCGGGCGATTTGGCGTACCTGTCCAAAAAAGCGCGGACAATGTTAGACGCGGCAGGTTTACAGGAAGTCAAGATCATGGCGTCCAACGAAATCGACGAGGAGCTGATTGCGTCCTTAAAGAGCCAACACGCGCGGATCGACGGGTGGGGCGTGGGTACGAAATTGATCACGAGCGACAACATGCCGTCCTTGGGCGGCGTATATAAAATGGCCGCGTTCGCGGCTGAAAACGGCAATTTGGAGCCGAAAATTAAATTATCGAACACGTTGGAAAAGATTACCAATCCCGGCTTTAAGGAGCTGTACCGCTTCTATTCGTTGGAAACGGGCAAGGCTCTCGCCGATTTGGTCGCGCTCAAAGACGAGGCCTTGGATTTTCGAGACGGCTTCACGATCGTGCACCCGACCGAGCGTTGGAAAAAGACCGCCTTGAACGGCTTCCGCGTTCGCAAATTGTTGGTTAAGATATTCGGGGCGGGGAAGCGGCTTTATGCGTCGCCCGCCGTGTCGGACATTGCTACGACCCGCGCGCGGGAAATGGAAACCTTTTGGGAAGAGATAACACGCAACCAAAACCCGCATATATATAAGGTGGACTTGTCGGAGGGGCTGTACCGTTTAAAGACGGAATTGATCGAGAAAATGCAAGTGTAGGAATTCGGAGGATTTTATCCATGACGTTTGAAATCGCGCGCAAGGGCTATCGGCCGGAAAAGGTGGACGCCTACATAAAACAATTATCGCTCGAATACGAGAACCGGAGCGCGGAGCAGCGCGACCGTATTTTCGAGCTGAAAGCGCGCCTGCAACAGTTGGAAAAGGAAAACGCCGCTTTGCGCGGGCACGAAGCCGAGGTCAGCCGCGCGCTGATGTCCGCCGTGCAAAAATCCTCCGAGATGGAGGAAATGGCGCGTAAAAAGTACGATTTGGAAATTCAGCGGTTGAAGCTGTTCCATCTCAAATGGCAGGCGTACTTTGACGAAATTTTGGCCCGTTATCCCTTGAACGACGAATTGCAGTCGATCGCGGATTTTACCGAGGAGATGCGGGGGATTTTGGGCGTGTCGAACGCGAAGAAGCGGGGTGCGCCGGCCAAGCCGAACGTCAAGCTAACCGACGCCGAAATGCAGCACGAGCGCGAGAAAAAACGTCTAGCCCAAAAAGGCGGCCCCGCCGCGCCGATCGAGGCGATCCATAAGTATTTGGATAAAAACGCCCGCGCGGTCAAGGAGGGGAGAACCGTTCCGCCCGTCCCCGCGGGCACGGCGGCGGCCCTGTCGGGCGACGCTCCGCCCGTCGCCGCGTTCAGCTTGGAGGAAGCGTTGAATCCCAAAGAGGATTTGACGGATATATTGAAAGAATTAGGGATAGAATAGTTTTGCGGCATATATACTTCGCGATTACTATGTCAAGCATCGAATTTCATCGGGTCATGTAGGGGGGGGGGGGTAATATGATATACTCATCGTATAAATCGTAGGAGGGTTTATATGATGAAAAAACGCAGCATCGGTCTCATGGTCGTACTCTTCATTTTTACGTTCGGCATTTACGCCATCTATTGGCCGTGCCATTTCCAAAGCCAACTGAAAGAAAAAACGGGCGAGGGCGCCGGCGCGTTGGGTCATTTTCTGTTGACGATCGTTACGTTCGGGATCTATTCGATCGTTTGGTAGTACAAGGCTGGCAAGCGGTTGGCCAAGCTGGGCGCGGAGGATCGCAGCATCCTGTATCTTTTGTTCTGCTTCATCGCTTTAAGCTGGCTGAATCCGTTCCTGATGCAGAGTCAAGCGAACCGTCTTGCCTAAAATCTTTGCAGGCGCCGATTTGTTCGGCAAACGAAATTTGAAAAACATGAAAAACGCGCGGTGCGGATCGCGTGTTTTTTATTTGACAACGTGGGAAAAATAGTGTATCCTATACGCCGAGCCGCATGAGACGGGCTTTTGGCGGGATTTCCCGCCCCTTAAGTTTTTTGCTCCCGCGTCAAAACGGGGAAAGCGAAAACGCCTGCTCTCAGCGAATACTTTAAAAAAGGAGACTATAAACATGTACGCAATTATTTCGACGGGCGGCAAGCAGTACAAGGTGTCCGAGGGCGACGTCTTGAAAGTGGAAAAGCTGATCGCCGACGAAAACGAGGAACTGACCTTTGAACCCTTGCTGGTCGCCGACGGGGAAAAGGTAACGGCGGGGACGCCCGTGGCGGGCGCCAAGGTGACGGCCAAGGTGGTCAAACCGGTCGTCAAGGGCGAAAAGATTTTGGTTTTTAAGTACAAGGCCAAAAAGAACGAGCGCAAACGCCAGGGGCACCGGCAGAAGTACACCGAAATCAAAATCGAAAAGATCAAGGCGTAAGCGCGCCGTCATTGTGAGCCGAGATTGTATCGAGGCAAGCGCAACGGATTAAAGAGGTTTATTTAAAATGGCACATAAAAAAGGCATGGGCTCGTCCCGTAACGGCCGCGACAGTCAAAGTAAACGTTTAGGCACCAAAAGATCGGACGGACAGTTCGTTTTGGCGGGCAATATTCTCGTGCGTCAGCGCGGGACAAAAATTCACGCGGGCCGAAACGTCGGCGTGGGAAGCGATCATACCTTGTACGCTTTAGCGGACGGCACCGTGAAATTCGAGCATAAGGGCCGCGAGAAAAAGCAGGTTTCGATCGTCGAGAAGCAGCAGGTTTCGACCGTCTAAAAACGGAGAATACGTTCGTGTCCGCGCGTAGCGAACACGCTTTTGTTCTCATTTCCGTTTGTTCGACGTTTCTTTTCTTTTTGAACGCAGGTATGGAGTTTCATGTCGAGCAAAATAAAATCCTCATTCCCGACAACACATACTTTTCCGCGGAAAAGACCCTGACGTGCGGTCAGATTTTTCGTTACCGCAAAGCGGAAAACGCCGCCGACTGCGAATCCGTTTGGGAGGTCTTGTCCGCCGATCAGCGCGCCCGTATATACGAGCGCGGGCGGGAAAGCGTGATCGAGTGTTCCGATCCCGATTATTTTATCAACTATTTCGACTTGACAGAGGAGTATGCCGGAATCGAAAGCGAGGTTTTGCGCCGCGCCGGAAGCGGTCGGGAAGCGGATTTCATGCGCCGCGCGGTCGGATTCGGGCGGGGCATCCGCATCCTGCGGCAGGATTTTTTCGAGACCGTTATCGGCTTTATCATCTCCGCGAACAACAACATTAAACGCATTCAAGGCATCGTCGAAAGGCTTTGCGCCGCCGCCGGAAAGGATACGGGCGGCTTTTTTGCGTTTCCCGCCGTCGGAACGCTTGCGATTTCGGACGAAAAGTTTTATAATAGTATAGGCGCGGGTTACCGTTCGCGGTATATTGGACGCGCCGCCGCCCTGTTGCAAGCCGCGAATCCCGCCGACCCGCGGGCGTTGAATCCCGACGGCCTGCGGCGGATGAATCCGAGCGACGCGGCGCGTCTGCTTTTGGAACTGCCCGGCGTGGGGCCGAAGGTGGCTGATTGTATCCTGTTGTTCGCTTGCCGGAATACGGCGGCCTTTCCGGTGGATACGTGGATCGCGCAATGCTACGGCGCGTATTTCGAGGACGGCGCGACGGACAGAAAATACATACGGGCGCGCCTTGCAGAGCGGTTCGGCGGTGTGTCGGGCTTTGCGCAACAGTATATGTTTCACTATCACAGAACCTTTAACAACTGAAAATAAGTATATCCGCGCCGTAACCGATTGCCGTCGATTTCTTTTTCCCTTGCGGTTTTCTGTCGATCGGCCGACATGACGGGTAAATAAACAGAAAAAAGTAAAAAAGGAAACGAGCGGATCGACGCCGTAGGACAATCATGACGGGCCAAGGAGTGAGCGACATGGACGTATGGTATGAATTTATAACTCTCTTTTCCGAGATGAATTTGGCGGACGCGCTGTTTTTTGGCGCGGGGCTGATTTTTCTGTCGATTGAAATCGTGCGCCGCGAAAAGGTTTTCGGTTTTTTGGGCGGCGCGGCGTTGGTCGCGGGCGTTATCGCGCGCCTTTCGCACGGGGGCAGCGCGGCCGCGTTCTTTTTCATGACGTTTCTGATTTGCGCCGTCCTTCTCGGCGTGTACCTCGTCGATACGGCGATCCGTCGGTACGGCTTCCTGTTAAAGGTGCCGGCTTTGGAGCTCGGCGAGGAAAAGGACGAGGGAAAGGATTACTATTTTCTGCTTGGCTTGGAGGGGGTCGCCATGGGCGATTTGGAGCCGGCCGGTAAGGTAACGATCAACAACATATCGATCAACGCGGTCAGTAAATCCGGCGTTTTGGAGCGCGGCGCGCTGATCCGCGTCGTCGAAGTCGAGGGGCCTAATGTCGTCGTCGAAAAGATCGACGAGTTTTGACCGAACAGGCATCGGCGGATACGGGCTACGTTTGCCGCTTCGCCTCGGTCATGTAGGAAGGGTCTACACTCCCTCGGCGCCGCGTCAACTGTTGCCCGTCTGCGCCGCGCCTGTTCGGTCAAAGGACGAACGAAAGCTTTTGAAAAGAGTGCGAGAAAAACTTTTTGTAAAAAGTTTTTCTCGCCGGAATAATCGCAAACAGGAGCCAAAAACATGAAATTCATTTCCCCCGGACGGATCGAAATCGTCGGAAACCACACCGACCACAACCACGGCAAGGTGCTGGTGGCCGCGATCGAATTATCCTTAAAGGCCGAAGCGCACCCGACCGGCGACAACGTGATCGTGATCGACAGCCGCGGCTTTCCGCCCGTCCGCGTCGATTTGGCGAGTACGGCCAAGGTACCCGCCGAGGTCGGCTCTCCGCAAGGCTTGGTGCGCGGCGTCGCCGACGGCTTTACAAAACGCGGCTTGCATATCGGCGGCTTTCACGCCGCGGCGGTCGGCGATATTCCCGTGGGCGCGGGCGTATCCAGTTCGGCGGCGTTCGAGCTGCTGGCCGCCCAGATTTTGAACGAATTCTACAACGGCGGCGCGGCCGACCGCGTGACGTTGGCGAAAATCGCGCAGTACGCCGAAAACGTCTATATGGAAAAGCCCAGCGGCTTATTGGATCAAATGGGCATCGCTTTAGGGGGAGCGACCTATATCGATTTTCAGGATATTCATAAGCCCCGGATCGAGAGCGTAGCCCCGCAGATTTTGAGCGAGTATAAAATCGTCGTCGTCAACACGGGCGGCAGCCACGCCGACATGACGGCGCATTACGCCGCGATCAAGGCCGAAATGCAGGCCGCGGCGAAATATTTCGGCAAGGATTATTTGGCGGACGTGCCGCCCCGCGCGTTTTACGGCGCGGTTTCCGCCCTGCAGCGCGCCGTCGGCGGGCGGGCGATCCTGCGCGCGGCGCATTTTTACGAGGAAAACGCGCGCGTGGAAAAAGCTTTTAAGGCGTTGAAAGCCGGAAAATTATCCGCGTTCTTTTCCGCCGTCCGCGAATCGGGGATCAGCAGTTACGCGCTGTTGCAAAACTGCTACGCGCCGGAGGACGCCGTTCAGCGCATTCCGCTCGCATTGTATTTGGCGGGGCGCGTTTTGAAAAAGGGCGCGTACCGCGTGCACGGCGGCGGCTTCGCGGGCACGATTTTGGCGTTTGTGCACGCTTCGGAATTCGGCGCCTTTACGGAAACGTTCGCGCCGGTATTCGGGCGGGAAAACATTATGGTGACGGGGATCCGCGCGTTGGGGACGAGTAAAATAGAATAGAGCCCTCCGCGCTCTCTTACGGGGGGACGTCGCTCACTCGTCTGTCCGTCAAGATAGTATGCGTGTCCTCGATTCGCTCGTTTCCTTTTTGCTTTTTTCTTTTTGTTTGTCCATCAAGTCGGCCCATCCAAAGAAAGCCGCAAGGGAAAAAGAAAATAACGGACAAGGAACGGCCCGTCAAAGCGGGCCGCAGTCGCGCTCATACGCGGCTTTCATTAAGGGCGCGAAATCAGGGAAACCCCGATTTCGCGGAATCCCTTTTTGCGCCTAACCGTCATTCAAAAACGCTCTCGCCGCAATGTTGTCATTCAGAAGGACGCCGTAGGGTCAGGGCAGCGCGCGTCGGCCCGCCGTGAAATCTCAACCTTTTAAAAATTCTCCTCTACGGAGGTGTGCCGCCGTCAGGCGACGGGGTGGTCGATATCGGTTAGTATTCGTCTTTTAAACCCAACAAATAATCCGTCGAAACGTCAAATAGTTTCGCTATCTTGGCCAAAGTTGATAAACTCGGTTCGCCGTTATTTTCATAGCGTAAATAAGATTGTTGACGCAAACATAATTTTTCCGCCATTTGTTTTTGCGAATACCCTTCGAGAATCCGCAATTCTTTCAATCTTTCGGAAAAGATAATCATTTCTCATTGACAGTATACAGCCGTTTGCTGTATAATATGAGTATCAACAGCAGAATCCTGTTAGGGAATAAACATTGAACACCACTTTGCAAACCTCGTTTTACTATCTGACGCAAATTGCAGCCGCGCGGTATTTGCGCGACGGGACGATTTGCGCGGCCTTGCCCGTCGTCGGAATTGTGGATTCGATGCGGGGAAGTTTGCAATCGCGGTACGCTTTCATAGCGGCGGAATTCGCCGAAGCGGCGGAAAAAAGATCAAGCGGTACGTTTTCGACGGCGGGGAAATACAGGATATGGTTCCGACATGTATATCTTTTGCCCAAATAGAGGATTATTGCCGTCGCGTTTGGTACACCGAAGAATATATCGAATATTTGAAACGGCAGGATCAAGATATCGTGGATGCTTTGACGAAATTGTTTGCGAATTTTAAAGCAAATTGTCTTTAAGTATAAAATTACTTGACAAATTCTTTGCATTTTGTATAATATATATACGAACAGAGTCAATGTGGGCGGTTATTTTTCTTTAGTGCCCGCGAGAGCCTTGTTCGGTCTTTATATTTTAAGTTATAGGAGAACAAAACCATGGGACTCAAAACGGGACTCAAAAGTTTCCTTGTGCGTCGGCGCATGGAGAAGCGCAACAAAAAGGACAAGCTCGACGAAATCGCCTGCGAGCTCTACGAATTATCGGCGGACGCCGGCCCCGACATCAACAACAGTTATTATTTTTCGCCCCACAGCCGCCGCCCGTAGGAGTGGTCGCGCACGGCGGGTGCGTTGATCGCGTAGGTCTTGCCGCCGACGGTCAGCGTCCCTTCGACAAAGCCGTCCTGCTCGATATGCGTTTGGTGATTTTGAGCGACCCCGTCGGAAAAGCCCTTGCCCCATTTCTCGGCCGCGACGGCGCGGGCAAACACGCGGGTATCGGCGTCGCGGGTAAACTCGAACCACCGCCGTTCGGTGCGGAACGTACCGACGAGCTCGGCGTCCTCCTCCGCGCCGCAAGGACGGGCGATCAGATCGGCGTCGGGCTTGACGGGCGTCACCTTCCCTTTAAAGGAGAATTTCCATTCGCGCAAGGGCGCGACGCATTGCACGCTTGCGGCGCTGTCCGGCTTATCGAATAAGCAGGGGGTATTCAGGTACGCCGTGCCGTCGGCAGCGCGGTACGCCGTCCAAACCTCGGCTTTGCCCGGCGTGCCGCCGCGCAAGCCTAAACGGAAAAATAACGCGCTTCCGTCCGCGCTGTGGGCCGAAAAATAATAACTGTTGTTGATGTCGGGGCCGGCG